>NZ_JBFSVA010000012.1:0-134282 GCF_041467655.1 Vibrio sp. 10N.247.311.49
GAATCGAACCCGCATCATCAGCTTGGAAGGCTGAGGTAATAGCCATTATACGATGTACGCACATCGTCTTAACGAGAGTGATAATGCCACATCTAACTGAAAACGAAACCTTTTTCTTTCATTTTTATTCTAAGTGCTCGCATAACCACCACTCCGCTAGTTTTTCAATCATGTTCGGCGTTTTAAGAGTGAATAAAATGTGACTGAACTCTCGTTAAACGGAGGGCGAGAAACAATGGAAAATCCCCCGCTATTTCTGTGACAAATTCGGTTTGATTTATAAACCAGTTTGTTGGTGTTAGCTTGTCATAAAACCCATACAAATTAAGGAATTTGGAGTGTTAACATAAACTGATTTTTAATCGTGTTTTGGCGTCCATTAATAACAATCTGAATGCATAAATTTAACTTATTAGTCGGTCAAAACATTCAGTAAACTAATCCAAAATGAGTAGAGTTATAGAGACTTCTAAGCCTTTGCAGAAAAAAGTAACGAGTTCAGTTGATAATTCACGCAAAAGCCTCGTCATTCCGTCTGTCGTTTGGTACATTTGCCGCACATTTTGTCTCCCCTAAAATACCCATGCCTTCTCAGTTCCGAATTAACAAAATTGTTGAAATTGGTGATACTCTTCACCGCAGTGGTTGCGCTCCGTATAAGCTTGAAAAATATACACAATATTATGCTAAAAAGCATGGTGTGGATGTGATGATCCAAGCAACGCCAACCGCGATTAATTATCAGTTTCCAGACGATAACAACGCTGTGATTCTAAAGCGTCTAAAGCCTGCGTCGATTAATCTGAGTTTGTTGGCCAATACGATCATTCGTATTAACCAACCGAGTAGTGAGCCTGTACCAGAGCCTGTCGGTTACTCTAAATTCGTGACTGCACTTGCCAATATGGGTATTCCGCCTGCTTATTTGATGCTGGTGGGCAGTACGTTGGAAGCGGTGGGCTTTTCTGCGTTATTGGGTTTGATGGTGTGGGTATGTCAGCAAGTTCTTCATTCACGTCGTGCTATCGCGGTTGAGTTCATCTCGGCACTGCTAACCGGTATCTTCGTGGCGTTTCTGGCGAGCACAGGGTTGCCGATTCCGGTGTGGGCGTTGTGTATCGCCTCGATTGTCTTGTTTGTCCCCGGGTTATCCATAGCTAACGCATTAGAATGTTTGGCGTTTAATGACTTGGTTTCTGGTACCAGCTTGCTAGGGCAGAGCGCCTTAACCCTGATTAAGCTGTTTGTCGGGATTATCATGGGGCTCAACATCGGTGAAGCGATATGGGGACAAGCGGTCTCCATCGACTATACCAACGCGGTACCGATGTGGATGCACATATCTGGCTTGGTGCTGATCTCTGTGTCTATCGGTGTGATGTTCAATGCTCGCCCTAAAGACATCTTACTTGGTTTGCCAGTTGCCGTTCTCGGTATGTGGGGCCCATTCTATCTAGGTTTTGATAGTGGTTGGGTTGTCGGCACTTGGGTGACGACGGTTCTTATTACTTTGTACGGAACTTGGATTGCCAAGAAGATGGAGCTCACGGGTTCTATTTATATCGTGCAAGGGATCATCATCTTGGTTCCGGGTAGCCGAGTATTAGTGAGTGCCAGCCAGTCGGTGTTTGAACAATCGATTTTGCCTATCCCGAGTATTGGTTTATCGGCGTTATTCATGTTCTCGGCAATCGTGGCAGGGCAAATTACCGCTTACTCGATTTACTCACCAAAAGTCGAACGTTAAGCCGTTCCGCTTTTCAAACCTTTAAACAAACACAGCTTAGCGGCTGTGTTTGTTCGTTTTAGGTGCTGCTCTTTTTTTAAAGACAATGAGCTCTCCGTAAAACTTGTTAGATTTATGCTCGCTAAGCCTGACAAGAGCCATTAAAATGGAACAAATTCTATTTAAATTAAGTATTAACGTATGTCTCTACCTCCTTGCCCGCAATGCCAATCTGAATATGTTTACCCAGACCAAAACAACCTAATCTGCCCTGAGTGCGCCTACGAATGGAACCCAGAAGAAGAGCGTTTAGAAAGAGAAGCCGCGCGTGTTAAGGACGTGAATGGCGTTGTATTGGAAAGTGGCGATAAAGTTACCTTCATTAAAGATCTAAAAATTAAAGGCAGTTCTAGCGTATTGAAAATTGGTACTAAAGCTGTGATTCGACGCATCAATGAAGGCAAAGATCACCAACTAGATTGCAAGCTGGATGGTGGCGGTGAAATGCTGGTTACGGCGAAGTACGTTAAGAAGCAGTAGTCGATAATAGGTCAAAATTGCGAGTCGCTCCTGAACTAAATAGCGTAGAAGCCGTTGGAGAATCAACATCATATGGACATGGTTAAAGCTGCTATTTCACATTCAACGGCCTTTCATTACTATGTGAACGCTTGCGCTGAGGATGGGGTAGATATTTACACGGGGATTTCCGATGGCAGTGATGCCTATTTAGAAAGACGAATTGCTTATTCAAAAGGCGAGGGTTTGCCAGAAGGGTGGACGCCTGCTTCTACTTATTTTTGTTTCGAGTCTGGACGTATTCTTGGAGTGATAAGAGTTCGTCATGGCACCAGTCCGTACATTCACGATGTCATCGGACATATCGGCTACGAGACTTTGCCACAAGCGAGAGGGCGGGGTATCGCAAGTCATATGTTGTCTTGGGTTCAACGGTACGTATTGTCCGAAAGCGCTATTATTACGTGTGAGAGGGGCAATATAGCTTCGCAAAAGGTCATTGAGAAGTGCGGTGGACAATTCCTGAGTACCTTTTATTCAGAGCAAGATAAACACGAAGTCTTACGTTACCAACTAGAACCAAAATGAACATTTAAGCGTGGCATCTTTTGGTTTGATCGGGGTTACTATGTCCCGGTTTAAACGAAAATGAAGCCATAGCCAATTATTGTTGGAGGTATTTTGAAGTATTCAACAAGACCTGCTCAGTCATCAGATTATGAATTTCTGTTCGAGCTTAAGAAGGCCGCTGAGTTTGAACCAATCAAGGCCGTATTTGGCTGGGATGAACAAATTCAACGAGATATACACGCCGAAGAGTGGGCAGAAGAACGCCCTGAAATCATTGAATATCAAGGTAAAGCGATTGGTAGTGTGTTGTTGCAAGACAAAGGCGAGCACTTCTATTTTTGCCGATTCTTTCTACTGCCTGAATATCATGGCAAAGGTATTGGCAGCCAAGTTTTAACGGATTGCTTAGCTCAAGCAGCCAAACTCAATAAGCCTGTGGAGTTGTGTTATTTACAAGGTAATCGAGTTGGGGAGTTGTATTTAAGGTTTGGCTTCGAAATCACCTCGCAAAACGATCAGTTTGTCTATATGTGGCGTGAATAGACACTCATTCAAAATGATCACACCGTGTCGGTAACTTGATAGGCACCTGACACTTATCTAACGTAAAACCTTGTAAAGCTCCCTATGCTTGATGACTAAGCGATTACACTTAGAAAAGATCGAGCGTAAGGGAGTGTGCAATGAATTATTACCCGACTTCAAAAATCGTGGGTGAACAAAGGTTTGGCTTTGGGCCAAAACTAGGTCAAACAACCTATTATTCTCCTGTAGAACAGTTGGATAAAAAGCCATTCGTTCACCAAGCTATACAAGACTTACCGAGTACTGAATCTACTCTGATTAAAGTAGGAGAGAATCGTGTACAACGAATGAAGGCCAAGGGTGACGAACAACAGATGCAAGCCACGAAGAAAGAAGCGCAGTCTTTTCTTCGAACGCAGTATCGACAACAAGCTCAAGCTCGCCACCTACAAAGTGTTGAAACTCCTTATGGTTTTCAAGAGCGCATCATTCAGTTTTGGAGCAATCACTTCGCCATCTCGGTCGATAATCGAAAACTGATGCCCTTGGCCGCCAGCATTGAAAACGATGTGGTTCGCCAGCATTGGAATGGTAACTTTGGCGAGATGCTGATGGCTTCTTCTAAACATCCTGCGATGCTTCTGTATCTCGATAATCAACTCTCGATTGGTCCCAATTCAAAAGTCGGAAAGCGCCGTAATAAGGGGCTCAATGAGAACCTCGCTCGTGAGATCTTAGAACTCCACACTCTTGGCGTTGACGGTTCTTATACTCAGCAAGATGTTATTGCTTTAGCAAAAGGCATTTCAGGCTGGGGCATTAAATTCAAATCTCCTGATGCTGGTTTTCGATTCGCTAATAATCTGCATGAACCCGGAAGTATCACACTGCTTGGCAAGTCCTATTCTCAATCCGGCGTCTCGCAAGGAGAGTCGTGTTTACAAACCTTAGCGACCCACAAAGACACTGCTAAGCATTTAGTTGATAAGCTTTGTCAGCACTTCATTGGCGACATACCTAAAGAACTCTCAGAGCAAATGGTTGCTGAATATCTGAAAGGCGAGGGAGATTTACTGCCTATTTATCGCTTGTTATTGAACAGCGCTGAGGCGAGTAAACCTAACCCCAATCGTTTTAGACCACCGAAGGAGTGGCTGTTTGCCGTCCTTCGTAGTGCCGATATTTCTTTAAACGAGAAACAGGCATTCAATGCACTCAACAATTTAGGGCAGCCTCCTTTTAAACCGGGTTCACCTGCAGGGTGGTCGGATCAAGACAGAGACTACAATAGCCCTTCGGCGTTGACTCAACGTATGCAAGTTGCGAATAGGCTTGCGTCTGCTGCAATAAAATCGGCTAAAGCGTCAGGAGTTAAGCCGAAAGCGGTAGTGGATAAAGTGATCGCGGGTTTATATGGCGATGCTATTGATGAACACACCCAAATTGTATTGAACAAAGCCGACAGCGCTGCAATGCAACTTTCCCTGTTGTGGCTAAGCCCTCAGTTTCAATATCGTTAGGAGTGGGTATGAAAAAGCCAGATTGTTCTCAGAATAAAGCGCCACATAGTATTAACCGCCGCCAGTTCATGGGTATTGCGGCGGCTGTTGGCGTCAATGCGATGCTGCCATTTCCAAGCTTTGCCAAAACAGGTTCAGACAATATCTTCATTTGGGTATCACTGCGTGGCGCGATGGATGGTTTAAATGTTGTAGTGCCGCATGCCGATCCTGATTACTCTAATTTGAGACCCAACATCGGATTGAAACCAGAACAGCTACTCAAGTTGGATGATTTCTTTGGGCTCCATCCGTCTCTAAAGCAGTGCCATCAATGGTATAAAAGTAACGAACTCAGCTTTGTACACGCTTGTTCAACCGCTTATCGCGAGCGTTCACATTTTGATGGACAGAAGATATTGGAGAATGGCACTTCCGACCCGTTTAACACCGTAGGGTGGATTAACCGTTTACTCACGTTGAGCTCAGAAAAATACGATGGAATCGCAATTGATTCGGGCTTACCACTCATCATGCAGGGCGAATCGACCGTGGCAAGTTGGTACCCAAACCGCTTAAAAACACGAGATAAACAAACGGAACTGCTGGAACAGTTGTTTCAAAGTGACCAAATGCTGTCTTCAAACTTTGAAAGCGTCATGAAGATAGATCAATTGGTAGGCGACCAAGGTGTCGGCAAACAGTTTAAATCATTGATGGGTAAAACAGGCGACATATTGTCGGCTGATAACGGACCAAACATCGCAGCGTTAGAACTTGGTGGGTGGGACACTCACGCCAATCAAGGCAACGTAAATGGTAGGTTGAGTAATCAACTTAAAACTTTGGATGTTGGGTTAGCGGCTCTCAAGGCGTCACTAGGTGATCGTTGGCAGAAGACAGTGATCATCGCGGCCAGTGAATTTGGTCGAACAGTAAAAGAAAACGGCACTAAAGGCACCGACCATGGCACCGGCAACGTCATGTTTGTTGCGGGTGGTGCGCTGCCATCGTTGAAAGGATCGGGTGGTAAGGTTATTGCTAATTGGCCGGGCTTGAGCCAAAGCCAACGATATGAAGGCCGAGACCTTAATCCAACGATTGATATGCGTTCGGTTATCAAGGGCGTGCTCAACCAACATTTATCGGTAGAAGTGAAACAACTCAACACTATCTTCCCTGATAGTGCCGATATTAGACCGATGAATCTTGTTTAGAGTTTTACCAAGACCCTGTTAGATGCGATTCAGTCGTTTGAATCGCTTTCTATTTGTGACTCGCTTGTTTACGATTTAATCGCCAACAGTGCTCCGAACGTCACTAAGCCAAATCCACATGCTTGATTAAGCCTTTTCTTTGCTCTCAATAGATGCTTTTGCAATGTATTCGAAGTAAACAGCATAGCGACAACGCCAAACCATAAACCGTGAAGAACGATCATGTAAAGCCCATAGCCGAGCGCGACATGCTGGTTTTCTGCATCAGGTGAGATGACTTGGCTGAAGATGCTCAAAAAGAACAACATGGTTTTTGGGTTGAGCACGTTACATAAGAAGCCTTGGGCTAAATAGCTCCAAACACTGGTGCTTTGCTTTGCATCTTCCATCGGTGCAAGCTTGTTGTCCGCACTCAAGATACCTTTTAGCCCTAGATAAATAAGGTAGGTTGCACCTGCGTATCTAATCATGTCAAACAGCTGCTCATTCTGTGAGATTAAATAACTGATCCCAAGCATTGAATAACTGATGTGAGCACAAATCGCTAAACTCACACCGATTGCAGTCCAAATCCCTGCTTGTCTTCCTTGGTTGACACTGTTTTTCAAAACTAAAACGAAATCAGCGCCTGGGCTGATAACAATCAATAGTCCCAATACTGCTAGGATTAACCACTCCATAATGACTCCAACTCTTTATATTTGATGAGCCAGCATTGTATGGTTTTTTATTGCTGCCTATAATCGAAATGAATGCCACCTATCTGTGAGAAAAAATCACACATGAGACATTTGAAAGCATTTCATATTTTCCACGTAGCAGCGCATTCGAGTAGTTACAGTGAAGCGGCGGATAAACTCAATATCACACATGGCGCGGTGAGTAAGCAGATCAAGGTATTGGAAAATCACTTATCTCACGCCTTGTTCTATAAACAGGGCAGGAATGTGTGTCTCACCAAAGAGGGGGAATTACTCAAAGGTTACACAGAGCAAGCGTTCCAAGCCTTGGAAACTGGAGTCCATAAGCTTAATCAGCTGAATCATCAAGCGTTGGAGGTTTCATGCGAACCCACATTGACCATGCGCTGGTTAATGCCTCGACTCGGTGATTTCTATAACGAATCCGGAATTGATGTTCGATTGTCTACCGCAGGTGGGCCTGTGACATTAGGCGCAACTGGATTAGATATGGCCATTCGCCGAGACGACTTCAACGTAACCGAGCATTACAAACAGATACCGTTAGTTGAAGAGTGGGTTGGCCCTGTGTTCTCGCCTGATTACTGGCAACAGGTCAAAGACAAGCTAGCCGATGTAAAATTACTGCACAGCAGCACGCGACCAAACGCTTGGAGCCACTGGGCATCCATCACCAAAGATAGTGAATTTGATCGCCGATTGGTGTCACAAACTATATCAAACCAGACCTTTGCACACTTCTATTTCTGCTTTCAAGCGGCTGTTGATGGGCTAGGAGCGGCTCTTGGTTCTTATCCATTGGTGGTTGATGATTTGAATAGAGGCAACTTAATCGCACCGTTCGGCTTTGTGCCTTCCGGTCATCAGTACATATTGCTCACACAAGATAACAAGCGCGATGAGCCAGAAAGCCCGTTTGTGGTTTGGCTGAAAAATGAGTTATCGCAGTGTGTTCCAACCTTAAAGGAATGACAGTCTTCGACCTAGAAGTTTACTTGTCTTATGTCAGACTCTAGTTCGTTATTGTGGAAATCACTCAATAGGTAAAGACAGCACGCCGCCATTGAGTTCGACTTGGTTTAACCATTCTGTTGGAATCGCTCCGGCTTCTTCATAGAAGCAAGCCGCTAATACCGCGCCAATCACGATCGCACGCCCGCAGCTATCGCCCCCACATAAAATGTTGTCGCGGATACCTTGTTTAAAGCTCTGAGCGCCAGCAATGATGCGAATCAGCAGCGGGAACGCGGCACTCAATTCGCAATGCAACCCGAACTTTTTCGCGGCATCTGTTATTGAAAGCTCAGGCGCTGAGAGGGCTTCATCGATTTGATCGTGTATAAACTTGCTGCAGGTTTGTCGTACCATCTCTACTGATTGTAATGGTGAATTGCCTTGTATCGCGGCTTGAATCAGTAGGGTGATGGCTTGTGCCCACTCTACCGCTTTATCATTATTATTAGTGACTCGTACCGCACTCTCTACCATTGCAGGTAAGGTGTGAGAGGTGTAAGTACACGCCACTAATGGAATGATCTTTGAGACTGCGGGGAGCTGTGTATCATCCGCGCCACAGGCAGTAATCGGGGCATTTGCCAATTCTAATTGATGGATGTTCAACAAGCTCATACGAGTCGCTTTATCAATATAGCCTCGCCAACTACCACCAAAATCAAACCAGAATCGGAAGTGCTTGATGTAGCTCGCTTCATCGTACTGTTGGTTGTCGACTAAACTGTCGACCATCGCCAATAGCTGAGCACCATACTGTGATTGTTCACCTGCGGTTTTACCTTGGTGAGCAAAGTAGCCCTTGTCTTGATAATCGAACTGATTCGGTGAGCGAAATTCTGGCTCAAAACCTGCTACGTGTAAGATCCTCTCTTGGTCATATAGCCAGTGCAGCCCCATTGAAGCAGCGTCTCCAACTAATGCGCCGACAACGGCGTAAAAAGCTCTTTCTTTATGATTGTCCATGCTGAGTGAAGTCCTTGAGAAGATCCAATGGAATTTGATACTTCAAGTATAGTGACTAAATGATGGGTTTGCTGTGTTTCAGTAGAGAGTTTTCAAGCAATTAATCCTGATTGGTCAATGAGTTAAACCAATCAGGGTAAGTGGATGAATATTATGACTTAGGTGGCTATGTTGACATCTAACAGACGCTTGAATACACGTCTAAATAAACAATGACACTAGCGGTTAAGGTAAACACTCGAGCGTTGTTCAATGACTTTGAAAATACGTGAAAGGGTGAAACATAACGCGAAGTAAACCGCACCAACAATCAGCCAGATCTCGAAGATCAAACCGGAAGAGTTCGCCATTTCAGTGCCAACAAATGTCATCTCTTGAATCGAAATCAGGGATACAATCGAGGTATCTTTTACTAGAGAAATTGCCTGACCTGCTAAAGGCGGTGTGATGGCCGTTAATACTTGCGGGCCAACCACAAATCGATACTTAGACAACGCCGATAAGCCGAGTGAATCGGCCGCTTCCCATTGCCCTTTAGGAATACTTTCTAAGCCAGCTCGAATCACTTCTGCGATGTAAGCCGAAGAGAGCAAACCAATACAGATAACACCAGACGCCAAGTTTTCCCAAAGGTTAGCAGGACCAAACAGAAAGGCTTGAACAGCGTTAATCTCGCCGTTGTGTTCACGTAAGATACTTTCCAAACCAAGTAATGGAATCAGTTGGTTAGAAACGAAGAAATAGAATATGAAGACAAAAACCAGTGGTGGAATATTTCGAACCAGTTGGATAAAAATCAGTGCAGGCGTACGAAAGAAAGTGATTTTAGAGTGCCTTGCAACGCCAAGTAATGTACCAAAAGAGAGTGCTAACACCATACTCCAAACACTCAAGCGCAGTGTCGCGATCAAGCCTTGGAAAAAGTAAGGAATATTGCCTTGAGAAGGCGGAATGAAAATCAGGGTAAACGCATCTTCCCAGCGCCACTGGTAGTTAATACCAACAGCGGAACGATAATAAAGCCAGCCTGCAAACACACAAATGACAGCTAGTAACACGCCATCTAAAAGGTTAAGGCGTTGATACCAAGGCTTCATATGAACGTTGGGCTTAGGTGTTGTTAATGCGCTAGTACTACTCACGTCATTCCTGTTTAAACGATAATAATTGATGTGTTGTGAGAGGTGGCTATGAGGTCATAGCTATCTCGTTGTTTTTAACAAGGCAGCGCAAACAATGCACTGCCTCGATTCACTAGCAAAAGTTCTGATTACTGACCTTGAGCAATCTGGTCTTGCCAATCTAGAGTAGAGAACCAGTACTCGTAACGCTCTTTCAACCAACCGTCTTCAGTACGTGCTTTGATCCACTCGTTGAAGAATTCTGTCTTGTCAGTTTCACCTAGGCGAACTGCAAATGCTTCATTACCTTTTGATAGGCGTTCTTCGAATGGAATAAATAGCGTGTCTGCGTTTTTAATCGTTTCGTGTTCTGGTTTCGGGCTAGACGCGATAACCGCGTGTGCGTTGCCGTTTAATACTTCTTGGAATGCTTGAGCATCGTCATCGAACTGTAGAACTTTCGCTTTAGGGAAGGTTTCACGAGCTACTTGCACTGTGAATGCACCACGACGCGCTGCAATTTTTACACGGCGAGAATCAAAATCAGAGATTTGTGTAAAACCTTTTGCTAGCTCTTTATTCGCTGCCAGTTGAACGCCAGAGTGCGAGTAAGGTTCAGTGAACAATACGCTTTTAGCGCGAGCTTCAGTGATAGACATACCGCCAATGATTACATCAAACTTGTTCGAAAGTAGAGAAGGAATAATGCCATCCCATGCCGTCGGTACGAATTCAACTTTCCAGCCAGAATCTTCAGCAAGACGTTTTGCTACATCGATTTCAAAGCCAACAAGATCGCCTTGTTTGTTACGCATCGCCCAAGGAACAAATGTCGACATACCAACGCGTAGAGAGCCACGTTCGTTTATTTTGTCTAGGTTAGGCGTTTCAGAAGCAAGTGCAGGCAAACTGACGGCAAGCGCAAGTAGGGCTGTAATTGCGGTTTTAAATAGCTTCATGCTGATAAATCCTTATTGTGTTCGCCAGTTAGCTCCGAGCTTATGCTCAAGCCAAGCTGCAACGGCAGAAAGTGAAAGTGTAAGTGCAAGGTAAATGATCGCCACAGAGAACCAAATCTCAAATGGCATCGCGGTTTCAGAAACTATGTTTCTGGCTTCGGTTGTTAGGTCAAAGATAGCCATGACACTCACAATCGAAGAGTTTTTGATAAGAGAGATCACTTCATTAGTCAAAGGTGGCAAGGTGCGTTGCACCACCTGAGGAAGAATCACATCCCAGTAAGTATAGGTCTTTGATAAACCCAAAGATTGAGCTGCTTCAAATTGTCCTCTCGCAATACCATTTAAACCAGCACGGAAGATTTCGGCGGTGTAAGCACCTTGGAAAAGTGCCAAGGCCAAAACGGCAGTGCTAAAACGATCCAGCCCTAACACGGGGCCAAACACAAAATAGAGCAAATAAATTTGTACTAATAACGGCGTGTTACGAATCAACTCAACATAGCTGGTGGCCAAGGTGCGTCCAACCACAGAGTTTGAGTTTCTCAATAGCGCCGTCGTTAAGCCGATGATCAGTGTCGCGACCAAAGAAATCAGAGAGATATTGATGGTAACCAGTAGCCCTTCAACTAACTCTGCAGGCCACCATTCGCCATCTTCATAGAAAGCAATATAGTCCGGCACGCGCTCCCATTGCCAGCTGTATCCCATGGTTTGTGCGCCAGAATCGAGAATCCAGACAACAGCGGCCACTAGTACAACAATTTGTATTAGAGCGGAAAGGGCTGGTTTAATAATTCGAATCAACATCAATAAGTCAGGATCTGATTTAGGAACGCTTGAGTACGTTCATGTTGAGGGTTTTCAAAGAGCGCTTGTGGGGTATTCGATTCCACAATTTGTCCTTCATCCATGAAGATAACGCGGTCGGCCACTTGTTTTGCAAAGCCCATTTCGTGGGTGACACACACCATGGTGATGCCTTCGCTCGCCAGTTCAACCATCACATCGAGTACTTCGTTGATCATCTCCGGATCAAGCGCTGAAGTGGGTTCATCGAACAAGAGTAATTCCGGCTTCATACACAGAGAACGGGCGATAGCCACACGTTGTTGCTGGCCGCCAGAAAGTTGCACTGGGTATTTGTTGGCTTGTTCTGCAATGTGCACACGCTCGAGATAGTGCATTGCTATCTTTTCGGCTTCTTGTTTGCTTTTTTTAAGCGTACGAATTGGAGAAAGAGTAAGGTTCTCAAGCACGGTAAGATGGGGGAATAAATGAAAGTGCTGAAACACCATTCCGACTTGGCCCGGTGTGTTGAACTTACTCGGGAGCACTTGTTCTAGCACGGAAAGTTCGCCACTTTCGAAAGGTTCTAGCTGATTGATGCAACGGATCAAGGTTGATTTACCCGAACCAGACGGCCCGCAAATCACCACTATCTCTCCTTGTTCAATATTTAAATCGATACCCTTTAGGGCATGAAAATCACCATACCACTTGTTAAGTGACTTAAACTTAACCATTTCCTTGAGATTGTTCAAATCGTTGTTCATACCTAGTAAAGAGACAGGTTTACCTTAACAATATAGAAATATGATTGCACATAAAATTAGGGACTTATGAGAATTTAATAGCATCTTGTAGGGCAAATTAAAAAGCAGCGCTCAAAATGAACGCTGCTTCTGTTGTACGAAAGAAAAAAGTAATGGGTTCAGTCAGATGTGAAAATTCATCGTTGTATGACCACTATCTTTACTTTCTCTCTATTTTCCCGATTCTTAGTGAATCGCAGACTCTAGAATCTCACGTGTTTTCTCTGGCGTGATTGCTTGATTCTCACCAAGTTGTAGGTAGCCGTGTGATTCAAGTTGAGCGACAACATTGTCAATCGCCGTTGCTTTGTTTGTTTCGTAGCCGTCAAACATGGTTGCTACGTCTAGGCTGTGGTAGAACGCTTCGATTGCAGCGATTGTGCGTTCTGCTAAATCAGCACCCGCTTCTAGGCCAAATACGTTACGACCCATTTGCTCTAGCTTGCCACGTTTTGCTTCGATTTGGTTACGAAGTAGTGAAGGTTGAACAATCGCAAGCGAACGTGCGTGGTCTACGTGCCATAGTGCTGTGAATTCGTGGCCAATCATGTGAGTTGCCCAATCTTGAGGAACGCCAGTACCAATCAGGCCGTTAAGCGCTTGGTTTGCAGTCCACATTAGGTTTGCACGCCAAGCGTCGTTGTCACGCTCGTCGTATTGCTTACCCAGTACAAGTAGGTTCTTAAGCAGTGTTTCTGCGTAACCGTCTTGAACCATCGCGTCTGTTGGCATTGTGATGTATTGCTCACATACGTGAACCCACGCATCAACTAAGCCGTTGATCAGTTGGCGTTCAGGTAGAGACTTCATTACATCTGGATCCATAACCGCGAACTTAGGTTGTACTGCAGGGTTCATGAACGCCAGTTTCTCTTGAGTCTCTTTACGAGTGATTACAGCACCCATGTTAGATTCAGAACCTGTCGCAGGAAGTGTCAGTACCGCACCAATAGGAGTTGCTTCAGTAACTTGGTGTTTGCCCGCTAGGATATCCCAACCGTCGCCGTCGTATTTAGCCGCTGCAGCAACGTATTTAGAACCGTCGATTACTGAACCACCGCCAACGGCGATAATGAATTCTACGTTTTCTTCTTTAACAAGAGCGACGGCTTTATCTAGCGTCTCTTTCGTTGGGTTAGCTTCAACACCAGCGAACTCGATCCAAGCGTGATCCTTGAGAGAAGCGACAACTTGGTCGTAAACACCGTTGCTTTTGATTGAACCGCCACCGTAGATGACTAGTACTTTCTTCGAAGTATCAACCGCTTGGCTGATAGCGTTGATTTGGCCTTGGCCGAAGTGGATAACTGTAGGGTTAACGTAAGTGAATTGCATTAGAGATTCCTTGTGTAAAGCTCAATTTGTTATTTTATTTGATTGCTCAATTTCTATATTTGCATATTAGTACAGTAATCTAGGGTGATGAAGAGCTGATCCTCCAAATAAATTGCCTATTTCTACAAAATTGATATTCTTTCTCTGCTTTAGCTTACTTACTCTTAGCACTTGGAATGGAAAGTCGCCACTTATGAAAACACTCGCTCAGTTATTACAGTCTTATGTTGAACACAAAGGTTGGGATGACCTTGAAGGGATCAGAGAAACTGAAATTAGCGGTGTGTGGTTGTATCGAAGCAGTGGCGGGAATCAGCGTCAGCCATTTACTTACCAGTCTGGCATTATCATGCTCGGACAGGGCAAAAAGAACATCTACATTGGTGAAAGGCCAGTGACTTACGCTGCAGGTGATTATCTTGTGGTGGGTGTGCCAATGCCGTTAGAGTGCGAAGCCTTGCCTGTTAATGGCGAACCATTGCTTGGTTTGTCGATAAGCATTGATTCTCAACGTTTGCATAGCTTAGTCAAAAAGCTCGAAGACCAAGGCTTTCTAGAGAGCTACTGCAACAAGCATAAACAGAACTCGAGTGGCTTAGAATCGACGCCGATGGAAGAGCAAATGCTAGAGAGCTTTACCCGGTTGGTGAAAACGCTGCATTGCGACATTGAAGCCAATATATTGGGCGATGCGATGGTGACAGAGATTGTCTACCGCGCATTAACCGGTTCAGAAGGGCGTGTGCTGTTTGATTTAGCTCATCATGATGGCCATTACGCACGTGTCGCTAAAGCGCTGTCTAAAGTGCATGAAGAATACGACCAAACCATCACTGTTCAATCGCTGGCTGACGAAGCCAACATGAGCGTGTCTGCCTTCCACTATGCATTCCGTAATGTCACTTTTGAATCACCACTGCAATATTTGAAGAAGGTTAGGCTCAACAAAGCGAAAGAGCTGATTCAACTAGAAGGCCTTCGTATTAGTGATGCTGCACGTCGAGTCGGTTACTCCAGCCCATCTCAATTTAGCCGCGAATTTAAGCGCCACTTCAATACTACTCCAAGAGCGGTTTAGTTCTTCTTTCAACGAAACTATGTGTTGAGAGCTATAATGCCAAAAGCTATGGTGACGATTGCTCATATTTGTTGAATTATATGAGTAAATGTATCTAATCATAGGCATTGTCAGATTGTAGGTATTTGATTCTCGAATATATTATTAACGTACTTATATAAAATAAGCTCTCGAAAATAATTAATTAAATAGCCTAAGAGTTTATGCACAGGTATAGGGGAGAAACTCACTAACTTAGCTATTAACGAAGTTTTAGTGTGAACAACCTATCAAACTGCATCTAAATTTCGTAAATTACTTATCACACTACTTGAGAGAGTATTCAGGATTATTGAATAGTTTAAAAATTAAAGAGAATTTAGCAGTTGATAAAGCCAAATGTGACGGATATTTAGTCGTGTGATGACTAATTATTCTGTAACTTGCTGATTTATAGTCACCTTAGAGTCTGACGGGTATCACGTTTACCCTAAAATAATTCACTTAACATGGCGCTACTTTAATCATTCTTCCAAATACGATTGTTAAATATAAATACGTATACCTATTTTATTAAAAGGATAATACCGATGAGTAGCGATATCATTAAAATTTCAAGAAACACTGAAAACGCACCAATTAATTCTGTATCTACACAAACGGTCGCTTTTTCTCATTATAATAACTTTTCTGCTCAACTTCCGATTGACCCTAAAACGGGTGAAATAGTCATCGGTGATATTAAAGATCAAGCAGCACAATGTTTGAATAATATTAAAGCGATTGTTGAAAGCATCGACCATGTTATGGATGATGTCGTGAAGATTAATGTTTTCGTTAAGAATATTTCTGATATCGATGCTATTGATGAAGTTTACAAAAACTTCTTCCACAACAGCCTTCCAACACGCACTGTCGTGGGTGTCACTGCACTGCCAAGCAGCGATGCGCTGGTTCAAATGGATGCTCTCATTTCTAACGGTGAAGGCACTAAACCACAAGCTCCTTGCGCGCTAATTAAGGTCTCAAGAAATACGGATAACGCACCTCAAAGTGCTGTGTCTACGCAGACTGCAGCCTTTTCTCACTACAACAATCTTTCAGCTCAGTTGCCTATAGATGTAGCCACAGGTGAGTTGGTTGATGGTGGTATCAAAGCGCAAACAGCGCAATGTCTATCAAACATCAAAGCTATTCTAGAAAGTATCGGTCATGTCATGAATGATGTGGTTAAAACGACTATCTACCTAAAAAATATCGCAGATGCGGAAGTGGTAAATGAAGTATGTGCTAAATTCTTCCCAAGCTACGTTCCTGCTCGTACTGTTGTTAACGCAGCTGAATTACCAATGGGTGCTTTAATTCAAATTGATACATCCATTTCACATGGCGACGGTACACCGCCGCAATTACCAGAAGACACTCGCTTACTGGTTATTGAAACCAATAATACTGTTTCTGCACCATTCATGCCTTATTCGCATACTGTTGCTTTCTCTCACTACAATCATATTTCAGCCCAATTACCTTTAGATCCGAAAACAAATGAAATCGTTGCTGGCGGGGTAAAAGAACAAGCGGAACAATGTTTAAACAATATTAAGGCGATAATTGAAAGCGTTGACCATAGCATGGACGATACGGTGAAAATTAATATTCAACTTAAGGATATTTCAGATATTGATGTGGTAAACGAAGTCTACACCACATTCTTTAATGCTGAGTTGCCTGCAAGAACGGTAGTCGGGGTTTCAGAAATCCCAATGAATGCTTTAGTACAAATTGATGCTGTCGTTTCTAACTGTGAAGGGACACCTCCACAAGACGTTGTTGCATAAATCAATTGAACCCTTCTCGATAATATCGATCAGATCTCGGTTTAGCTTCCAAATAGGGAGCAAACTCAACAGGCCGAGATCTGATCCGTCACTTCATTACTCAAGTCCATCGAAGCGACACACCTAAGCTTATCCCGTAAACATGGTATTTATAAGGTTGAAGTGTTTTAATATGAAAAACAGACGCTTAACGTAATAAAGAAAACCAGTTTATGCAATTTCGAGCCATTTTACTGCTATGCCTTACCCTAATAGGGTGTTCGTCCAATCAAGAGTTGGTAGCCGACCCAACAACCATCACGCTATTTTATGGTGATACATCCATCGCCGCAGGTGTTTTAGAGGATAAAACATTCAATTCAGTCCTTGCCGATAGGGTTGAAAGCGTTACGTTTTCGGGCTCAATATCAAAGAAAGACTCTGGCTATTTTGTCGATATGTTAGTGATTCGAGAAACAAAAGAGCCACGTTCAACACGACAGCTTAACACCTCGCTTCTAATGAAACCGGGAGAGTTAGTAGATGTTGGCGGCGTGAATAACGATGTGTTCAGGGTAATCCTCGAGTAACAAAAATAAAGTGTTCAATTAATCTGATTTTTTGCTTTACCTCAACCTAACTTCAAGTCTTAAGCTTCTCTTACTGATTAAGAAGGAGCTTATTATGCAAAATAACTACGTAAAAGAACTCGCCGTTAAAACTTACCAAGAAGACCTTCAAAAAGAGTACGTTAGATCTAAAGCTCAGCCATTCCACGCCCCAAGTTTTATCGGTGGGGTGCTGTTGTCAGTTGTGCTGGTGGGACTGTTTTAATTTATGCAGAATTTCTGATCCATTGCCAACTCTCAACATATCTATTTGCTGCACTTTAATGCTTACGGCACAATCTCTTAGGTTGAATTGTGACGCTAATGTCGAGAGGAAGTGAAGTATGGCAAGTCCAAGAGTATTAAAGTCACAGATTACTGATATTACCTGTGGCGAGAATGTCACTATCATCGAGCCAAGTAACGTTTATGGCTGTGAGCTTAAAGATGATGTGTTCGTTGGCCCCTTTGTTGAGATTCAAAAGAACACCGTGATAGGTGCGAGAAGCAAGATTCAATCTCACACCTTTATCTGTGAGTATGTGACCATTGGAAGTGACTGCTTTGTTGGTCACGGAGTCATGTTTGCCAACGACTTATTCAAAGAGGGCAAGCCAGATCCTAATCCTGAAAGTTGGGGGCGTACCTTGATAGCTGACAACGTCACGATCGGTTCTAACGCTACGGTTCTGTCTGTCAGCATTTGCGAAGGTGCAGTAATCGGCGCGGGCAGTGTGGTAACGAAAGACATCACCGAAAAAGGTATCTACGCAGGTAACCCAGCCAAGAAATTGAGAGGTTTACCGTAACCGTATTAATAAGCCGTGGTTCATGAATCATAAGGTGCGGCTTTTTAGGGAAACATTAGAGTATTTGTCATGGATGTATTTTTACACTTACTTCAACCGAATGACGCGAGTGCGCTTTTGGATTTTGAGGTCGAAAATCGAGAGTGGTTTGAGCAATTTATTCCAGTTAGGGGTGATAGCTTCTATTCAAATGCAGGTGTGACCGAGCAAATCACCAGCTTTCTAACTGAATACGAGAATGGTGAGATGATTCCTATGTTGATCAAAGATGCCAATGGCACTGTCTGTGGAAGAATCAACATCCGCGATATCGACCAGATCGCCCATAGTGGAGAGCTAGGGTATCGAGTAGGTCGTTCCTTTGCTTCAAAAGGCATTGCGTCTAACGCAGTAAAGCAGTTTCTACTCTATTTGGAGGAACAGACCAACCTTAAATATGTTGATGCCTATGCGTTAGTGGACAATATCGGTTCCAACAAAATCTTATCCAATACCGGTTTTGAATTGGTCGAGTATGTTGAGAGCTACGCGGTGTTTAAAGGAGAACATCAAGATGCTCATTATTATCGTAAGGTTTTAGCTGACTAGGTGACTATCAGTGCCTTATACATTAGAAGCTGGCAGCGTCCTTCTAGCCAGCTTCGAGCCTTTATTTTCAAGGTTTAAGGTTACTTCTAGGGTTATGGCCACTTCTAGTTATACAGTTACTTCTGAGGTTTATTGCGTTCGATTACGCTAATTGCGATTGCCAAAAACAGGATGTCTTTCACTAGGAAGAAGTTAGTGACTAAGATGCCATCCGATACTTTCCAAGCGTTTGGCGTTGTAATCAGGAAGCTGAGTGTCACAACAAAGATAGCCGCTGCAGCAATGCCTGAGTAGAAGGCAACTGTCGGTTTCTTAAATCCAACGATCAGTCCAATCGCGACAATGATCTCCGCGCCACCCACCATGTTAGACACAGCTTGGACTGAGAACAGATTGTAAAGCCAGTTCATTGCAGGATGGTTTGCGATTAAAGGCTCGATAAGCATTGCTTCGGTTGGCGTAAACTTGTAAATACCAATCCAAGCTAACACCAACGCTACGCCAATCACGCCTAGGTTATATCCCACATTACTCTGTTTTAAATCATAGGTTTGAACATGCATAAAAGTACTCAATTTAATAAACTCCCTGAATATGACCGCAATAGCTCAGATTAAATTTCGCATTGAGAATAATAATTAATATATTTATCTAAAAACTTAATAGGTAGCGACTTATTGTCTCGATAGGAACTCAAAGGCTAGTGATGTTGAGAACCAAAGCAATGGGTAGGCGATAGTGCTGTTCAAAAGGTAACGCGAGCTTTCTAATTTTTGTTTTCAATATTCATGATTTGGATTAGATTACGCTGATGTTCACCCTAATTATAAGAAGAGTATAACCAGTGAAAATTCATAGAATTAACCCGACCAAACGTTGGTCTGATGTAACTGTTTTTAACGGTATTGCAAGCTTTGTGGAAGTGGCAGAGACGGATACAACAGCAGGAATTAAGAGTCAGGTTCAGCAAATCTTCGAACAAGCCGAAGAAATGATGAGTTTGGTAGACAGCGACAAATCTCGCGTATTGTCAGTGACTATTTATCTCACGGATTTCGCTAACTTTGATGCACTCAATGAAGTTTGGGAAGCGTGGTTCCCTGAAGGCTGCGCGCCAAGCCGTGCATGCGTGAAAGCAGAACTTGCTAATCCTGAGCTACTGGTTGAGATGTCGTTTATGGTTGCTGCGGGTGAAAAGTTTCAATAAGCCGAACTATCGATTGAAATAAGCTTCGTAGATAGAAGTAACGAACAGATAAAACAAAGCCACTCAGGTGAATCACTTGAGTGGCTTTTTAGTGTTCTACGCTACCCGAAACTAAATCGGGTCAGGTATTAAGCGATACCTTGATCTCTTGCCATCTGCTTCGCGATCTTCGGCGCGTGCCATAGACACGGGAGCAAGATAAACGATACCGGAACCGCTGTGATTACAATGAACGACTGTAGAGCGGAGATGCCGCCTGAACCCATTGAGATAAGTGCGATCGCTACCGCACCCATGATGATACCCCAGAAAGTACGTACCGCTGCGTTTGGCTCTGTCGTACCCGTCATTACCACACTGATGGTGTAAGTCATTGAGTCACCTGTTGTCACGATGAACGTGGTCGTCAGGATCAGGAACAGAATTGCAATCAGAGTTGGGAACGGCAGTTGCGCGGTAATTGCTAGAAGAACCGCCGGAAGGTTGAAGCCTTCGAACGCACTAGAAATCACACCTGGGTTCTCTAATTCAAACGCTAGACCACTACCACCAACGATGCTGAACCAGAAACACGTTACAAGCGGTGCAACGATGCTAATAGAAACGATCATTTGGCGAATAGTACGGCCACGTGAGATACGAGCAATGAAGATCGCCATCATTGGGCCATAACCTAAGAACCAACCCCAGAAGAACACAGTCCAGCCACCTAGCCATGCTGTATCTTGGCGGTATAGCGCCATTGGGATGAAGTTATCAACCATTTCGCCCATACCTTGCAGGTAGCCATCAACGATGAAGCTCGTTGGGCCAACAAGAAGGATGTAGCCGATTAGACACACAGACAAGATGATGTTGTAACGGCTTACCAGTTGGATACCTTTGTTCACGCCGCTCAAAGCAGAAAGCGTGTACATTGCGATAGCAAAGATAATAACAACACTTTGAGTTGCAAAGCTGTCTGAAATGCCAAACAGTTCGCTCAGTGCGTAGCTGATTTGTAGGCCAAGGAAGCCGATAGGGCCGATAGTACCTGCGGCTACAGCCACGATGCTGCATGCGTCGACAACGTTACCAACCCAACTGTTAATCGCTTTGTCGCCAAGTACTGGGTAAAGCAGAGTGCGAGGCTTAAGAGGAAGGCCTTTGTCGTAATGCAAGTGCATTAACACGATGGAAGACAAACCACCTAAGATTGCCCATGCAAGGAAACCCCAGTGCATGAAAGATTGTGATAGAGCATTGAACGCCATCGCTTGAGGATCTGCGTTGCCATACAGTGGCGGAGCTGAAACAAAGTGAGCGATAGGCTCTGCGGCTGCCCAGAACACACCACCGCCGGCTAGCAGCGTACATAGGACGATAGACATCCATTTAAAGGTGGTCATTTCAGGTAGGGCAAGCGTTCCTAAGCGAACGTGGCCGGTGCGACCTAGTGCAAGCACTAAACCGATAATGAAGTTGAGAAGTAGTAGGACTTGCCAGAAAGCACCGAACCACTTAGTTGAATAACTAAAGCCGATGTTTACAAGTTCGGACAACACGGAGGTGTTGGTGAAGGCTAGGATGACAAAGAGGGTTAAAAAACTGCCACTAAGCCAAAAGACTGGGTTTCCGAGTTCCAGTTTTTCACCCAAAGATTGAGCTTTATTGAAATCGATAGAAGTAGATTCTGCGTTGATGTTTTCGTTGGCGACTTGCGTCAAGTTGGACATTATTTCTTCGCTATATTTGGCTCTTTCGAGCCTATGTATTTCTCCCACACTTGCATTGGAAATGTGAGGTTCGTCAAAAAAATCCGCGATACTACCACAATTGTTAAGAAAAAGTGGGCAAATTTAGAAAAGAAATCAGTTCTACGGCGAAATCAATCCCTTTTGGTTAGTTTTAAAACGAAATTTCAGAACGAACAAATAAAGCAGATATGAATAGAGTTTTGTAATTAAGGATACGAATTAGGCGATATTTTTTAGCGTACCGAAATAAATTTAATATTAGTTGTTCGTGCAAAATAAGTGTCGACTCATTGCATGCTATAAACAAATTAATGCGAGTCATTTTATAAATATCGAATATTTTAGGTGTTAAATTGGCACTGTTACCTACAGTTGTTTTGCGAAGAGATTTAAGTGATGAGAAATATGACACTTAAATTAAGCATCTTGAAACAATAACTTAAGGGACAGCTAACATGCACCTAAACCAAGGAAGAGTGGCCAAGAAAGTTTTTACACTCAGTACTCTCACCGCGTCATGCTTAATGGCGTTCAACAGCTACGCGGCTGTGGATTGTTCAACGTTAGAAGCGTGGGATTCCGCCACGGTGTACACCGGTGGTGATCAGGTTTCACATGACGGCAGCGCGTACTCAGCGAATTACTGGAATCAAAATAACAACCCGAGCCAATTTGAGGGTGACTATGCACAATGGAAAAAGATTGATGTGTGTAGTGGTGGCGGAGGTGGCGGTACGCCAAATGAAGTACCAACGGCTTCATTAACGGCACCCTCTGCTTCTGACGTGATTACTGAAGGCGATAATGTTGTATTGAGTGCAACAGCACTAGATTCTGATGGCAGTGTGGCTTCGGTTGAGTTCTTTGTTGATGGCGCATCTGTTGCGGTAGTCACAGCGGCACCTTTCGAAGCGACTTGGGCTGCAACGTCGGGTAATCATCAGGTTTCTGTTGTTGCAACGGATAATGAAGGCGCAGCAAGTGTTGCAAGTGCGGTTTCTGTTTCTGTTGATTCAGCACAACCAGGGAATGAAGCACCGACAGTTTCAGTTGCACTTTCAGTGACATCTGTTGATGTTGGTGGTGTAGTCACACTGACAGCAACGGCAGCAGATAGCGATGGCACGGTTGATAAGGTTGATTTCTACGTAGCGGGTGCTCTTGTGGGCACTGCTGCAACGAGCCCTTACACGTTAGATTACACAACAACTCAAGCGGGTTCTTTAGCGGTTTACGCGAAAGCAACAGACGACCAAGGTGCGACTGCAGATTCTGCGTTGGCATCTTTGACCGTGAACGGCGCTCCAACAGTGAGCACATGTCGCCCTGATGGCTTATATCAAACTCAAGGTGTCGATGTTCCTTACTGTACAATTTACGATGATGAAGGCCGTGAGAAAATGGGCGCAGACCATCCCCGTCGTGTCATTGGTTACTTCACAAGTTGGCGTGCAGGGGATGACCCACAAGCAGCTTACCTAGTAAATGATATTCCTTGGGAACAACTCACACACATTAACTACGCTTTCGTGAGCATCGGTTCAGATGGCAAAGTAAACGTCGGTGATGTAAACGATCCAAATAACGCAGCGGTTGGTAAAGAGTGGCCGGGTGTGGAAGTTGATCCGGCATTAGGCTTCAAAGGTCACTTCGGTGCATTAGCGACAGCGAAGAAAAAACACGGCGTGAAAACGTTAATCTCAATCGGTGGTTGGGCTGAAACAGGTGGTCACTTCGCGACTGATGGCAGCCGCGTGGCTGATGGTGGTTTCTACACCATGACGACCAATGCTGATGGTTCTATCAACCATCAAGGTATCGAAACATTCGCGACTTCAGCGGTCGAAATGCTGCGTAAGTACCAGTTCGATGGTCTAGATATCGATTACGAATACCCAACTTCTATGGCTGGCGCAGGTAACCCATACGACAAAGACTTCATGGAGCCGCGTCGTCAATACCTGTGGGCGTCGTACCAAGTGTTGATGAAAGTGCTACGTGAGAAGCTCGATGCGGCGTCTGCGCAAGATGGCAATCACTACATGTTAACGATCGCAGCGCCTTCTTCTGGTTACCTATTACGCGGTATGGAAACATTCGATGTAACCAAGTACCTCGATTACGTAAACATCATGTCTTACGACCTTCACGGTGCGTGGAACGATCACGTAGGTCATAACGCAGCCTTGTTTGATACGGGTAAAGATTCAGAGCTAGCGCAGTGGAACGTATACGACACGGCGGCTTACGGTGGTATTGGTTATCTGAACACGGATTGGGCTTACCATTACTTCCGTGGTTCTATGCCAGCAGGCCGTATTAACATCGGTGTGCCTTACTACACTCGTGGTTGGCAAGGCGTAACGGGTGGTGAGAATGGTCTTTGGGGCCGAGCAGCACTGCCAAACCAATCTGAATGTTCAGCGGGTACGGGTGAAGGCGAGAAAAACAACTGTGGCCATGGCGCTATTGGTATCGACAACATGTGGCACGATACCGATCCAAAAGGTAACGAAATGGGCGCGGGTTCTAACCCTATGTGGCACGCGAAGAACCTAGAGAAGGGTATTTGGGGCTCTTACGCTGAAGCTTACAAGCTTGATCCTGTGAATGATCCTTCAGATGTTCTAACGGGCACTTACACGAGAAACTACGACAGTGTGGCGGTTGCCCCTTGGTTGTGGAACGCAGAGAAGGGCGTATTCCTTTCAACAGAAGATAAACAGTCTATCGACGTGAAAGCGGACTACGTTATCGACAAAGAGATCGGCGGCATTATGTTCTGGGAACTAGCAGGGGATTATAACTGTTATGTTCTCGATGCGAATGGCAACCGAAGCTCTATCGATACGACTGAGCAAGCGTGTAACAGCGGTAACGGTGAGTTCCACATGGGTAACACCATGACGAAAGCTATCTACGATAAGTTTAAGTCTGCAACACCATATGGAAACAAAGTAGCGACGGGTGCTATTCCAACAGAAGCGCTAGATATCGCGGTATCGGTTGGTGGCTTCAAAGTCGGTGACCAAAACTACCCAATCAACCCTAAGATCACGTTCACGAACAACACAGGGCAAGCTCTTCCGGGTGGAACTGAGTTCCAATTCGATATCCCAGTATCTGCACCTGATAACGCGAAAGATCAATCGGGTGGTGGTTTGACCGTGATTGCTTCAGGTCATACTCGCGCGGATAACATCGGTGGACTAGATGGAACCATGCACCGAGTGGCGTTTACGTTGCCGACATGGGAAGAGCTTCCTGCTGGCGGTGTGTATGAGTTAGACATGGTGTATTACTTGCCAATTTCTGGCCCTGCTAACTACGCGGTGAATGTCGGTGGCGTTGATTACGCGTTTAGCTTCGAGCAGCCAGATCTACCATTAGGTGATATCAGTTCAGGTGGCGGTAACCCTGGCGATGGTGGCACCAATCCAGGTACATGTGATACGGCAGGTTTAGCGGTTTACCCAGACTTACCTCAGAAAGATTGGGCAGGTAACCCAAGCCATGCAAACACAGGAGACCAAGTGGTTCACAACGGTAGTGTTTACCAAGCAAACTGGTGGACAAGTTCTGAACCGGGTAGCGATGGTAGCTGGACTCAAGTTTGTTCTTAATTTAATGCTAAGCAAACTATTTATAGACAATAGAGTGTAGTAATAGGTAATAAACACAAATGCTTTTAAGTCTATTTATCAGGAATTAGTATCAATTAAGTAATCAATCTAGACGTAAAATCAAAAAGCCGAACTGAATCCAGTTCGGCGTTTTTGTTATAAGTCACAGATTACGTATAGAAACCCTTAAAAATATCGACACTCGTTCAGTAAAAAATAAAAACATGATATAAAACAGTCTGTATATAAGAGAAGTCACAGCGTTACCTGAAATTATAAATCTACGGGGTAATCTTGAAAGTCAGACGTAAATACATTCTTAGTTTCTCAATTGTGCTGGCCGTAGTTTCTCTGATCCTCTCTGCTGTTCAATTCAACCGGACGAAAGAATCATTATTAGATTCCAACCAATTCTTCTTTCGTACTATTGTGAACGCGAGTTACGACATCGTAGACACCACAGTCAACGAAGCGATCAAAACCTATCTAAAAGGTGTGACTGATACCGTCGCCTCTCACGCACTGCGTGTCTCTCCAGAACAAGAAGTTGAAGAAGTCATTCGAATTGCCAACGAATTGGTGATTGGAGAGTCTGGTTATATCTACCTGATGTCACCACAAGGTATTCATCTATATCACCCGTTTTTACAAGGGAAAAATCGCGCGCATTTAACCCATATTCAACAACAACTGAGCTTACAGTCTGGAATGACCCAATACTCGCACGCCAATCCACATGAAGTTGGCAAGCGTGCGAAGGTCGCATATTCAGTGAGGCTACCGAGTGGCAATACATTGGTGGCGACCACCTATAAAGATGAACTGATGTACCTGGTTGATCTCGAAGCACTTAAAGACAAATTGAGAAAGTACTCGTATGGCGATAGTGGCTATGTATATATCGTTGATTTACAAGGCACGTTAGTCCTTCAACCTAACTTTGAACACGAGCACTTAAAAACCTTGATTGATGACTCTTCAGAGTTGCTTATCGATAAAGTCGTCGATGAACCTGAAGGTCACTTTAGTTACTCTATCTCTACGGCAGATGGCACGACGAGTAAAAACATCTTCTACAAGTTTTATCCGTATCTTAATTGGGTTATTTCTGCTGGTGTCTTAGAACAAGAGCTCAACAA
Organism: Vibrio sp. 10N.247.311.49; assembly: GCF_041467655.1. Classification (NCBI taxonomy): domain Bacteria; kingdom Pseudomonadati; phylum Pseudomonadota; class Gammaproteobacteria; order Vibrionales; family Vibrionaceae; genus Vibrio; species Vibrio sp. 10N.247.311.49. Next base: position 26,329 of record NZ_JBFSVA010000012.1, read on the forward strand.
GAACCACAGCTTATTGTTGGCAAGTTTGATGACGTTGGTTGTTAGTCTACTGAGTATCATTGTTGTTCTGGTGCTTTACCTGCGGCATCGTCATCTCAAAATATTGGATGTTGCGAGCCTCGATTACCTCACAGGCCTTCCTAGCCGACGGAGTTTTATCGAGCAGCTAAAACTGAAAATTACTCAAAGGTCGCCTTATCCGCTAACAAATGTCGGTGTCATTTTGCTGGATATTGACCATTTCAAGCGGGTGAACGATCAATATGGTCATGCTCAAGGCGATAGGGTTATCTGTGAGGTCGCAAAATCACTGAAGAGATTTGTTAACCGTCGTCGTTTGATTGCACGCTATGGCGGTGAAGAGTTTATTTTGGTGACGTTTGATTGTGATGAACATGAGTTATTCGAATTATCAGAGGCGTTACGGTTATGTGTTGAGCAACTTCAAGGCTTAGTGTCGCCAGTAACAATCAGCGCTGGTTGTTGCCATGCTCAAGCACTGACTGACATTGAAACCGCTATCGATAAAGCCGACAAAGCGCTTTATCAAGCAAAAGAGAGTGGACGTAACAACACTCAAGCGTATCGAGAGAACGAATATCACGTTGCTTACATGTGATCGGTTGAAAGCCTCATTGAATTGAAAAGTTTTGTTCACACAAATCGAGCTCTTGAGAACGACAAACACAAAAAAGCCCAAATAGATCGCTCTATTTGGGCTTTTTCAGAATTATTTGAAAGGCTAATCGTTAATTTAAGCTTTCGCTGCTTTCATCGCTTTCGTTTTTTTTTCCTTTTGCATTTTTGCAAGGAAGTAGATGTTTACACAAGCTATAAAGCCGTTGGTGGCTGCAACTGGCCATGCGTCAATCATGATGCCGTATGCTGTGAAGAGTGCACAGCCAATAAAGTTAAGGACACGCAGACGAACGATATCTTTCATTGTTAATGAAATTGCGACCATAATAGACGCAGCGTAACCTAAAATTTCAACCATATTGAATTCCATTGTTTGACCCTCTTAAATTTGCCGATACTTTGTCGGTACCAATTCTTCTCTTCATGAGATGATTGAGGAAGCTCCGTGCCTCGAATGGTCTGGTTTTGTTTAACGGGGAGAACTATACCAACTCTGTTTTTGTGATTAAACCCCCAAAACAGACAGAGGTGAAGGTTAGCGATTACGCAAACGTTTAATGACCTTTCTATTAACATAATTACTATTTATGTTGGAGGTTGAATTGATAGTTATTCTTATATAGGTAAGGAAGCCTCGAATGATAAAACGATCCATTTGTGCAACAAAAAGCATAAAAAAAGCAGCACTATTGGCTTTGATGGCTATTGGGCTGACCGCATGCTCTACGCAAGAAATACCACCCACACACAATTATGGTGTGGTCACTAGCGGTGACTTTGGTTTCATGAAACACGGCGTGATGACGTACTCCTGGCACCCTGAGTCAGAAAAGGTTTACCTTTCTCAAAAATACGATGAAACCGTGGTAACCGATTTAGTGCGTGATTCGATTCAAGAACAGCTCTCAAGTAAAGGTTATCAGTTAAAGCAGGATGGTGTCGGTGATGTTGTTGTAGGCTTTGGATTAGCGGAAGAATCGGAACTGAACGATGAGTCTATCTTCGATGCGATTAAGCTATCTACTGGTGTGCCATTTTACGATGGTGAAGGTAAAGTCGCGGAGAAAGGGTCGTTGTACATTGCGTTTTTCGTACCTAACTCAGAGGTCGTACAATGGCAAGCATTAGCACAGTCTGGCATCCAACCTGATTTAGAGCCAAGCGAGAGCAAACAGCGTATTACTGGCTTTGTTGAAATGTTATTTAGACGCATGCCTGAGCGATAGCATTAGGCGTTGAATGCATTCGTGGAGTAAATATTAGTTGTGGAAAATATGGTCAGATCGCAGATTATACTTTTTTATTTGTAACGAATGGTACAAATACGTAAAGCAACGTAAAGTTCGCGCTTCTTTTGCTAGCATTTGTCTATACTGCTCAAAACGTTAACTTAGGTTTGATTCAATGAAACTGTTTTCCAAATACTCTCTCCCTCTATTAAGTATATTCATTGTAAGTAACGCCGCGATGGTAAGTAATGCAGCTATCGCAGCACCTTCTATAGTACCAAGCCCACCTAGCCTAGGCGCAAAAGGGTATGTGTTAATTGATTTTAATTCTGGTGATGTGCTGGTAGAAAAAAACGCACATACGAAGTTAAACCCAGCAAGCTTGACCAAACTGATGACCAGTTATGTGGCAGGTCAAGAGATGAAGCGAGGCAACATCTCTGCTGATGATCAGGTACGAATCAGTGAGAACGCGTGGGCGAAGAACTTCCCAGACTCTTCAAAAATGTTCATCGAAGTAAACACCGATGTAGCAATGATGGATCTTTATCGTGGCTTGATTATTCAATCCGGTAATGATGCTAGCGTTGCGATTGCAGAGCATGTTGCAGGCTCACAAGATGCATTCGTTGACCTGATGAACTCTTGGGCTACCTCTCTGAAGCTAGAAAACACCCATTTTGCCAATGCACATGGTTTGGATGCAGACGACCTCTATTCGACTCCTTACGATATCGCGTTACTCGGTCGTGCCATTATTCGTGATTTACCGGATGTGTATGGCTTATACAGCGAACGCTCTTTCAGTTACAACGGCATCACTCAACATAACCGTAATGGCTTGTTGCGTGATAGAAGCTTAACCGTTGATGGCATGAAAACGGGCTACACCTCTGGTGCTGGCTACAGTTTGGCGAGTTCAGCGACACAAGGTGAGATGAGACTTATCGCGGTTGTGATGGGCGCATCAAGCGTTAAGAGCCGTGAATCAGACAGCAAACAGCTGTTGAGCTACGGTTTCCGTTTCTTCGATACACTAAACCCGCATAAAGGCGGCGATCAAGTGGCTGAAGAGAAGGTATGGTTTGGTGAGCAAGACACATTGAAATTAGGTGTGGCAGAAGACACGTTCATTACGTTGCCTAAGTCAGACAGTAAAAAGCTGACTGCATCTATCGAGCTTAACTCTGAACTGAAAGCGCCAATTGCAGAAGGTCAAACTCTAGGTGTGGTTCATTACACCGTTGATGGCGAAGATGTTCAAACTCAGCCTTTGATCGCGCTTGAAGCGGTTGAACAGGGCGGTTTGTTCAAACGTTTAATAGACTACGTTAAGCTGTTCTTCGCGAGCCTGTTCTAAATAGAGCCTGTGGCGATAAGCCGCGCTGAAAAGTCGAAATATTATGGGTGTTGTGAGTGAATCACAGCGCCCTTTGTTATTTCTACATCAATGAAAACGCCGCGCCGCACTATCTTTATTAGCCGTAGCGGGCGGTTTCGATTACTATACGCAAAATTTAGCAGTGTAGTCACTTATGACGATAGATATAAAGAACGTAACCGAACCCGAAGTAACCTGTGCAAATTGTCAGGCATGCTGTTGTCGTTTAGAGGTTATGATCATCACAGATACGGGCGTACCTGAAGAGCACATCGCTTATGATGAATGGGGCGGTGAAACCATGAAGCGCTTAGACGACGGCTGGTGTTCTGCGGTAGATAGAGAAACACTGATGTGTACTATCTACGAAAACCGACCATGGATCTGTCGCGAGTTCGAAATGGGCTCTTTCGAATGTGTTGACCAGCGCAAAGATGTGATGGGCTAGGCGTCTGCAGTATTGAACTCAGTAACTAAAGTACGCTAATGAACTGTGATAATCACATTAAAATTAAATATCAGGGTTCTATACCTTAAGCAGTTGTAGAACCTTGATGCGTTTTATGAGATCAAATATTGAGTGAGATAAGAGTCTTAGCTCGATAAGTTAGAGTTTAGAACTCGGAAGGCACTTCAAACTCCATCCATTCACCGGTTGTCGGGTGAATCAACTTTAAGTAGCCAGCGTGCAGGTGTAAGCGCTCGCGTTTGTATCCGTATAAGTCGTCACCACGAATAGGTACAGCAAGCCCTAATGGATGAGCACAGTGCACTCGCAGCTGGTGGGTTCGCCCTGTTTTAGGGTACAAGTGAACCTTGGTTTTGCCATTGTGAGTGCTAACCACTTGCCAATGGGTCTCTGCATTTCGGCCGTGTTGGTGACAAACCAGTTGTCTTGGTCTGTCCGTGATGTCGCCGCGCAAAGGAAGGCTGATATTGCCAGATTCGCCCGTTATCTCGCCATCTAACAAAGCGGTGTAGCGTTTCTCTACGGTTCTATTAATGAACTGCTTCTGAATATGCTTGTTTGATTCCGCCGTGAGCGCCAAGATCAACAAACCTGACGTCGACATATCCAACCTATGGATAATCAAAGGACCAGTCGCATCCGGGTAACGCGCTTTTATGCGGGTATAAACTGAATCTTCGATGAACTTACCGGGAACCGACAAGAACTCTTCTGGCTTATTGACGACTACGATTTCATCGTCTTCATAAACAATATTAAAAGACTTACCAACCGCAGGGTTCACGATAAGCGGGTTATCTTCTAGCTCTATGCCACTTAACTGGTGTTCGAGGATCTCAAAGCTTTTACTCTGACAAACAGGGTAGAGGTTTGCGTGTTGTCGAATGATGTCTGTAGGCGGTAATCCCCACCAAAATTCAGACAAAGCTAACGGCTTGAACCCGTGTTCAAAGGCGAAGTTAAGCAGCTTTGGTAGGCAGCAGTCACCAGAGCCTTCAAGCGCGTCTTTACCATCGAGCAACTCGAGTAAATTCTTAGATTGCTTGGCTTGATTGATAAAGCGATAGTGAGAGAGGCGTTGAGTTTCCAACTGTTGTGAAACTGCTTGGTGATCTTGCTTACGGTTTTTCAGTTCGCTTTCAATCAAATCAATTTGTGATTGGCGCTCTGCGATCTTCTGTTTCCACTCAATACGAAGTGCTTTTAGGTCACGTTTCTCTTGGCTACTTTGATTGCCCAGTTGTTTGAGCAAATTCGCCGCTGACTCTAGATTCCCTAATGCTTTTTCTTGATTGGCTTGTTCTCTGAGTTCGTTACGCTGAGCTTTGTTTGCGGCCATTGCTAACTGAAAGGCTTCGATAGCTTTTGCTGATTCGATTTTTAACCCTTCAAGCTCGGCCAATAATGTGTCTAGATTGTGCGACTGTTGCAGCTTTTCAATGTCGTCCGAGAGCTGCAATTGTCGAGCAAGGTTCGCACTGTTTTGAGATTGAAACTGTTTTGAATCGAAGGCTGGTGGAACAAAGTGAATGTTGTTTAACTGAGAGACCAAAGCCGGATCTAACTGCAAGCCTGAAAACGCAGAAAGGTAACCTAACCCTTGTGTGGTTGGATTCTGAACAAGAAGCACAGCGTAGAGATTACCTTGCGAGGTTTCATTCACACCACAGTCGACAAGTGATTGCTGAAGCTGCAGCATAGCGAATTCACACACAGGGTGCGGGGTATAGTAATACGGAAACGTAAAACGAGTCGGTAGCGCTAAATCGACATTCGTGTTTGCTAGGTGCAGAGGTGTGTATTGAGCGACGTTTGTTGGCATTAAGATCAAACTCTATGGCTGTTCAGTTAGAGTTCGGTATTGTTGTCGAAATGAAGACAAATGAGAAGCCAAAGCAGAAGATAAATCGGCTTTGGCTTCATTTAGTTTCTTGTGTTTACTCTAGCAAGCACGTGTTTGAGTGAAACTCGATCAGTTCGAGTGTTCTAGCTCTACTTGCTCAGCTTTTTGGTAAGCAGGGTGGCTCTTTAAAAGTTCACCGTATTTAGCGATGTTAGGGTAAAGCGCAGTTGCACCAAAGTTACCAACGATTTCTACGATGAACGACATCATAAAATCTGCACCTGTTAGTGTGTCTGCAACCAAGTAGGTTTTACCTTCAAGTGCATTATTCACGTAAGTTAAGATCTTTTGGTTTTCATCGTCTGCATAACCGCCTAGGAAGTTAGTTTCGCAGCCGTCCTTCATTACAAAGATCTTAAGCAGCATTGGCAAAATACCTGAACTCTCAGCGAAGTGAAGCCATTGCGAATACTCAACGTAGTTTGCGGTGCCGCGTGTAGGTGCGAACTTACCCTGACCGTATTTGTCGATTAGGTATTCCGTGATAGCACCAGACTCAGTGATCACGACGCCATCGTCTTCAATGACAGGAGATTTACCCAATGGGTGAATGGATTTGAGTTCTGGTGGTGCAAGAAAAGTGACACTGTCTCGTTGGTAGGGTTTGATTTGGTAATCTACCCCAAGCTCTTCCAATAGCCAGATGATGCGCTTTGAGCGCGACTTATTCAGGTGATGCAAAGTAATCATGATTCTACCTAGTTAACGGGTTCAGTTTATTGAATTTATTTAGCTTCGTTCGTTTTGATAACAAGCTTACCGAAGTTCTGACCTTCCAATAGGCCCATGAATGCTTGTGGCGCATTTTCTAGACCTTCAACCAGGTGCTCACGATAGTGCATCTTGCCTTGAGACAACCATTCTGTCATTTGAACAGCAAATTCGTTGTAACGGTGTGCGTAGTCATCAAAGATGATGAAACCTTGCATCTTAATTCTTTTAACAAGCAGCATACCCATCAGGCTAGACATACGATCTGGTCCTTCAGGCAGTGAAGTCGCATTGTATTGAGAGATAAGGCCACACACAGGAATACGAGCACCTGTGTTAAGCAGAGGCATTACTGCATCGAATACCTTGCCGCCAACGTTTTCAAAGTAAACGTCGATGCCGTTGTCACACGCTTTAGCCAATTGCTCCGCGAAGTCGTCAGCTTTGTGGTCGATGCATTCATCAAAGCCAAGAATCTCTTTCGCGTACTGACACTTCTCTTGACCGCCTGCAACGCCGATAACACGACAGCCTTTTAGTTTGCCGATTTGTCCAACGGTTGCGCCTACAGCACCTGTTGCTGCTGCAACGACTAGCGTGTCGCCTTCTTTAGGTTGGCCGATATCAAGCAAGCCCATGTAAGCAGTAAAACCAGGCATACCCATGATGCCAAGCGCGTAAGAAGGGTGCGTTGGTTCTTTACCTAGTTTGATAAGGCCTTCACCGTTAGACACACCAAGATCTTGCCAACCTGTGTAAGCCAGTACCCACTCGCCAATTTCGTAATCAGCGTGGTTTGATTCTTCAACCTGACATACGGTTGCGCCTACCATCACTTCATCAATCGCAACGGGATCTGCGTAGGATTTAGCATCGCTCATACGACCACGCATGTATGGGTCTAGAGAAAGGTAAACTGAGCGAAGTAACATCTCGCCGTCTTTGATGCTTGGCGCAGCTATTGTCTCTAAACGGAAGTTGTCTTGAGTCGGTGCGCCAACTGGGCGAGAAGCCAATACGATTCGGCGATTGTCTTGTTGAGTCATTGGATGTCCTTAATTGTGTATTTTATACATTTAGAATTAGACCAGTCGTCTAGTCTTGTTGTCTAAAAATCCCGCCGTCATCAAATTGATAAGAGGGCGGGTGATTTTTTTAAGTTAAAGCCAATAAAGCGCGCTGCGCGTTATTAGCTTTCACCTTTTAAAATTCGTTCGGTAAGGCTCAAAGCTGACTGTAAGCTATGTGAGCTTTGGCTCAGCTTGCTCAATAAGCTGGCGCCTAACCACATTGAGTATAGGTTCTGAGCTGCTTCTTGGCTCTCTTCAACCTTTATGGAGCCATCTTCAATACCGCCGACAATGCACTGTTCGATGGTATTCGTCACTTTTTCTGCACCCTTTAATAGCGCTTGGCGCATAGGATCAGAAAGATCAGAAACTTCCGCGCTGAGTTTAACGACCAAGCATTTATGAGCATTGCAGGTGCCGTTTTCAATCTGTGACCATCGAGTGAAATAACTGACAATTCTCTGGTAATGGTTGCCTTCACCATGAACCAAAATAGTTTCAACTCTGCTGATGTAGGTCTCAAAATAGTGCTGGATCAGAGCCTCGCCAAATTGCTCTTTCGATTTAAAGTAGTGGTAAAACGACCCTTTCGGCACGTCCGCTTCTTTAAGCAATTGCGATAAGCCAACGCCGTTAAAGCCGTTGTTCACTATTAATTGGTAGCCAACATCTAAAACATGCAGGCGTGTGTCATTCGTTTTTTCGTTCATGGGCGGTACTATAAGTTAAATTAGACCAGTCGTCTAGTGGTCGGTTTTCGAGGGTATATTTGGTCGTTGTTACAGTAGCTAAATAGCTAAATAGCTAAATAGCTAAATAGCTCAATATCTAAAGAGGCTTCAAATGTTCAGATATAAAAAAGCCCCGACATAGCGCGTATGTTGGGGCTTAAATCAGTAACTTCGATTATTTGATAGAGATGAGTTCTACATCAAAAATCAGAGTCGATGATGGTGGGATAGGGCCTGAACCGCCTTTACCGTAAGCTAGAGTGCTTGGAATAAATAGACGAACTTTTTGGCCTTCAACCATGTAAGTCAAACCTTCTTGCCAGCCTTTAATTACTTGCTTAAGAGCAAATGAGATTGGCTCGCCGCGCTCAACAGAGCTGTCGAAAACAGTGCCGTCGATTAGCGTACCGTGGTAGTGAACCGTTACTTTGCTGTTCTTAGTTGGGTGCTCTGTGCCTGTACCTTCTTCAAGAATAAGGTATTGAAGACCGCTTTCAGTCGTAATCACGCCTTCTTTAGTGCCGTTTTCAATTAGAAATTGTTGGCCTTGTTCGAAGTTTTCTCCGCCAGACTTATGATTCGTCCAAGTACGGTAAATCATGAAACCCGCCAAAAGAAAGACAATGACCGGGATGACAAATTTAGACATAGTAAAACCTATTTATATTGAGTGCTGAATTTCGTAGTTAATACAAAATGTGTTAATCAGTTGACTAAAGCCGTGATTATGGTTGAGTCAAAAGGTAGTTGATCGTTTTTGCAATGCCAGCAACGTCTTGGTGACCTGCTGTTAGTACTTGGTATTTACCGTTGATGATAAAGGTTGGTACTGAGTTGATCTGACCTTTTACTGAGATCTCTTCTGCTTGCTTAACGTAGTCGAAAAGAGCGACTTGCTGTTCTTTATTCAGCTGGTATGGGCTAACCAAACCACGAGAAGTAAACGCTGTCTCTAGTGCTTGTTGACGCTGCTCAGGTGTTGCATCTGCACCCATTTGAACGGCACCAAATAGGTCGTCCATGAATGCGTGGTCAGGCGTCGCATCAAGCTGCATCACTGCTGTGTAGTAGATCATTGCGCTGATTTGAGCGCTTTCGTTGAACGTCACGTGCATCTTGCCAATAGTTTGGTCTGTTAGAGATTCAATCTCTGGAATGGCACTTTCCATTTGACGGCAGTGACCACAGTTAAGAGAGAAGATTTCAGTGATCGGAGACAAGTTAAATTCTGTTAGAGCAGTAGGAAGCGCTTCGTATTGAACGCCTTTTTGTGGCTCGTCTGTTTCACTACAACCCGCGATAATGAGTACGGCAGCGAGTGCTGTGATGAATTTAGTAAATGGTTTAAACATAATGTTTGCTCTAGCGTTGAGAAGTCGTGAGATTCTAACTATTTAGTACGAATTGGAAAACAATTATAAGGTAAATAAATGCAAACAGTTCGAACTAGCGGCTGAAGACAAGCTAGTAGACGGTTAACTGTGATCAACAGCACTTTTTTGGGTTCTGCTTTCTTTTCGTCTAAAGTTTTTCCCTCGGTGCCGATATAGACATTAGTGAATGGTTTATCTGCATGAGTGGTTGGTGAAGTAATGAGATATTTAGCGATAATGTTAAGCATAGCTTTGGCTGGGTGTGAAGCCACGTCACCAACTGACTTACTTGGCGGTGACATGCTAGAGACTGCACCACAAACCGATTACGACTTGATGCATCCTGAATGGGGTGTGGTTCAAACGACTCATGTAGCAAGTAATCGTGGCTACTCGATTCAGAGCAGCACTCATCAACACAGAACCATCACGACCAACTACGGACGTGGCGTTTCGACTAACGATCCACTGGAAGTCTTTTTAAGACAAAACCGTATCGATTTTGAAGTGTTGCCGGGCAACCATGTGATGGTAAAGCTTGAGCAGCACGTGAACTTTAAAACAGGTTCAGCATTCCCTGAGCCAGCTTATAATCAATGGCTAGATACGCTAGGCAGCTACCTTGCTCAGCGCCAAGATATTGATGTGGTGATTGAAGGGCACACCGATAACACGGGCACAGATCGAATCAATGATCCGCTTTCAGATCAACGAGCAAAAGAAGTGAAGGCTCGATTAGAGAGTAACTATGTGTCGAGTCGTTCTATTTATACTCGTGGCTTCGGTGAGTATGTTCCAGCTTGTACGAACGCTTCTGCGCAAGGCAAGGCGTGTAACCGCCGTGTGGAATTGATGCTGATTGTAGCGAAGTAGTCGTTTGAGTTTTCGCTCCCAATTTGAAGCGATTAACGCCAAATAACAGACATAAAAAATCCCTCACATTCGAGGGATTTTTTGTATCTGACTTTTGTTGCTTTATTGCTTATGCAAACTGCTTTTCTAAGTAAGTCACGATATCTGAAGATTCGTACATCCACTCAGTTTTACCGTCTTTTTCGATACGTAGACAAGGCACTTTCACACGACCGCCGCCAGCTTCAAGCTCAGCACGGTGTTGCTCGTTGTTTTTTGCATCACGAAGTTCAAATTGAACCGACTGACGTTTCATCGCGCGGCGCACCTTCACACAAAATGGGCACGCTTCGAATTGGTATAACGTGTGCGTTTTTGCTTGCTCATTTACTTTGCTTTGTTCTTCTTGAGAACGCTTCACACCACGTGGGCTGAAAACAAAATTCAATAACAAGATGACACGACCTAAGAACCAACGGATAAACTTCATAACTCTCTCTACATATTTAAAATTAGCGTTACAATTTGCAGCATTATATACACAAGTTTTGTCAGATGCTCGCAACAAACCGCTAATATCTATTTTGTCCGTTCGATCGTATGAGACTTAGCCACATTTAGCCCTAAACGCTTAGACAGTCGAGTCAGATTTGCTCGGTCTGTTTTCAGAACTCGCCCTGCTTGTGCCCAGTTAAAGTTGGCATCTTCCAACACCTCAGTAATGATACTGCGTTGAAAATCGTCCGTTGCACCACGTAGCCCTGCAGAAAGGTCGATCGTTGGTGTCGATAATGGTGTGTTTTTCACCTGAGTCGTCGCAATTGGCTGATCTTGGTCTAGAGGACCACAATCTTCCTTGGTGATTGTCACCAGGTTTTTATTGGTGCTGCGCGCTAACGCTTTCAATGCGGAACGACTGATCACATGCTCAAGTTCACGCACGTTACCCGGCCAACCATAACGGTTTAGGAAAGAAAGAACGTCGGAGCGGAACTTAACTTGGTTGATACCAAGCTTACGACGCGCTTGTTCTAAGAAGAAACCCGCTAATAGGCTGATGTCGTCACCACGATCTTTCAGTGCTGGCACCGCGATAGGATACACACTCAATCGGTGGTACAAATCGGCTCTGAATCGACCGTCTTCAACTTCTTGTTTTAGATCTCGGTTTGTCGCTGCCAATACTCGCACATCAATGGTTTGAATGTTGTCTTGGCCAACCGGTTGGATTTCGTTGTTTTGCAGCGCACGTAGGAGCTTACTTTGAGCGGCCAAAGGCAATTCACCAATCTCATCAAGGAACAGTGTGCCACCATCGGCTAAAGCAAATTTACCTAAGCGGTTTTTGTCTGCGCCAGTGAACGCGCCACGAACGTGACCAAACAGTTCACTCTCTACTAAGTTTTCAGAAATTGCAGCACAGTTTACGTAGACGAGTGGGTTACGTTTACGTTGAGATTGGTGGTGCAGGGTGCGAGCCACAAGCTCTTTACCAACCCCGGTGTCACCATGAATCAAGATATTAAACTCAGATGGAGCTACAACAGCGATGTCGTTCTTAAGCGCGACCATGGTGTCACTGTTACCAATCAACTCACCGCCGTCACGTTCCCACGCTTCTACGTTCAATTCTTCGAGTAATTGCTTTGACTGTTTTGCTTGATGCTCAAGTTGCGAGAAGGTCAGTGCCATCTGCATGGTTGAGGCTGCAATAGCTGCCAGTACTTCAAGGTTCCGCGCCGGAATATTCGCGAAGACATCAGGTTTCAAGCTATCTAGAGTCAGAATGCCCAATAACTTGTCGCCAAATAGCAAAGGCAAGCCCATACAAGCATGCATTGGTAAATCGCCATCATGGTCAATAAGCAAACCATCGAAAGGATCGGGTAGGGAGCTGTCAGCATCGAAACGAACAGGAGAGCGAGACGCGCAGATCTCTTCAAATCGTGGGTGTTCTGAAATGATAAAGCGACGACCGAATGTATCTCGGCTGAGCCCTTGCATTGCGATAGGTACTAGCGTGTCGCCTTGAAGGCTTAAAAGCGCGACACAATCACACGTTATGGTTTTGCGAATGGCATCGATCAGGCGATTGAAACGATCTTGATCGTTGACACCACTTGCGAGGCCAATGGTCATTTCCATGAGGGTAGATGCGGAGATATCTTGCATAAAAAACTCTAACTGTGTGTTTATCTACATAATAGAGTCTTATTGACTTAAAAAAAAGGTCTTTTTGACATTTTTATAAGATGAGTTTTGAGAAGAAAACCAGTAATGACGGGGATTGATAAAGTTGGCACTGATTGTGCATAAGATACAGAGAAGCCCAATTATAGCGCTGATTAAACAGACTATTCTTGATCTCAATCAATCAGGTTGCATTAATCAGGTTTCGCGATTTTTTGAAATGAAAACGAGTCAAAATAACTCAGTTTCTAAAAATAACTAAGGTTTCAGAAAATCGATAAGTCATTCTTAATTTTTAGTAGTCAAAATGACATATAGGTCATAAGGCTCAGTGTTCGGAGTAAATTCATGCTTAACAATGCACATATCGAAATCATCAAATCTACTATTCCTCTACTTGAGAGCGCAGGCCCAGCTTTAACTCAGCATTTTTATCAACGTATGTTCACGCATAACCCTGAGTTGAAAGATATCTTCAATATGACTCACCAAAGAACAGGTCGCCAAGGCGTAGCACTGTTTGAAGCTATCGCGGCATATGCAAAGAACATTGAAAATCTAGCAGCGTTAACAACTGCCGTTGAACGTATTGCTCAGAAACACACAAGCTTTAACATTCAACCAGAGCACTACCAAATTGTTGGTTTGCACCTGATTGAGACATTACGTGAACTAGCTGCTGACGCCTTTACTCCAGAAGTGGAAGAAGCATGGACAGCCGCTTACCTATTCTTGGCGCAAGTATTCATCGATCGTGAAGCTGAACTTTACCTACAGCGTAAGCAAGCTGTTGGTGGTTGGGAAGCAGCGCGTGCGTTTGTGATTGCAGACAAAATCGAAGAGTCAGCGCTAGTAACAAGCTTTATCCTTCAGCCAAAAGACGGCGGTGAAGTTCTGGATTACACACCAGGTCAATACATCGGTATCGAAGTGAAACCAGAAGGCTCTCAATACAGCGAGATTCGTCAATACTCACTGTCTGATAAGCCAAACGGCAAGCAATACCGTATTTCTGTTAAACGTGAAGGACAAGGCCAAGAGACACAAGGCGTTGTATCTAACCACCTACACGATACGGTTGCTGTTGGTGATGAGGTTAGCCTATACGCACCAGCGGGTGACTTCATGTATCAAGAGCGCAGCAAGCCAGTAACACTTATCTCTGCAGGTGTTGGTGTAACGCCAATGCAGTCTATGCTTGAGTTCCTAAACACGGAAGATAAAAACGAGCCAGTACTTTACCTTCACGCTTGTGAGAACGTAGGCCAACACTCTTTCACGACTCGTGTTAAAGATATTGTTGCCGACAAAGGTTGGGAAGCGAAAACGTGGTACATGAACAAAGATGAATCTGCATGTGAAAACACGCATCAAGGTCAAATGGATCTAGCGTCTATCTCTGATACTAAAGGCTTTGAAGAGAGCGATTTCTACATCTGTGGTCCTGTTGGTTTCATGAAGAATATCGTAGAGCAGCTAGATGCAATGAAAGTTGACCGTTCACGCGTTCACTACGAAGTATTCGGCCCTCACGCTAACTTCTAATAGGTCTCGGCATTTCTAGTAACACTCGCCTGAACTATTAATACCTTGCCTATTCAAAGGCCTCACAGTGTGAGGCCTTTTTGGGTTTGGTTGGTTTTGTCTGACATCATCGACTACTGCAGAACACGATGGTTCAGCTAAGATCTTTTCGCTTCTATCTAAGAACGTTTCATCTTCTTGGACATGTAGTCGGAATCGAAAAACTCAGGCCAGTACATTTTTACGTAACCACCGGCAACCCAAATCACTAGAATGGTGGCGATGGTTAGCTCAAAGAAACCAAACTTGTGTAGCCAATACCATTGTGGGTATTCCGCGCCGAAAAATGTAGTTAGACGATGCATGGCAATAGCGCTGATCACAGATGGGAAGGTGACGGCAGCAATCGAAGGTTGGAACTTCAAACGCATCAGGCGGATGTAACACAAGTAAATCAACAAAGTCATGGTGATGGCAATGCCCGCCAATGCACCTGTTAGAATCGGGTCTGGGTTGTCGAAGTTAACCAAGTAAGCGGCTAAAGATAAGTTAACCGGAGCTGCCATGATAGCGAGTGTTGGTCTTGCTCGGCGAGGAAGATTGCCTTCGAACACCAAGCGGTACAACACCACTGGCAACATAAGGAAATAGATACCAATACAAGTGACCGCAAGTGTTTCTGAAAATACGGTGTGCCCGAACTGTGTGCCAGCTAAGGAACTGCTGATCAAACCGACCGGATACAGAAACCAACTCGGTACAATGTTCGACATTTTGAAGTTGATGATCTGAAAACTGAAGAACAACACCATCATGGTAAAGTGCAGCAATAGCGCGCAGAACCAAACTGGGTAGGCGATAGCTGGCGATATCTCGGCTAAATAGTCGCACAGAATCAGTAAAGCCATGCTCATTGGTGCCATCAAGCTTCCGCTTAACGGGTGGCGAATATCATTAAGGAAGGTATTAAAGCTCGTTAAATAGCGCAGTAAAACAGGCAGCAATAATAGCGCGCCGAATGCAGCGAGGTAGGGACGAATTATCTCACCAATGCCCGGGATATATAACGCCCAAGCTTGTCCTAACCCAATAACGCCAAGTGCTAAAGACGCCTGAGATGGCGGCACATTTTTTACTTGGGTTAATCTTCTCCAGTTCAACGACTTGCTCCGACTTAGTTAATTACAGAATATTGGACTATTTGCCTTAGTTAGAGTGTGTAGGTCTTCCATCAATAGATTTTGAGGGCACTCAACTAATTTTGAGTGGATGATACCAAGTTTAACGTTTGCTTTTTTGATTTTGATACGGAATCGGGAGATTAAGCACGTTGAATGTGTGCTTTTGTTTCATGAGTCATTTGTAATTAACGTACTTCCTCTTGTTGAGGGAGATCTTGTTGTCTTAGTTTTTCGTTTTTCAGCGTACGGTTAAGCAGTTGACTGTAAATTGGCTGCCCACCTAACATTTGAGCAATGATTACCGCACCTAAGCAGGTGATGATCAACGGCAGGATCAGGTAGTAGTTATTGGTCATTTCGATAACCAACAGTATGCCAGTGATAGGCGCTCGCACGGTGGCGGCAAATAATGCTCCCATGCCAGCAATTGCAAACATACCCGGTTCAATATTCAGTTCGGGAAAGAATGCCGCTGCGATAAGCCCGAACGCATAACCAAAGAGTGTTCCTAGCGCAAGCATTGGTGCAAAGATACCGCCTGGCGCACCAGAGCCGAAACAAAGCAGGGTAGTGAGGACTCGGCCTAAGAAAATCAACAACAACACATTGGCGCTGTAGCTGCCATTCGTGATGTTCGGGATGATACCAATACCACCACCAGTTAATTCAGGTATATAAAGGAGCAACAAGCCAAAGCAACCGCCAAGTAGGGTGCCTGTCATCAAGTAGCGTTTACGGTCATTCTTGTGGATCGCCACAAACAGGTCTTGGGAAAGCGTAATCAGTTTATTGAAAATCACACCAAACAGGCCGAACAACACACCTAATAATAAGAATAACCAAAGTGCGTCGAGTTCAGGCGGCTGGTACTGAGGCATTGTGATAACGGCAGATTGGCCATTGATAGAACGAAATACAATGTTGGCTGAAACTGCTGAGATGATGACAGCTTTGATTGATATGAGTGAGTAGCGAAACTGTGGTCTCATCTCCTCAACCACAAACATGATTCCTGCCAGTGGTGCGTTAAATGCGGCGGCTAAGCCACCAGCGGCACCTGAAGCCAACAGTGAGTGGCGAGTGTCATCGTCTTTGACTCGAAAGATATCAGTGACCATACGACCGATACTGCCGCCCATTTGAACGGTTGGCCCTTCACGGCCTAAAACCATACCAGAGCCTAACGCGCCCATGCCGCCAAAGAATTTTACGGGTAATACTCTCCACCATCGAACAGGGCGCATGCCGTCCATTGCACCTTCGATTTCAGGGATACCTGAACCGGCAGCCTCTGGAGCAAAGCGGTGAACGAGGAAGTAACCAATAAAGGCAAATGCAGCACTAATAAGGAAAGCGGCCAACCAAAGGGGTAAATAGCTACCGATTTCATCTTTAAGCCAATCGGTACGAGTTTCTGTGATGAAATGAACCGCGACTTCGAAATAGGTACCCACTACGCCAGCAAGTACACCTACAATACAAGAAAGAAAGAGAACGGAAGCGGGTGTCTTATCTCTTGAGAGAAATTGATTAATAGCATCCCTTGGCATTTTGGCTAATAAGGATTGCTTAATTTTCTCTCTTCTGATCATAAAGATAAGTTTCCTGAATGAGTTAAGGCGGGGTTGCATTAAATTATACGCTTCCTCTGCATATCCTATAGCAACAAAGTTGAAAAGTTGAATTTCATTTATGGAATGTACGTGTTACATAAATAGAATATATGCTCAATAGTGGAATCACCGTCACAGTTTTGATCGATTCTCTGGCGGCGGCTTGAATATCCCCAAAAATGAACCATAGTTAAATCGTAAAGCAACATAACGAACCGCAAGGAGAAGTGAGGTTTTACACACAATTTGGATGGATTCAGAAACAAAGTTTTAGTTCCTCGTTAAATGTTCAGGTCGATATTTAAGGCTTCCTGATTCGCGAACTCACGATTGAGTAACGAGGGTGAGGCGTACTGAGTAAGTACGCCTTTAGTTCGTCTGGAGCATCCCATTTCCACATTCTGCCTCTACTGTTTATCTCTTCTGATTATTTTCGCGCCAACCTCTATTAACGAATCTCAGTGTAAACAATCGATTGGGGTCAACTTTTTGGTGATTGAGTATATACTCCCTTAAAAAGGAGAACTGATATGACTAAAAAAGTTCCTACGAACATCATTACGGGTTTCTTGGGTGTTGGTAAAACGACAGCCATCTTGAACCTGCTAAAAAATAAACCTGAGAATGAAAACTGGGCTGTTCTGGTTAATGAGTTCGGGGAAATCGGTATTGACGGTGCATTAATGACAGATCAAGGCGCTTTGATTAAAGAAGTGCCGGGTGGATGCATGTGCTGTACTGCGGGCGTGCCTATGTCAGTGGGTATTAATGCCTTACTTCGCCAAAAGCCAGACCGTTTATTGATTGAGCCGACAGGGCTTGGTCACCCTAAACAGGTTATAGCGACACTGACTTCCGATCAGTACACACCATATGTCGATTTAAAAGCGACGCTTGGTTTGGTTGACCCACGAAATCTGTCTAATGAAAAGTACACCTCGAATCAGAGTTTTAATGATCAACTAAATAGTGCAGATGTGATTCTTGGTACTAAGGTTGACCTTGTTCATTCTGAAGACATCGATGTGTTCAATGATTGGGTGACGGATCAAACGCCAGCAAAAGTCTTCCATAAGCTAATTCACGATGGTGAAGTGCCATTGGAAGTGTTAGACATTGAAAGAGTATACGGCAGTGCTTCCTCTCATATTGAAGCGCATCATCACGATCACGCTGAACAAGAGCCTCAATTCCAACTTCCTCCTGGTGAAGCTTTCATCCGTAAAGAGAATAAAGGACAGGGCTATTTCAGTTGTGGTTGGTTGTTTGGCGCAGAGCATAAGTTCGACTTCGATGCGCTATTCTCTATGTTGTCGGATCTAACGGCCGAGCGTGTAAAAGCCGTCGTGAACACCGACCAAGGTTGCTACGCATTCAATGTGGCGAATCAAGTCGTGTCTGTGAACGAAATTACACTGGATGGCTTTGAATCTCGATTGGAAGTGATCGACTCGCAGCTCATGCCATGGGGCGATCTAGAGCAGATTCTACTCAAGCTGTGTGGCATCAAATAGCCCAGTTTTTGCTGTTTGAACCAAGGATCTTGGTGTTTACTTCGTTGAAGGCGGGATAAACACCAGATTAAATGAGAAAGTTTGCGTTATATCACGATAAATGTGAGATAAATCACTCTAATTACTTTATAGTGCTCGGCTGAAATAAGAATGTAGGCTGTCTGCTTAAGGAACCCGTAACAATGTCATTTTCCTCTCAAGGTTTTGCTCCTGAATTAGTCAAAGCGTTGACTGAGTGTGGTTATGAAAAACTCACTCCAATTCAACAAAAAGCGATTCCAATGGCTCGTAAAGGCCATGATATTTTTGCTACTGCTCAAACCGGCACGGGTAAAACAGCGGCATTTTCATTGCCTGTTATTCAACACCTTTTGAACAGCGGTAAAAAAGCGTCTAGAGGAACGGCTCGCGGCCTTATTCTTGCTCCAACTCGTGAGCTTGCTGCGCAGATCGCTCAAAACATTAAAGACTACGTTAAATACACGGATCTAAGCGTTTCTGCGGTTTACGGTGGTAACAAGATGTCTTCACAAGTTCGTCAACTAGAACTGGGTGTGGATATTTTGGTTGCAACCCCTGGCCGTTTAGAAGAGCACTTAGAAGCGGGTAACGTGTCTATTGCTAACCTAGAATTCCTAGTATTTGATGAAGCTGACCGTATCCTTGATATGGGCTTTATCAATGCCGTTCGTAAGATCATGTTGGATGTAGAAACATCACCGCAAATCATGATGTTCTCTGCAACGACTTCTACTCAGTTAAACCAACTGTCTGTTGATATTCTGCGTAAACCAAAACGTATTAGTGTTGAGCGCGAAAACTCTACGGCTGCTACTGTTGGTCACGTGGTTTACCCAGTGGATCAAGAACGTAAAACTGAACTGCTTTCTGAGCTTATTGGCCGTAAAAACTGGCGCCAAGTGCTTGTGTTCGTGAACTATAAAGAAACAGCGAATGATGTAGTTAAAGAGCTTAAGCTTGACGGTATTAAAGCGGTACTTTGTCACGGTGATAAAGCGCAAAGTGCTCGTCGTCGTGCTTTGGATGATTTCAAAGAAGGTAGAGCACGTGTGATGGTAGCAACCGACGTTGCAGCTCGTGGTCTTGATATCGAAGACTTACCACACGTAATTAACTACGACATGCCTTTCCTAGCAGAAGACTATGTTCACCGTATTGGCCGTACAGGTCGTGCAGGTAAGCAAGGTCACGCTGTCTCTTTCGTTAACCGCGAAGAAGAGCTGACTGTCGTTCAAGTTGAAAAACTGATTCAACAGCGCATTCGTCGTGTTGAACAACCGGGTTATGAACCGAAGAAACGTGATGCTTACATCGAGAAGCTGAACACTAAATCGGCTTACAAAAACCGTCAGGGTCGTAAGAACAACGCGAACGAAGAGCCACAAGATCAAGCAAGCGCTGAACGTCGTTTGACTATGATGAAGCGAATTAAAAACCGTCGTAAGTAATTACGGTTGGTGATTGAAAAGAGCCACTGTTATGTGGCTCTTTTTGTTTGTATTGATCGCAATATTGTTTATTGTCATTACTGCTTCGTTTCAACCTCGCTTCATTTCAAGCCCGATCAAGAAACAAGAACTAATAAATAAAAACAAGTCGATAAGGTAATAATATGGATAGCGCACTACTTTGGGCTTTTATTCCCACGTTTTTCTTCGTGTCAATCACGCCCGGTATGTGTATGACTTTGGCGTTGACACTTGGAATGAGTGTTGGATACAAGCGTACATTATGGATGATGATCGGTGAACTGGCTGGTGTCGCTGTGGTTTCTATTGCCGCGGTATTGGGTATCGCTTCGATCATGTTGAATTACCCATGGCTATTTACGGGCTTTAAATTTGTTGGTGCGGGTTACCTGTTTTATTTAGGCGTTCAGATGTGGCGTTCGAGAGGCAAACTGGCGATCAGTACTGACAACCAAACAACAAAAGTCAGCAATGATTGGGACTTGGTGGTTCAAGGTTTTGTCACTGCAATTGCGAACCCAAAAGGCTGGGCGTTTATGATTTCTTTGCTGCCTCCTTTTATTAACAGCAATAAAGACTTAGCACCGCAGTTGTTCATTCTCGTGTCAATCATTCTGGTTTCTGAGTTTGTTTGCATGACCTTATACGCGACAGGCGGAAAGAGCTTAAAGCATATGCTGGGCAAAGCCGACAATGTTAAGTTGATGAACCGCATTGCAGGTACGTTGATGATGGGCGTTGGTGTTTGGTTGTTCGTGAGCTAATTCTGGTTAGCCTACAACGAGCAGAGATCCCCGACTCAGTCGTTCCTCCTTCTCGAGGGTGACGCGTACGTGGGATGATGACGACTTAGGATTACGGTGAGTTTTGAAAATTCGGATTCTTACTTAAACCGAAGAATGCATAGAATATAAAAAGAGCGATAGGGCATTTGGCCTTATCGCTCTTTTTGATTTTACTTAGCTAGCGAACAGAGACTAGATAACAGAAATGTTTCTGATCTTAGCCTGCGTTGTATATTTAAACCGCGATTTCACCGCCGTCTTCTCGACGAATCACAACCGTAGATGCTCTTGGGCGGACTTTGCCTTGAGTTTGTGCGGTTGCATCTTCAGACGATGGCCAGTTTGCCGGGTGTTGAATGTTCACAAACAGTGACTTGAAATCTGGGCTGATGGTAAAGCCAGTCACTTCACAACCGTTTGGACCCACAAAGAAGCGTTTAAGCTGTGCTTGGTTGTTTGCATCAATCACCGCACTGTTGCCGTTGTCATCCGTTAACTGAGATGGAACCACTGCCAGCATTTGGTCATTGGTGTAGCCAGTTACTTCGTCTGCGCCGTTATCTGTCTGAATCCACAAGATGCCACGAGCATCAAACGCTAAGCCGTCAGGGCTCGCGAACTGGTTCATGTCTGTTAGACCAGAGCGGTTAATAGACTTGTCTTCCACTGCTGGTGAACCAAATACGAAGATATCCCAATCGAACTCGCCTGCCGTTTTGCCTTCATCCCAACGGATAACATGACCGAACTTGTTGTCTACGCGAGGGTTCGCAGAGTTCGCTTCTTTACGCTTGTTGTTATTAGTCAGCGTTAGGTAAGCCGTACCCGTCATTGGGTCAACAGAGCACCATTCAGGGCGATCCATTGGCGTTGCACCAACAAGGTCGGCAGCGCCCGCTGTATTGATGATAAGCGCTGCTTGAGAGTCAAATGAATCACCTAGCTTGCCGCCGTTTGTAGTCTTGCTGCCCAACGTTAGTGGTAGCCACGTACCTGAACCGTCATCGTTGAACTTAGCCACATACAGCGTGCCTTTATCCATGTACTTGTCACCCGCACTTAGGCGATTACTCGGTTCTGCGTCACGCGGGTCCCATTTCTCTTCAGAAACAAATTTGTATAGGTATTCAAAGCGAGAATCGTGACCAGAGTAGAATACGATTGGCTCGCCTTCGGTCAACTTACCAAACGTACAGCCTTCGTGACGGAAACAACCCAGTGCAGAACGTTTCTTAGCGCGAGAGTTTGCTGTGTATGGGTCTATTTCAACAATGTAGCCGTGACCGTGTGCTTCGTTACGGTAATCGTCCATTGCTGACTCACCTGTTGGTGTTACGTCAAAGCGAGCAAATTCGTCTAGGCGTTCTTGTTTGTTACCTGAAAGCGTGTCCCAACCGTAACGTGTTTTGTCAGTAGCGATACCAATACGTTCTTGCGCTGGTGTTGTCTCGCCTTTGTTAACGAAATAACCCGGCCAGTTTTCTTCACACGTTAGGTAAGTGCCCCATGGTGTGTAGCCATTACCACAGTTGTTCAACGTGCCACGAGCTTGGCTGCCGTCTTGTGAGAACTTGGTTTTGGTAAATTCACTGTGTGCAACAGGACCAGACAGATCCATTACGGTCGCGCCTGTGTAGCGGCGGTTCAGAGGATCGTTATCGACCATCACCCATTGGTTGCCTTCAAGTTTTACACGAACCACACTCACGCCGTGTGCGTTGATCTCTTTACGTACTTCATCAAGGCTAGGGCGGTTGCCTTCATCGTATGTAGGACCATTAGCGTGCAGTGCTTTTTGGTCGATGTATTCGTGATTAATCACCAACAAACCGTCGTTGCTGTTGCCATTAAGCGGGAAGAAGTGCATGCCGTCGTGGTGCATGCCCAGTGAGTTTGCTTGATCTTGTGCGTTGTTGGTTCCATCTTTTAACCAAGCATTGCCTTGCTTGTTAAGTGGAGTACCCCAAGGAACCAATACTTGTGCTGTATAGCCTTTTGGCACAACGACACTGTCTGTCAGTGAGCCTTTAACCGATTCGAATGCAAGTGTAGCAGTGCTTTTTTGCGGTGCGCTAGATGATGCTGTCGCCGCGTGCGCTGTGCTGTGGCCTGCTAAACCAAAAGCACCAAACGCCGTCATTGCACTGATGCCTAAACCGCCTTTGAGAACATTTCTTCTTGAAAGGTTCGCATCTAAAACTTCTTCGAAGGGTTTGTTTTTGCTCTTATTAAAACGAGTGCTATCAAATGTTTCCTTGCTCATCTTTACTGCTTCCTATTGGCTGATTTTATTATTCGTTATTCATGAAGTACCCACCTACTAACTAATTGGTTAATAAGTTGGGTCAATGTGTGACTAATCGTGAAGCAGTTAAGTGACAGATTTTTATAGATTTGATTAAGGTTTTGTTTCTGTAGCACGATTTTTGCCATTAACACCCTTGTGTAATACAAAACTCTTGGGGATTGATGTGGAACTGTGTATAAATGCTTTATCAAACGAAAAGAGAGGCAGTTATGAAATTAGATAAAATCGAAAACAAAAATCGTCGCCTACGCAAAAAGCTATACCTAGGTGAATTCGCGATTCTGGGTTTTGAAGTAAGCTGCAAGACATCGATTACTGATTTTGATCAATACGATGTGTTCATTGATGAGTTCATTGATTTCATCGACAGCATCGGTCTGTGCTTTGGTGGCGGCGGCCTTGAGCTGTTTGAAGGTTTCTTATGCTCAATTGAGCGCTACCGTTCAGTAACAGAAGCAGAACAACTGCAAGTTGCTCAATGGCTTGAAGCTCGTGCTGAAGTAAGCAAAGTGGAAGTTAGCGAACTGATTGACGCAAACTACGCGTTCTAATTTGATGTTGTGTTGTTAGCTCGATTGAAAGGCCAAATACGGCTTAGGAAAGAGTAACAACAGTACGCTAGAATAAAGGCCGAATCGTTAAATCGATTCGGCCTTTTTGCGTTTTATTCGTTCCATTTCTATTCTTTATCTTCTTTTCTATCCCTTCTGACGTAAATGATAAATTGATATTTTTCGATTAAATATTAGTACTTTATCGCTATTTTTATTTGCAGTAATAAGTTTGGATAAACTTGTGAGAGTTTTATGAGAATTCAATGAAGTTGCTGATAGATTTGATCGTCATTCTTAGAGTCAACAACACCACAGTTCGTTCTGGCAAAGGTAACGGTATATCGCTGTTATTCGTTTTGTTGGCAACGATAGGACTCGATAAAGGATGGAATCAAAATGAATAAACGTACTCAAATCAGCTTAGTGATCAGCTCGGCTATGTTGGCCTTCGGAGCGGCTCAAGTTCAGGCTGCTGAGCTTGAAGTCACTGTCACTAATGCAACGAAAGGGATCTACTTTACGCCTATCTTAGCGGCGGCTCATGACTCAAGCTTGTTCATGTTTAGAACGGGTGAAACGGCTTCTTCGGAACTAGAGTCCATGGCCGAAGGAGGCGATATTTCAGGTTTATCTGGTGTCATTGCCAACGCGGGAGGCGTGGTGGTTGAGAACCCAGCGGCCGGCATCCTCAATCCAGGCGTCGCAACTACGTTTGATATCAGTACTGGTGATTTAGAGTACCTATCATTGGGTGCAATGTTGCTGCCGACAAACGACGGCTTTGTTGGTCTAGATAGCTGGAAGATCCCAACTCAAGCGGGCACCTACAAAGCGACTCTAAATGGTTATGACGCAGGCACAGAAGCCAATGATGAGCTGGCGGGCAGTATGCCGAACCCTCCATTCATTACCTTTGGCGCTGGTGGCACAGGTGTAGAAACGGCAGTATCAAACGCTAAGGTTCATATTCATCCAGGTAACATTGGTGATGGTGATGCGGCGGGCGGCATCAGTGACCTCGATAGCAGTAGCCATCGATGGTTAAACCCTGTTGCAACTATCACCATTGTTGTGAAGTAAGGGGGATGTATGAAAGCTAGAATTCTATTTATCGCTGCATCAGTAGCTGTGTTAGCGGGTTGTCCGGACGATGACGACGATTACTATCGCTATGATGTGAGTGTTACTAACCTCACCCCCAATCAACCAATGTCACCACTCGCGGTGTTGACTCACAATACGAATTTTGATCTGTTTGAAGTTGGGCAAAGTGCCTCTGTCGTTCTGGAATACTTGGCGGAAGGGGGTAGTAATGCACAATTGCTTGCGCTCAGTGACAGTGACGCCAATGTTTATCAAGGCATCTCAGGCAATGGACTGATTCTTTCAGGTGAGCAAGACACGGTGTCGATTCGTGTCGACCCAAATCAAGAAGGGTATATCTCAGTTGCTTCGATGTTGGTGAACACCAATGATGCGTTTGTCGGCGAATCCGGATTATCGCTCAAGTCATTAGCGGTGGGTGATACCTTTACCATGAACATGAATGTTTGGGATTCGGGAACTGAGCTGAACGATGAGCTTGCTGCAACCATTCCGGGACCAGCAGGCGGTGGTGAAGGTTTTAATACCACACGAGACGACACCGATATAGTGAGTTTTCACTCTGGCGTAATCAGCCAAGATGATGGCCTTACGACTTCTACTTTAAGTGCAAATCATCGTTTCCTTAACCCCGGTGCAAGAATCACCATTACTCGAACTCAGTAACAGGTTGAAAGCACGATGAAAGAATTCCTGCTCTGTTCCGGTCAATTGAAAGGTGGGCGGACTCAGAATAGAGCAGGGATCATGAATAGTGCTGCGGTAAATTTGATGGCAAACATATTGTTGGTTGAAGACGATGATGACTTGGCTGAACTGGTGCAGATGCATCTTAAGTTCCAAGGGCATAACGTAATCAGAGCTAATGTGATTGAAAAGGCTCAGGCGCTCTATAAAGAGGGTCATTTCGATTTGATCGTACTGGATCGTGGCTTACCAGACGGTGACGGACTCGATTTCTGTCGAATGTTGCGTCAGCAAGAGGATTGGACGCCAGTACTCATGCTAACCGCAAGAGACGCTGAGTTAGATAAGGTGTCAGGCTTAGAAGCCGGTGTTGATGACTACATAACGAAACCTTTCAGCGTTCTCGAGTTTCAAGCAAGAGTGAGGAATGTGCTTCGCCGTTTAAGCCATGTCGAATCAGCGACTCAAGAGGTTGTGACAGCAGAATCGATTATGAATTTTGGTGTGCTCACTATTCAACCTGAACGCCATCAGGTGTCACTCAATAACCAAGACGTACCGCTGACAGCTACCGAGTTTACCTTACTTCATTTCTTAGCAACCCGCCCGGGGCGTGTGTATAGCAAAGACGAGCTGCTCGATCATGTTTGGAATACTCATCACTCTGGCTATCACCATACCGTGTGTAGCACAGTCAACCGTCTAAGAACCAAGCTTGCGATGCCGAATAGTGATGATGATTTCATTAAAACCGTTTGGGGTGTTGGTTATAAGTTTGAGTCGAAAGCTTAGGCCTATGTGTCGCGTCCGAAGTTTACTAAAAGGCCAGTAAGACCTAAGAGCCATCGAGGAGAGAACATGAGTTTCAAATCGCGTTTAGTGTTGTTCACCAGTTTGTGGTTTCTGCTCGTGAGTGTGGTGATTGCTTATACCTATAATTGGCAAAAAGAGACCATAGAACAAAGAACTAAGCAGAGCTTACACAAAGAGCTCGCGGTTCATATGCGCGATGATAACCCTCTGATGATAGGGACTGACTACAACCCCAAAGCCCTTAAATCCATATTTCATACCTTGATGTTGATTGGTCCCGATTTCGACATTTATTTTCTCGACAGCCAAGGAAATATCACGACGCATGCTGCGCCAGAAGGCACTGTGTTGGCAAGCCAGATAGACTTAGCACCCATTAGACAATTTTTAAATGACGAGCCTTATCCGATTCTTGGCGAAGACCCTATCAATCCTGATTCTCGTAAGGTGTTTTCCGTTGCTGCGATTGAAGAGTTGGGTTCAACAGTTGGGTATCTGTATGTGTTGATTGGCAGTAATCGCCATACCGTGATTGCTAATTCGCAAGTCGACACACCTTATATGGCGCTAGCAGGACTTATGCTGATCTCTATCTTAGGTTTTGCGATTGGGGCTTACCTGCTCGTGAAGCGCAGCCTCTTAAACCCTATCGAAGAAGTTACAAACAAGCTGCAACAACAAGCAGAGCAAGATTTTCGATTGGACCCGAACTTCATTCATCAAGTACCAGAATTGGTGCCGATTGCACGCTCGTATCAGTTGATGGCGAAGCACATTCAACAGCAATTTTTGCAACTTGAATATCAGTCGTCATATCGAAGACAAAGCTTATTACAGCTCAGTCATGATTTGAAAACGCCATTGTCGAGTGTATTGG
Organism: Vibrio sp. 10N.247.311.49; assembly: GCF_041467655.1. Classification (NCBI taxonomy): domain Bacteria; kingdom Pseudomonadati; phylum Pseudomonadota; class Gammaproteobacteria; order Vibrionales; family Vibrionaceae; genus Vibrio; species Vibrio sp. 10N.247.311.49. Next base: position 53,327 of record NZ_JBFSVA010000012.1, read on the forward strand.
GGTATCTAGAAACGTGGAGGATTCAAAACCCACATTCGGATCCACTCATAGATGTGGCATATCGCAATGGCAACAAGTTATCTGAACAGCTCCATTCGCTGTTAGATAGCGCCAAGAAAGATAACCCGGTACCCACACATCAATACGCTTCAATCGATTTCAATGGGCTGATGAGCGAATGCTTAGAAACGATACAAAGCAAATATCGCCATAAAAATGTTGAGTTGAACATTAATATGCCTATTGGAATCAAGGCTGTGGGTGACAGTGATCTGCTTGAGAGGTTGATTTTGAATCTGTTAGATAATGCATTGAGGCATAGCCCAAGTGGCACTGTGGTGTCGTTAGATGTTGGTTTTGAAGCGGATTCCAAACGGGTGAAGGTGGTGATTCATAATGAGGTTGAACTGGAAGCGCCGAATGGTTCTTTGGGAATAGGAACCAAGATCGCGCAGTCGATACTGATGTTACATCACAGCGTGCTAGAAACAACAAAGGCAGAGAACTCCTTTCAGCAAAGCTTTTATTTGCCTTCGGTATAGCTCTGTCTGCCTTCGTTTAGCTCGATGTATACTTACGTAGAACTAACGTTAAGCGTCTTTACTGTCTTCGTTGCCTTCGTTCACTTTCGCGTAGAAGTGAAGTAGCTCAGTTAATTCTTTAACCCAGCCAAACGCATCTTTAGGTGCGTTCTTTAAGATCTTTTCTACTTTCTCACAGTGCACTTCGATTGCGATTGCTTCTTCAAGGTTGAAAGAAATTGAGTAGAAGTGCCAAAGCAGTAGGCGAGTCATTCGCTCGATGTTCTGTTGCGAGTTATCCGACTCTGAGAAGGCTAGGTTTACTTCACCAAGCGCGATAGCTGTCATTCGAAGCATTGCGTCAAATTTCGCTGATTGCATGCGTTCTTCGCTGGTGACTTCTTCTTGCTCGAACGTAAACAATTCCGTCATTGCATCTTCAGGTACAAGGCGATGAATCATTCTTAAACTAAATTCTTCTAGTTCATGGCGAGGCATGGTGATTAAGCAATTTAAGGTGTAGTCGCGTTGCATGGTGTTCTCTTGGATCTGCAAAAAGGTCGGACAGTTTAATGGAGAAGCGAGTTTAGAAAAAGCAGATTTTAGATAAGCCTGCGTTGGCAGGCTTATCTGTGTACTACAAGCCCTAAAATCGATGCTTAGGGGAACTGTATTTAGGTTTGAACGCAGTATCAGGCTTTGCTATGGCTTGGCGGTTGGTACTGCATCGACTGGTCGTTTCTCATGAATATGTTGCTCGCGACCAAACTGCCGATGCAAATAGAACCAAGGGCGAGCCAAGTCATCGCATCAGGAATCTCGTTGAATAGTGGGATCGCCAACAAGGTCGCCACTGCGGGTGTTGCACTGCCAAAAGCGGCAGAGCGTTCAGCCCCTAAGGTATTAACCGCATAAAGGTAAGTGAACGCAGCGATTAAACCCGCCCCAACGCCTTGCACTGTTGAATGAACGGCAAGCTCCGTGAAGGGCCAATTAGCGATTGGTGTGTCCATTAGGTGGCTTGGGAGGGTTCCAGTCAGGATTAGGACGAGTAAAAGCAAAGTAGAACAGAGAGAAATAAAACCGGCACTGACTAACGCATTAAGATTAGCGACACGGGCTGAGATGGTGAACATCGCCCACATTAAGCTTCCGCATAAAAACAACAAATGACCTTTGGTGTATTCGAAGTTGAAGCTGCTTAAGCTACTCCCTAAAAACAACAGTATGCCGAGCAAAACCAAACCTAAACCAACAACACGATGTCGGCTGAGTGGCTGCTTAAAAAAGAGTACCGCAATTCCTGTAACGAACAGAGGAAGCGTGCCCGGAACAAGAGCACTGCCATGAGATACCGGAACAAACTGCATGGCCGTTCCGGCAACAAGCAGATAAGGTAATCCGCTACCTACGAACATACCCGTTAGATACCGTTTAGGGACGACGGCAATTGCGCTGCGTGCTTTCCACATCAAAGGCAATAACACCAAAGCCGGTATGAGAAATCTTGTGAGAGCGATATCGGCAGGTGTTAAATCTGAATTTGCGCCGCCTTTAAGAGAAAGAAAAAAGCTCGCCCAAATGAGTAGGGTGACAGTAATAGATAAGTAGCCAAGATTCATAATATAGAAGGAGAGTGGGTGATGACTCATTATGGAACAGTTGGTGTGCCACAGGTTGGCAAGTTTTGGCTAAACTTGAACTGTCGTTGATGATTTCTGCTAATATTCACCAAATAATTAACGGATTTAACTAATGTTTGGCATTTACTATGGATAGAATTGATAGGCATCTTCTCGAACTGCTACAAAAAGATGGCAGGTTAACCACGGCTGAACTTGCTGATGAAGTGGGTTTATCACCTTCGCCTTGTGCAAGACGAGTCAAAAGGCTAGAAGAAAAGGGCATTATTGACGGTTATCGTGTGAGCTTGTCACGAGAACAAGTCGGCATCGCAATGAGTGTGTTTGTTGAGGTGAGCCTAAACAACCACCAAGAAGTGTCGATAGATAAGTTTGAGGCGGCTGTTGTAGAGATGGAAGAGGTGATCAGTTGCCACGTTGTATCTGGGGCTTATGACTATTTGCTAGAAGTGGTTAGCCCGAACTTGATGGCCTACGAGGCATTTACAAGAAAACTTCAAAGGCTCTCTAACGTGAAAGATATTCATACCCACCTTGCGATAAGACAAGTAAAAGGCAATGCACCACTGCCAATTTATACCGATTAAGCCAAACTCTGAGCAGTAACACGAAGGCAGAATGAGCTGAAAACGAAATGGTTTACTCCTGAAGTAGAAGCGCGGTCAATATCAAAAATCATCCATTAAGTGTCAGGCTTCAGGCAATAAAAAACGGAGCACCTCGTGAAAGGTACTCCGTATATGATAGGTGCAAAACTTAGTGATACTTAAAGTTAGAGATTGAACAATCCCCAGTTTGTGCATTAATTCTAAATGAAAAAGCATGTGAATGATAATCCACGCCGTCATTCCAAATTGTCTCTCCAAATATCTTACATAGCTCTAGCTCACTTACTGAACCGAACTCTTCCATGTGTTTAGCTACAGATAAAAGTTTACCTCTTATCTCTGCAGTCCATTCCGTGTTACTCAAGCAGTTGAAAGCCATAGTCTTTTGCATATTACCTAGCCCAAATGTTTCTTGTTATTAAGTTATATGAAGATTCATGATAACAATTTTCTGGGGTTTGTAAATCTATTTTGTGATGAATATCTCACATACTCGCTTGCATTGGTCGGAAATTGAACTTCATTGTTGATAGATAGCACATTACTTTTACAACCTATTGATAAAGCTTTGATTAACGAGTTCTTAGAATATTATGAATGGGATTGAGCATATTTATCGGAAAAGTCCAGTCGAACGAGTGAGAGAATCTAATGGTGATTTCAGTTTGATGCATCGTTTGCTGGTTGGTTTATGTGGCGCGCTTCATCAATCATCGTCGCTTCTCTGCGGTATTTTGAAGACAGCTGACGGAATTTTTCACTGAGTGTATGGAGATCTCGGGAGAGTGATTGTGAGCTTTGTACGTGCACCTTTGCGCTTTCTGCCTGGCGCGGGAGTCTTGCTTTGGTGCAGTGTTTGGCGACGGCTTGCCATGAATACGCTAGAGAGTCAGCGCCTTCAAGTTCACTAGACACAACATACGCCTGTTGTAGCAAAACCTCGGAGACGTCATACGCGGTATTCATATGACTATTGAGCTGCACATTAAACCTTTCTTCGTACTTTGCCCAAAGCTCAATGATCTGCTTTTCATTAAAGTGTTTAGATAACAATGTCTGTGACTCATAGGTTGAAAGAACTTGGTTGAACTCTTTGGTGTACTGACTATAGCGACCTTCAAAAGAGAGCTGACGATCCAACAGTGTTTGCCAGTTTTCACGGTCACAATGATTCGCTAGAGCGACATTGGCACTCAAAGTTACGCTTACAATGATAACTTTCCCCCAAAAACTCATGACTTTCCTCTACTTACCGTGCGCTCTATTGAGAGTATAGATGAGCAGCAGCATGAGTTGATGTACACTTGAGACATACCTATAACGGAAGAGCTGGTGGATTTGATGAAAAAAGCGCTGATCGCTTTACTTGTGTTGTTGATATTGGGCGGAGGGGGAGGAGCGGCATACTACTTCTTGGTCATGAATAAAGACCCAATCCCACAAGAGAAAACGGAAGGGCCGGCGTTAGAAGCTACCGAGCAATCTGAATCTGACCTTGTACCCATCATGGATCTTCAGCCTGAACCAGAGCAGACGGAATTTTACGTTTTGGAGAGAAAGCTTGAAGTGGTCGAGCAACCTGAAATTGATGGCTTGATAACAGATTACCTCTATAAAGGGGAAAAGGTGGTGGTACTCGAGAAACAAGGCGAATGGGCACGTATCTCAGACTATATAGTCCTTAAAGAAGGCGGCCCACAGACGGCGGAATGGGTCTCTATGTCAGGCTTATCGAATGATGAAGTCATTATTTCGGAAAAAGAAAGCAAAGAGATATTGGATTCCTATTTGGTTAAGTCTGATGACCTCAAGATCCATCAAGAAAAATTCCGTAATTCGGTGGCTAAACTGATCTCTGAGGGGGAGTGTGCCCCAAGTGATTTTGAAGAATTAGGCGGATGGGTGAAATCTGTTAAGTACAGCAATCGAGATGTCTATTTTATTTATTGTGGTGGGTTGTCCCTTGAAAACAAAATTTATCTTGATGTAAATACAAATGAAATATTTACGAAGTAAAAATCGCCCCATTTTAAGTGTTGGACGTATTAATATTCTTTAGGGTTACCGTTCATAAGTAAAATTTTTGAAATCTTACTTTATCGCAGAGTGGGCTTCTTTATTGGCACCTCATTATATTTAATCCGATATAAGCAGTATCTGGCTATTCCGTTTAAACAATGGGTCTACAGTTTTTATGGTATGAGAGTATTGTTGTCGGGATTCCGTAAAGCAGGTGCTGCCGATTCTTGATAAGGAAGATGTCGATAAAGAGAACGTCGATCCAGAAGCTTCGGAAAACCAAGCTTAACGTTTTGCCTCTTACTTAACAGTAGGAATACCTTAACAGTCGAAATACGAAGCACCAGACAATAAAAAAAGCCACTGAAATCAGTGGCTTTTTCGTATCAACTCATATCAGAATTATCTGGTAGAAGTTGATGGAATCTCGATTGTTAATCGATTTCTTTGTCTTTACCCATAGATAAAATCCAAAGAGATACGGCTGCAACACCTGCAAAGCCACCAAGAATGATAACTGGCATAGCGCTGTAACCTAGGATGTGCCAAATTACGCTTTCTAAAGTACTCATTCAATCGCTCCTTATTGCCAGCCTTCAACGCCGTGCATGTCTGGTAGTTTGTGTGCAATACCTTTGTGACAGTCTACACACGTTTTTTCACCAGAAGCTAGCGCAGTCGAGTGTTGTTTCGCACTACGGGGGCTCTGCTCTGAGAAGTCCATGTAATCGAACTGGTGACAGTTACGACACTCAAGTGAATCGTTCTTCTTCAATCGAGCCCATTCGCGTTCCGCTAGGTGAGCACGACGTGCTTTGAACTTTTCTTCAGTATTGATGGTTTTCGCAATAAAGTGTGCGTATAGCTCTTTAGATGCTTGAACCTTACGAACAATTTTATCTGTCCATTCATGAGGAACGTGACAGTCTGAACAGATAGCACGAACACCAGAACGGTTAGAGTAGTGAATTGTCTCTTGGATTTCAGCAACGATAGGTGCGTGACAGCCAGAACAGAATTCTTCCGTGTTGGTTGCCTCCATACCCGTGTTGAATGCACCCCAGAACAAAAGACCACCCGAGAAACCCAAGAACAAAACAACGCCTACGGCTGCTTTGCTTGGTGTCGCAAGTCTTTTCCAAAACGCTTTAAGTAATTTTATCATATATAGCCTCTCTTACAGTCCGGCTACGATTAACGCAGTGAATCTACAGGTTTGAACTCGTTCTCAACTAGTGGCTTAGCATTAGCTTGAGGTACGTGACACTGTAGACAGAAGTAACGACGAGGTGATACGTCTGCAAGTACCGCATCTTCACGGTTCATGTAGTGAGTTACACTCACTTTAGTAGCACCCATTTCTTTTGCGTTTTTCCAGCTGTGGCAAGAAAGACACTTGTTAGCGTTAAGAGAAACTTCATAGCTACGAATAGTATGAGGCACTAGAGGTGGTTGGTATACGTAGTCACTCTCAAGTACTTGGTCACGAGGGAACTTTTTGAAGTCATCTGCTGCGCGAGTTGCTTCAAGTTCACTTGCACCACGTAGAGATTCTACGCCACCAATGCCGCCTGGGTTATCCAGTTCAGCTTGAACTGCACCAGCTAGCAAAAGACCAGCTGATAGTAGGGCAGTAATCAGTTTTTTCATGGTTAATTTCTCCGCCTAAAGGCTAATTCTTTGAGTGGACTACTTCTTTCAAAAAGTAACGAAAAAAGCAGTCGCAATATTAAAAACGTCAGATCTACGAGCTAAGTGGTAAGAACATATTGTCCTTAAGCGACCTTAGTGATCTTAACTGGACACTTCTTGTAATCCGTCTGTTTAGACAGAGGATCCGTTGCATCCAAGATCAACTTGTTGATCAGAATTCTTGCATCAAAGAATGGTACGAATACCAAGCCTTGTGGTGGACGGTTACGACCACGAGTTTCAACACGAACGCGTACTTCACCACGTTTGTTTTCGATAAGAACTTCATCACCACGGCGAAGACCACGAGCTTTAGCATCAGCAGGGTGGATGTAACAAAGTGCATCCGGTACTGCTTTGTAAAGTTCTGGTACACGACGAGTCATAGTACCTGTGTGCCAGTGCTCAAGAACACGACCTGTACATAGCCACATATCGTATTCATCGTTTGGTACTTCAGGTGGCGCTTCGTATGGTGCATTGATGATCAGTGCTTTACCATCTGGTTTGCCGTAGAAGTCCCAATCAGAACCTTTCTTAGCATATGGATCTGAACCTTCTTTAAAGCGCCATAGTGTCTCTTTACCGTCAACAACAGGCCAACGTAGACCACGAACTTGGTGGTAGCGATCGTATGGTGCTAAATCGTGACCGTGGCCGCGACCAAAGGCTGCGTATTCTTCGAATAGACCTTTTTGAACGTAGAAACCTTGAGCTTGTGCATCGTCGTTAAGCTCTTGAGCTTCAGACAGTGGGAATGCATCAACGTTGCCGTTTTTGTAAAGCACGTCGTACATGGTTTTGCCACGGTACTCAGGCATTTTCGCAACCAGTTCTTCACCCCAAACTTCTTCAATAGTGAAGCGCTTAGAGAATTCCATGATTTGCCATAGGTCAGACTTAGCTTCACCTACAGTTTTCACTTGTTGGTACCATGCTTGTGTACGACGCTCTGCGTTACCGTAAGCGCCTTCTTTCTCAATCCACATTGCTGTTGGAAGGATGAGGTCAGCCGCTTGAGCTGTTGCCGTTGGGTACGGGTCAGAACATACAATGAAGTTATCTGGGTTACGGTAACCTGGCAGACGTTCAGTGTTGATGTTTGGACCCGCTTGCATGTTGTTGTTACACATTACCCAGTAAGCGTTGATTTTACCGTCTTTCAACATACGGTCTTGAAGAACAGCGTGAGCGCCGGGTACCGGTGGAATGGTGCCTTCTGGAAGTTTCCAGATATCTTCTGCAATTTTACGGTGTTTAGGGTTAGCAACCACCATATCGGCAGGTAAACGGTGAGCGAATGTACCAACTTCACGCGCTGTACCACACGCTGACGGTTGGCCAGTTAGTGAGAATGGGCTGTTACCTGGAGTAGAAATCTTACCTGTAAGAAGGTGGATGTTGTATACAAGGCTGTTCATCCATACGCCACGAGTATGTTGGTTCATACCCATAGTCCAAAGTGACATTACTTTGATGTTTGGATCGGCATATTGCTTAGCCAGCTTGATAAGGTCTTCTTGAGATACACCTGACATTTCAGACGCTTTCTCAACTGTGTATTCAGCAACAGACGCTTTGTAGTCTTCGAAAGAGATAGCAGTCATTTCGCCTGAGTTAGGGTTTGCGGCTGCTTTCTGTAGTGGATCATCGTCACGCAGACCGTAACCGATGTCTGTCGTTGCTTGCTTGAAGTTCGTGTGCTTGTTCACGAAGTCCCAGTTAACGGCATCGTTTTGAATGATGTAGTTAGCAATGAAGTTAGCAATTGCTAGATCTGATTGAGGTTCGAAGATGTAACCCGTGTCTGCAAGCTCGAAAGAACGGTGGTAGTAAGTAGACAGTACGTTTACTTTAACGTGTGGGTGGCTTAGACGACGGTCTGTAATACGAGTCCATAGTACTGGGTGCATTTCTGCCATGTTTGAACCCCACAGTACGAATGCGTCTGCGTGTTCAAAGTCATCGTAACAACCCATTGGCTCATCAATACCGAAAGTGCGCATGAAGCCTACTACAGCAGAAGCCATACAGTGACGAGCGTTTGGATCTATGTTGTTTGAACGGAAACCCGCTTTCATCATCTTAACGGCTGCGTAGCCTTCCATTACTGTCCATTGGCCTGAACCGAACATACCAACACCTGTTGGACCGTTCTTCTTCAGTGAAGCTTTCCATTTCTCAGCCATCACGTCGAACGCTTTGTCCCAAGATACGGGTGCGAAATCACCATCTTTATGGAACTCACCATCTTTCATACGAAGAAGAGGTTGTTCTAGACGGTCTTTGCCGTACATGATTTTTGAAAGGAAGTAGCCTTTGATACAGTTAAGGCCTTTGTTTACAGGAGCTTCTGGATCGCCTTGAGTCGCAACCACTTTACCGTTTTGAGTACCTACTAGTACTGAACAGCCCGTACCACAAAAACGACAAGGCGCTTTATCCCACGTGATTTTTGTTTGATCAGAGCTAGCAATCAGGTTGGTTGCTGTTGCCGGTAGAGTTACACCTGCAACGGCTGCCGCTGATGCAGCTGCGTTTGCTTTCACAAACGCACGTCTTGTCATTTTCATACTTCACCCTCAAGTTGAGAATTGTTGCTTCCAGTTTCTAAATCCGTTTCGTCCAGTCCAGTCTCGATTTGGTGATAAACCAAAGCTGTCCCTAAAACGTTCGTAATATTATTAATTTCTTCGATGGTGTCCGTTACAAAACCTTGGTTCTCGGTTTCTAGGACCACGATGATTTTGCCTTCAGGGCTGCTGCCGTAAATCTCTGCATTATCGAATTGCTCGATTTGTGCTTTGATCTCGTCTAGATGCTCTGGGCTCACATGCACGACTAAACTTGATATATGCACTTCATTTAGTGCCATAAATTGCTCTCGTTATTTTTGTTTTATGCATTACTCACAAGAATAGCCGAAGTAGGGCAAATTGCTACGCAGGCCCCACAACCGCTACACTCATCTAACTCGATTTTTGGTAGAGCAACACTGCCTGCTCTAAGTTCAAATTGAATGGCCATAGGTTCACACATGTCACCACAGCTTCGGCATTCAACATTTTGTTGCGCTAAACACTTATCAGAGATTTGTGCTTTTGCTTGCCAAGGCTCTCCTTGCTTTGGCTTAAAAATGGGTTCGGGACAAACATCTGCACATTGATAGCAGAACGTACACTCATCAATAGAGAAATCTACAGTGGGAAAACCACCATCGCCTACAATGATTATCTTAGTCTCACAACTCTCGATGCATTTACCGCAGCGAGTACAGTCATCTGTAAAGCTTTCTAGGCTGTCAATCCAAGGCAAACGAATCTGGCTTGAGTCAACTTTTCGTCTAGAAAAAAGACGGCGTTTTGATAGATCTACCACTAGATACCTATAGATGTTACTAAGATGTTGTAATTGTAGGTCATTATTCTATTAATATCTTGTAATGAGTCCTCACAAGTAGTGTAGTTTTAGAAACAATTGTATAAATACCCCCTAAGGGCTAATTGGGGGCATATATTGTCTTAGATCAATAAATTACGGAGCGAGTGATCACATATTGAATGGAGCTATGATTTTTGATGTGTGACAATACGATATCGCTGGCAAGTCATTTATCAATAGGAAGGCACTTTTGCTTATAAAACCGGTTTCATCTGTAACAAGTACGATAGCAAAATCTTTGCTCTCTATACTGCTGTTGTCGGTTGCTACGACTGGCTTTGCCATCTTTACTTTGGCTTCAAGTTTGAATGATGCGGAAGCGGTTAACGTGGCCGGTTCAATGCGAATGCAAAGCTACCGTTTAGCCCATGATATTCAAATAGAATCTGTCGATTATGAATCTCATATTCGTGAATTCGAAAGTTCTCTTTACTCGCCATCCATGACTAATTTGGTCAGTTGGAATGTTCCGACAGACATCACAGAAGATTACTATTTAATTATCGGCCGTTGGCATGAGCTAAAACAGGTCTTGAATAGCGAAGAGCGCGATCACTATCTCGTGTTGGTTGAAAACTTCGTGGCTGAAATCGATGGCTTCGTTTATAAGCTGCAAGAGTTCTCTGAAGACAAGTTAATAAAGTTAGCGTGGGCTGGTGGTATCGGCCTTGGTGGGATTCTGGTCATATCTCTTTTTGTTGTTCACTTTGTACGTAAACAGGTTGTTAAACCGCTACATGCTCTTGTCGGTGCGAGCCAAAGAATCAAAAACAGCGACTTCGAGGTAGAACTCAAGGTGACCAGTAACAACGAAATGGGCATTTTGACCAAAACCTTCAACTCGATGGCCAAAGATTTAGGCGTGCTTTATCGAAACCTTGAAGATGTGGTGGATGCAAAGACGATTGAGCTGCAAAATGCGAACCAGTCGCTGCAGGCACTTTATAACTCGTCACAAGAGCTCACGGTGACGCGTATTGCTCCTGAAAACTTCCGAGCTATCTTGCAGCATCTCGTGAGCTTGGAAGGGATTGGATCACTGAGGCTCGAGATTGTCGATAACTCAGGCCGTTCATTGATTATGGATGAAGGTTACGATTCGAATTTAGACTACGAAAAGTTTGAGATGAAACTCGACGATAACGAACTTATTCTCGGCTATTTATACTGTTCATATCACCACGGGCACTCAACTAAAGCTCTGATCGAAAGCTTCATTCAACTGCTATCGAGAGCGATCTACTACAATCGTGCTCAAAAGAAAGCTGAACAGCTTATTATCATGGAAGAGCGTGCCACGATTGCACGTGAACTCCACGATTCATTGGCTCAATCACTGTCGTACTTGAAAATTCAAGTTACACTATTAAAGCGTGTGATTGGCAAACTGCCAGAGCAACAGCACCGAGAGCAATCTGAACAAATCGCGTCTGAGATCGGAAACGGCTTAGCCGACGCTTATACCCAGTTAAGAGAGCTACTCACCACATTTAGGTTGACCATTAAAGAGGGCAACTTTGGAGACGCCTTAAGTACCATGCTTGAGGCGCTCAGCGAGAGAACCGATGCGAAGATTAACCTCACTAATAATCTCTCATCGATCGAGCTTGATGCGCATAGTCAGGTTCACTTGCTTCAATTGATTCGTGAAGCAACAATAAATGCAATAAAACACGCCAATGCCGACTTGATAGATGTATGCTGTATCGATGAGGACGGTGAAGTATTAGTCGTGATAAAAGATAATGGAGATGGCTTTGACTCAAGTAGTTCCAAGGTGAACCACTACGGGATGAGCATTATGCAGGAGCGTGCGGCAAGACTGAATGGCGACTTGACGATTGAAGCGGCGCAAGGTGAAGGCTGTACAGTCATATTGAAATATAAAAGTTTGAAGGAAGTTAAAGTTGACGATTTGTAAAGTAATGCTGGTTGATGATCATCCATTGATGCGCAGAGGTATAAGCCAATTACTGAGCTTTGAAGACGAATTCGAAGTGATTGCAGAAGCAAGTAACGGCACTGAAGCGGTTGCTCTTGCTCATGAAGAAGAACCTGATTTGATCCTTTTGGATCTCAATATGAAGGGCATGTCTGGTTTAGATACCTTGAAAGCACTTCGCACTGACGGTTCTAGCGCAAACATTGTTATTCTAACGGTTTCTGATAGCCCTGCAGACATTGAAGCGATTGTAAAAGCAGGCGCTGATGGCTACTTGTTGAAAGACACTGAACCCGATGAGTTAATTGAACTGCTTAAGCAAGCACACAGCGGTGACAAGGCTTACAGCAGTGTGGTTGCTCGTTACCTAAATGATGCTGGAAGCCGCAATGATATCTTCGAACAACTGACTGAACGCGAAATGCAGATCCTTCAAGAAGTCGCGAAAGGTTACCGCAATAAGCAGATCGCTGATCACCTGTTCATTTCTGAATCGACAGTTAAGGTACATATGAAGAGTCTACTGAAAAAGCTGCAAGTGCCTTCCCGTACCGCTGCCACGGTTCTGTATCTAGAACGCTATGGTGAAATGAAGTAGGGCTTGGTCCTTTGAGATAACACTATTTCAAGCCTGACTGTTTATACATGTCTCGATAGTTTTGACGATGTGAGAAAGTGACATTAAAAAAGGCGCTGAACTTACTAAGTTCAGCGCCTTTTTATTAGGGCATTTTATATCCAAATAATCATGTCTGTTTTACTGACAATTAAGCTGCCATTGGTACTAGAACAAGCGTACCGAAGATCACCGTGATAAGACCACAGATTACTGGTACTGAAGTACGTTTAACGACTTCAAACGGGCTGATTTTACCCATGCCAGAAGTCGCTACAATTACACCCGAAACAGGAGAAATTGTACGGCCTAAGTTAGACGCTTGAAGCATTGGGATGATTAGGAACGCAGGGTTCAAGCCCATTTTCGCAGCAAGTGACGGAGCCAGTTCTACGAATGCATAGAATGGCGCGTTACCAGAACCTGTCGCGATAGCAGCAGCAACTGTTAGACCAGTCAGGATAAGCATTAATGCGATACCGCCAGCGCCAGCTGATTCAGCAAGGCCGATTAGGTTATCAATTGCACCGATAGACATTAGGCCCTGAGCAAATACACCCGCCGCAACCAACAGCATTACTACGCCTTTAAATGCTTCGGCCATACCTTGGTAGCAAGAATCTAGGTCTTCTAGTGTTTTTTCGCCGTCAAACTTCTTCACAACGTAATCGATAACAGCGCCCACGAAAATTGAACCTACTACGATGGTGTAGATATCAAGTGAAAGGCCCGGAATGGTACGACCGTTGAATAGAAATACTCCAAAAATAGGTAAGAATGGAAGAGCAGCATAAAAAGCCGGCGCATTCGTTTCAATTTCTGAAACGTCTACTTTTTCCATTGGCGTGTTTTCTTTCTTATCTAGGTATTTGTTCCAGAAGAAAGCCGCACCCGCCATCACGATGATCGCACAGATAGAAACAGGCAGTACCGTTTGAACAGCAAACACATCAAGAGACATACCTGATTTTTCTGCTGCGATAACCACATCACCCGACGTTGGTGAAAGAATGATTGCTGCAGGTGATGCACAAACCGCCACCGCTGCTGGACGAGAAATACCCATTGCCGTCATCATTGGGAATAGGGTCGCCATCAATAGCACGCCAAGGCCTGTTGCAGAACTTACTGCTAGAGACATTAGACACGCTACGATGTAAGCCGCAACAAGAAGTACGTATGGAGATTTGATAGCAGCAAGCGGTTTAGAGAATTGTTTTACTACCACATTGTTTGCGCCGATATGCGTCATGTAAGAAGCAAAGCCACAAAGAAGCATGATTTGCATGCCTAGGCCGCCTCCACGGTACTGAAGCATGTACTTAACGAATTCTAGTGAGTCGGTAACCATGTTACCTGTTGAAGCGACCTTAGCGGGTAAGACTGTGTGACCTATAAGGCCAGTAATAAGAAGTAGGGCAAGGCCAGCTGTCAGTAATACACCTGCCGCTTTATAGCCTTTCACAATAAAGTAACCAACAGCGATAGTAATCACTAATCCGATCAAGAGCTCTAACATAGAAATCTCCACAAAGTTTAAAAAAATATAAGAAAGTGTTTCAGAATATGACAATGAATGTACAGAAAACTGCACTGTGGCACGAGGCATAGTTGAGGTTGATATGATCTAAGACAAACATTTTCTTTGATGTTAATTGTGGTTGTAAATCATGAACAACTACTGTTGTTTAGATGTTAATAAACAAATTATCTATCTCAATAGAATATAACTTGGATCACCTTTATAGTGAGGAGTTGTATACAAAGGTGTGGATTTATAAATCTATGACTTTTGGAGCCTAACGTGCAGAACTAAAAAGAAGTGTGTATTTTTACATGATATCGGATTAATTTATGAACTGATGCCTACTGGGAATGGAAAGTTAAGTAGGCTTCAGCGAGAGTTGAATTGATGTGGAAATGCATAGCTCCTAACGTATTGGCTTAAGTACAGCTACTGACCGAAATAGTTGATAGTTAAACGATTGGCGTTGTTGATCAAATCAGCTTGAGGTTCAACGACGCCATATTTGACTAATCGTTAGCTTCTAACAGGCATACCTAGTCCTATGACTTTGTTTATAGCTTTGACATTCGCCATGATTTCTCCCACTTGAGCGTTGTAACATCTCAAGCTCAATTTACCGCTGGTTAGTCCTTTATATCGAGACATTGCGGTCTCAGATATTGAGCGATAGTGGTAACCAGACTCAGATTTCCACTCCGTTATTGTTCCGTTTTTAAGAGCCTCTACAGCTTCATTTCTGGGATGCCCATCTTCCCAAAGAGCCGCATTCTTTCGAGGTGGTATCAACGGAGTACAGCCCTTATTTTTCAGAGTCTCATGGCAACTTTTTGTGTCATATGCTCCATCAGCAGATACTGTATGGATCTTTCTACGTAAAGGGTTGAGTAATGTTGGCAGCACTTCGTTATCGCCAACACTTACAAGACTGACTTCTGCACTAATGGCCTCATGAGTTTCTACATCAACAGCTAAGTGCAGTTTACGCCAAGTTCTGCGTTTTTCGGCGCCGTGCTTTTTCACTTTCCATTCACCCTCGCCAAAAACTTTGAGACCAGTCGAGTCAATGGCTATATGGCGAATAGCTCCTTTGGATTTATTGCGATATTTGACCTGAACTGTCTTCGAGCGTTTGCTGATACAGGTGTAGTCAGGGGACGTCAGTGGAACATCCAATAGCTCAAAGATAGAATCAATAAAGCCTTGAGAGCACGTAATGGTAATGAGAATACTCCTTTAATCATCAAGGCAGTTTCAATCGCTGTATCAGAGTACTGAAAGCCTCTACCACGCTTACCATGATGGGTTTTGCATCGCCATGCATCTACGGCTGTATCATCTATCCAGAACGTAACCGAGCCCCGTTTGCACAAAGCCTTATTGTACTCCGCCCAGTTAGTTATCTTCTTTTTCGCCTTACCCATGTTGTCACCGCTCTAACCATCATAAAGGATCAGATCGCAGGACTCGAAAAAGGTTCAATTGATTTAGGCAACAACGCCCCCAATAACGGGTACAAAGCGTGATCAGATCGAACTCGGTGGAGTCATAAGAACGACAACCGGTGGACATGGTACGTACTTATTCCCGTATGAAGGCCCCGTTGATGAAAATGGCCTACCGGGTATGCCAGGCGGAAATATGTCAGATGTACGTGAAGCCGTGACAACCCAACAGTTAGCTGTTGCTTCGATGGTGATGACTGACGGTTCGCTTGTTGTCATTAATAACGAAGATCATATCGAAACAGAGGTGCCTCAAAATGAAGAATAAACTTTTTTGGGCACTGCAGTTGCTCTTGTTCCTTGCCTGATTAACGCGGCCGGTTTTCAACTTAACGCACAGTCCGTAACAGGGTTAGGTCGTGCATTCGCGGGTGATGCTGTTATGGCCGATAGTGCGGCAATTGTGGCTAAGAACAGCGCTGCGATGGCTTACATCGAGCAACCAACACTTTCTGTAGGTGCTATCTATGTCGATAGTGGTATTGATGTGTCTAATGTTAGCTACACGCCAATGATTGGTGATACTGAAATGTTGGATGACCAATCATTAGACGCAGGGACATTAGTTCCAAACATTCATTATGTTCATTCTATCGAAGATTCGAAGTTCACATTAGGTGTAACGGTTCACTCCAATTTCGGTACTGACGTTGAATTTGATAACTCGTTCGAAGCTGATGAGTTTGGAGGAAAAACGGCGCTTTCCAGTATCAATGTGGGTTTCGCTGTGGCTTACGAGTTGTCTAAAAAAATCAATTTGGGCATAGGGCTAGATGTTATTTACGGTGAGGGCGAAATATACCGCCAAAACTTGTTAAACGTAGATGCAGACGGTTTCGTTTTGGGGGCTAACGTTGGTGCGACTTACCAAGTCAATGAACATAACAAGTTTGGTATTAGTTACCGTTACAGCCCAGATATCGAAGTGGAAGGTGACATTACCAAAGGCGGCGTTCCTGCCGACAAGATGAACGTACCTCTACCAGACACTCTAGAGTTTTCCGGTTGGCACCAGCTCAACGAACAGTGGGCTTTCCATTACAGCTTGCAGTGGGTGAACTGGTCTGAATTTGACTCGCTAACATCTGACTCTTATGACGACTCTATTAAAGAGTATCAATGGAAAGATGCAGGACATGTTTCTGTCGGTGGTACGTACACCATGTCAAAAGAGGTCGTTCTAAGAGCGGGTTACATGTACGACATTTCCCCGACTGACGAACTCACATCGCTCTCTATTCCTGATGTTAACCGTCACTGGCTCACGGTCGGAGGGACATATAACTTCACCAATGCCAGTTCTGTGGACGTTGGAGTCGGATTTATCATCGGAGAATCACAAGATATTGACGAAAACCTGACGACGATTCCAGGAACGAGTTCCAATATAACTGCTGATGTGACTGCCGATGCTCTTTTGCTTGGTGTTCAATATCAGCATCGTTTTTAACTTTTACTTTGGAGTTCAGAACGTAAAAATTTAGGAATCATATAAAAATTGCAGGGCTCGACAGTGAGTTGAGCCCTTTTCTCATTATTAGCTGTTTTAGCATTATTTAAATAGCTGGAAGCTCATTAAGTAAGAAATAGCTGCTTAGAAAAACGTTTTAATTCAGACGAATTCAACGGTTATGGTTATTAAAAATGAAATTTACAAAGCTTAGCAAAACAATCTGTTTGGCACTGTTTGCCTTACATATCTCTCCATCGTTTGCCCAAGATTCAAACTTGATTCCTGTGACTATCGAAAAAGCGCACAAACAAGCATTCACATCTTCAATCAACGAGGTTGGCAAAATCAGGGCAACGGATTCTGCTGCATTGACATTCAGTGCCTCCGACAAAATTCTCAACATCCATTTCAAAGATGGAGATTCAGTTAAAAAAGGCGAGTTGATCGCTCAATTGGACAATACCAAAGCGAAAGCCGATCTAGACAAAGCAAGAAGCTCTCTAGCGTTAGCAAAGTCGAAATTAAAGCGAGTACAAGAATTACTAAAGAAACAGCCCGACTCTATGTCTCAACAAGATGTGGAAGAACTGGGAGAGCAGGCGAATTTAGCAGCAGCGGATTACCGACAGAAAGAAGCGCTGATGAATGACTATTTATTGGTAGCGCCATTTGATGGGCAGTTAACTAATTTTACCCACTCAGTGGGCAGTAAGATTGATGGCGCAACCGCGTTGGTGAGTTTGATTAAACTCGATCCTGTCGAAGTTCAGTATTCGATTGGACAATCGGATTTAGGCAACGCAAAACTTGGGCAGAATGTCTCTATCCAAGTTGATGCTTTTGTCGATGAAGCGTTTTCTGGTGTGGTGGATTACATTGCGCCCGCGGTTGATGAGAGTTCAGGTCGCGTAGAAGTACACGCGCACGTGACCAATCCAGATCATCGCTTAGTTCCGGGCATGTTTGCCAAAGTAAGCCAAATGACGAGCGAAGACACGACTCAAATGGTGGTTTCCCAAAATTCCGTTCAAGCAAAAAATGCACAACGTTTTGTATGGATTGTGAATGGCGAAAAAATCGAGCAACGCATTGTTGAATTAGGCGTGAACACTAACGATGGGTACGTCGTTGTAGAAAGCGGGTTGAAACTGGGTGATCAGGTCGTAGTGACGGGACAACAGAACCTAAAGAAAGCGTCTCTAGTTAAGGTAATGAACCCTAATGCGGAGCAGAAAACGGTTGAGTTAATAACGGAGCCGGTAGATAAAGTGGTCACTAAGCAGACCGTTCAGCACGAGGTAGAAAAGACCGAAACACAGATTGATGAAGCACATCCGGTTGAGCCTTCGGTTGATTGGACGGAAGCAACAAAAGGTGTAGATGAAGCGATCAATGAAAATAGCGAGCAAGCAGAGACTAGCGCGACTGTTGAGCCGTTATCGAGCGAAACCCACAGCAAGGAAGCCGTAACAAAGGAGAATCTGAATGAAGCTTCCTGAGATTTGTATCAAGCACCCTGTGTTTGCGTCTGTTCTGAGTATCACCATTGTTTTGCTTGGACTTTTGTCGTTTCAAAAGCTCTCAATCCAATACTTTCCTGAACATAAAACACCTTCAGCAACGGTCACTGCTGCGATCAATGGTGCCAGTGCCGAGTTCATGTCGCGCAATGTGGCAGATAAACTGATCACGGCGGCAACGGGCTTAGACAGCGTGAAAACCATGACGACCGACTGTCAGGAAGGAACGTGTAATCTAAAAATCATCTTTGAAGATGACATTAATGACGTCGAATACACGAGCTTGATGAACAATCTGCGTAGCAGTGTTGAAGCGATTGGTGATTTCCCTCCTAGTATGACGGATAAGCCAACGGTAACGGATGACTCTTCTGATACCAGCATGCCGAGTAACATCATCACGTTTGTGAATACCGGCAAGATGTCTAAGCAAGACATGTATGACTACATTAGCCAGCAAGTCGTGCCCCAGTTTAAGCACATACAAGGTGTGGGTGGGATTTGGGGGCCGTATGGTGGCAGTGAAAAAGCGGTTCGTGTGTGGTTACAACCAGATCGAATGATGGCGCTCAATATGAGTGCATCCGATGTGGTTGGAACATTAAGCTCATACAATGCGACATTTACCGCGGGTACTATCAAAGGTCAGGTGCGAGATTTCTCCATTAACCCAGTCAACCAAGTGACCAGTGTTGATGATGTGCGAGATTTGGTGGTTCGTGTCGATAACGGCAAAATCATTCGTATTGGCGATATTGCTGAAGTAAAAATGGGTGAGGAGAGCCTTACACCGAGTATTCTTCGTGTTGACGACAACTTAGCTATGTCGATTCAGGTACTGCCACTGAAAAGTGAAAACCCAGTGACGGTTGCCAATAAGGTTAAGAAGCAAATAGACGTGATTCAACCTCAGTTGCCTGAAGGCATTGAGATGAAGATGGTCTACAACCAAGCTGATTTTATTAAAACTGCAATTGACGAAGGCTTCATGACTTTAGTTGAAGCGATTGTTCTGGTTTCAGCCGTTGTCGTGTTGTTCCTTGGTTCAGTTCGTGTGGCGTCTATTCCTATTATCACCATTCCTGTGTGCGTAATAGGCGTATTTGCCGTCATGCATTTACTTGGATTTAGCATCAACGTACTGACGATTCTCGCTATCATTCTCGCCATTGGTTTGGTGGTTGATGATGCGATTGTTGTGGCTGAAAACTGCTACCGTCATATCGAAGAGGGTGAAACGCCGTTCAATGCTGCAATTAAAGGGTGTCGAGAGATCGTATTTCCAGTGATTGCGATGACGCTGACTTTGGCCGTTGTTTACTTACCAATTGGCTTGATGGCAGGCCTAACCGCCGATCTATTCAGGCAGTTCGCGTTCACGCTTGCAGCAGCGGTGATCATCTCTGGGTTTGTGGCGTTAACGCTCTCACCAATGATGAGTGCTTACTTAATGAAGCCAGTATCAACCCCGGCGAAGTGGTATCAAAAAGTTGATGCGAAACTGAATGTGTTATCGGATTTATACACGAAAGAGTTAGGCAAATGGTTTGATCGTAAGGCTCTGATGAGTGGTATTGCTTTAGTGCTGATCGCTTTATCGGCCTTAGCGGTTTGGACAATGCCTCAAGTGTTGCTTCCAACGGAAGATACTGGTTTTGTTGAGGTCACTTCAACGCCTCCTACAGGAGTCGGACGTCAGTATCACCTAGACAACAACGAGCAACTCAACAGTGTGTTCAAAGGTGATAATTCAGTAGAAGCGAATTTATCTTACATCGAAGGGACTCCGACCAATCACGTTTTATTGAAATCATGGGGCGAGCGTGACCAGTCAGCTGATGAGTTGGTGAACGAGTTTATCGCTAAAGCGCAAAGTTCGGTCTCTGCTTATGGCATGTCTTTCAAGGTTCGCTCGGCTGATAACTTGAACATTGCCACTAATATGATCCTAGAGTTAACGACGGTTAACCGTGATACCACCGTATTGTCGGAAACGGCGAATGAGGTGGTGGAGGCGCTTGAGAGTTATGAGGGCGTGACCAACATTAAAAATTCGATGTTGCGTGACCAATTGCGTTATGACTTGTCGATTGACCGCAATGCTATCGTATTGTCTGGTGTGGATTACAGTAATGTCACCAATGCGCTATCTACTTTCTTAGGATCAGTGAAAGCGGCAGATCTACAAGCGGATGATGGCTATACGTACCCAATTCAAGTTCAAGTAAATCTTAGTGATCTTGGCGATTTCAAGGTGCTCGATAAGCTGTACGTGGATTCACAGTCGGGTCAAAGGCTTCCTTTATCTCAGTTTGTATCAATCAAGCAAGTGACATCGGAATCTAATTTCAAGACGTTCATGGGTAAAGACAGTGCTGAAATCACCGCGGACTTGATGCCCGGATATACGGCGAGCGACGTGAAGGCATACATTGATGACACGGTACCAAGTCTGTTGAAACCTGCTCAGAGCTACGAGTTCAATGGCGTAGTTAAAGACCTGGTTGATTCAACCGCGGGCGCACAAGTGCTGTTCGTATTGGCGTTGATTTTCATCTTCTTGATCTTGGCGGCGCAGTTTGAAAGCTTTGTTGACCCAATGATCATCTTGCTAACGGTTCCATTGTGTATTGTGGGCGCGATTTTGACGCTTTCGGTATTTGGTCAAAGCCTCAATATTTACTCGAAGATAGGATTGCTGACACTGGTTGGT
The DNA here is from genome assembly GCF_041467655.1 of Vibrio sp. 10N.247.311.49. Classification (NCBI taxonomy): domain Bacteria; kingdom Pseudomonadati; phylum Pseudomonadota; class Gammaproteobacteria; order Vibrionales; family Vibrionaceae; genus Vibrio; species Vibrio sp. 10N.247.311.49. The sequence goes on from NZ_JBFSVA010000012.1 coordinate 74,525, forward strand.
CTCGTGACCAAACACGGTATTTTGCTGGTGGAGTTTGCCAACGAGAAACGCAAATCTGGCGCGAGTGCGAAAGAAGCGGCGATCAGCAGTGCACGTTCAAGGTTACGTCCAATCTTGATGACCTCACTGACGATGATCCTCGGTTCATTGCCATTGGCACTGGCGGATGGCCCGGGTTCCTTAGGTCGAATCAATATTGGTTTGGTTCTGGTCGGTGGCTTGTCTGTCGGAACTTTTTTCTCATTGTTCTTAGTGCCAGTCGCGTATGTCGGTATGGCGAACCTAAAGCAAATGGATTTGTTGACTCGATTGAGAACGAAACCAGCGTAGCGAGATGTTTTAGGTTTAGCTAGATACTTCAAGGCCCTCATTGTGAGGGCCTTTTGCTGTTGTGGGCTAGATTAAGTGAGGAGAGCGGTTAGAAGTCGTAGTTTAGATTCATTGAGCTGTAGATTTCGGCGTTACTTTGGTCTGATGCGACAGTGGTGTTGTAGATGTATTCGGTATCAAAAGTCAGCGCCAAATTGCCCATCAATATGTTCTTTAGATAGCCTTTGAGGTTGTAATTGGTGTTCTCTTCACCGTAAGCCATGTTAGCCGTTGCCCACATAGAAAACGTTTCTGTGATCGTCAGAGAGCCATCAACACTGGCATTCACGATTAGTTCATAGTTCTCTTTGTTCGGGAACTCTTCATCGGAGGATTGCCGTTGACTGATTCGGTAACCCGGACCAGCAGAGCCTTGAAGTTTGATTCTTTCAGTATCATAAAAGTGGCGACCCAATCCTGTAGCCGTTATAAATTGCTTACGATAAGTACCAAAGTGGTCGTGTTCAAAACGTGTTGTTGCGACCAAATAGGTGACTTCGTTCAAGTCATAGCTGATGCCATAGTTGGTGGTATAGCGATTGGTGCCGTCTTCATCGTTTTCAGCATCGGTATAGTAGGTATCAAACTGAACTCGTTGGCCCCAGTTCTCTTTTTGTATCCAACAGAGATTCCAGAGTTGATCGACAAAGATGAACTGGTGTTTTGCGAGTAGATAAACCCGAGCTTGGTCAGGGGCGTAAAAGGGGATTCTTCAGTTTCTTCTTATACCTCAGAAGCTTCGCTTAATACAACGTCGTCCTCGAGTACTACTTCTTCAACCTCTTCTCCAAATACGGGCATAGAGAACGCGATGAGAAATAGAGGCAGCTTTGCTAGGGAGCGTGTGTATAAAACTGTGTTTGTTAATGGGCGCGTTGTTTGCGAGATAGCGTGTGTCGACATAATGGTTTGGTATATAAAATGATAGAACACGACGAACGCAAGGTTAGTCGTGAAGAGTCGCCAATGATTGAATCGAAAAAGCTAGTGAGTTACGACGCCATAGGTAAAGGCGAAAAAATCGTTTTTATCGCTGAGAACCCGCTACCTCGATGAGGATTGAAATCTTCAATGTGGACAAAGAATTCAAGTATCTCAGAAGGTTTATCGTCTTCGATTAATAAGAACTCGAGTAGCCCTTGTTCGACATGCCATGAAACTATGGTCTCGCTTGATTGATCTGCTGAAATCTGTTCAACATTGATCACAACGCTCGTCTCGGGTAAGACATTGAAAGCATCTTGCGCACATTTGAGAATACAGCTGGAGACATACTCTCGATATAAAGCATTGCTTTCAGAAAGAGACATCGTTTCAAGCTTCACTTCACCTTGGCACATTACCTTTTTTTCTTTAGGGATCACGTTGTGCTTATTAACCTGAATATTGATTTCTAGCAGGTGACCATTCTTATAAGTATTGAAGTTATGGTTAATCAGCTTAGTGTCGGCTACCGCGGCGTTAATAGAGTTCTGCTGAGCTTCGGAAAGGGCAGAAAGCTTTGCTTCGCTATCGTTGTTTAAAATACCTTTCGATAATTGATTGCCCTTGGCCCAGTAGCTGTAGCTTTGAACCCAATGCACAAACTCTGTCTTGTATTGCTCGATGTCCTGTTCGGCGGCACGCTCAATATTGTTGGTGAGGGTGTACAATTTCGACTTGTTGCCTAGCAGCATATCTAGCCAGCTAGGCTTGTACTCATCGAGTGCTTCCATGGCTTTGACTTTATGATCGAATCGAACTGTTGGCATTACCGGAGCAGGCTCCATCGCAATCGACTCCCAATTCATTTTTGGGGCCGGAATGGTATGCACGGATTGGATTAAGTATAGGTGCTGATTGAATAAGTTCACTTCACTTACAGCGTCCTCAAGTTGTTTGGTATTCATCTACATTCCTGTCGACTGTTGTTCTTGTAATTTGGCGCTTAGTTTATGGTCAAAGCGCGCGAACAGTATTTAAATGAATGTGAATGATCTTTCGTGAGGTTACTTGATATTGGTTTAGGAATATTTCGACTGTGGAGAGATTAGCTTCTGTTTATGAGGGAGGAAGCGGCACATCGAGCCTGGCACAAAATGAACTCGAAACAACATGACAGGCAAGAAAAGCGAAACCCTGCGTTGAAAGCAGGGTTTTTATTGAATCAGTACTGAGTGACTGGTTAGGCAATGTGCGTCATTTTGTTAATCACAAAGGTTTCAATACAGTTTTCAGTCGCAGCCATGTACTCGGCGATGTGTTGGCTCGCTAAGTGTTTCTCTAGATGAGCTTCAGAATCCCAGTTCTCATGAAAAACGAAGTGAGCAGGGTTACTGTTATCTTGATGGAGGTCGTAGTTGATACAGCCTTCTTCGGAGCGGGTTTTATCGATCAATTTAATCATCTCTGATTTAACTAGCTCAGTTTTATCTTCTTTAGAGACGATCGTTGCAATAATGGTTAGCTTAGTCATTGTGAATTCCTAGGGCAATAAATCTCTGGGTCCGGGTAATATAAGTATCTATAAACCAAAGAAAAAGATACGATCTATCCAATGACTATGGCTGTTTGTGTCCATAATTCTCTTTGTAATCGCGAGATTTTTAATGAATTACGCTCATAAGAAAGCCCGACACTAAGCCGGGCATTTTAAAAAGTGAATGAATTAGTTACTGAAATCAGCCTTTACCCAGATCATGCGGTGGTCAGATGAAACATCTTTACCGTTACCATAATCACCAATTCGTGAGTCATTGAATAGCTTGCGTCCTTCTTCATAAGAAGCGGCCCAGTAAACACCAGAATCAACGATGTTAAGTGTTGCTGAAGGCAGTGCGTAATCTACAGCAAGTCCAAATGTTGAAGTGATACGGTTCGGTTGTGGGTGAGACGATGATTTATCTACCGCATGTTCAGCTGCGCCATAACTTGTTGGATACAAGCTGCCATTGGTGACGTCTTGGTTAACTAACGAGTCGTTATGCAAATCTTGCATTACAGAGCTAATGCCGTCGCCATCAACAGGATCTAGGTTTTGGTCACCCATCATAACAAAGTGCTTGCCTTGCTCTAGGCCACCTGTTTTTCCAGTGTCATCATAGATGAACGACTTGTTTTGGATGTATTGGTGCCAGAAGTCGACTTCCGCTGCGTTTTGCTCAATGTTCTTACCCACATCAAAAGCTGGAGGAGTAGGGTGTGACATCAACAAGTGAACGGTTTCTGTCCCGTTTTTAGTTGGAATTAGGATCGGCGCGTCAACGTGGTTTTTTGACGATAGACGAACTTCTTCCCATTCAGCTGCTGTGTACCACTCGTCGCCACAGTTCATGCCGACAGGGAACTTACTAGGATCATCACAAACTGTGATTGTTGGGATGGTTGCACCTTCAAGATCTTTCCATTTAAATTCTTGGAATGTGCGAGTGTTGGCCGTGTCTATCTCATATTTAGACATTAGAGCAAACGCATACTGACCATGGTAGAAACCGAAGCCCCACGCATCACCGGGAAGTGTTCCAAAATTACCGTCATTGTCTAAATCAAAACCAAATTCGTTCAACAAACCTGTATTGGTCGAGTAGCTTTCAAAATATGGATATGAAATTGGTTCTAGGTTCGCGTCGCCACCTGCACCTTCGATACTTTGAGCAACAGAAAGGTAGTTCTTCTGGAAGCCTTCGAGCGCTGATTTGTCGGTACCAGTACCATTATTGTTAAATTCAGCCATCATCAGCACATCAGGTCGATTCTTTTGAATCACGGCAGCGACGTTGCGGATCTGGATAACCTTGGCAGCTGTTACTTTGTCAGCGTCATCAATCGTGTTATCCAAATAGTCGGTTACTAGTTTTGTTTGAGCGCTTGGTTCAATCTGCATTTCTGTTACAAGGTCTTCGAAGGTGGCACGATCAAAAGACAAGTTATAAGTCGCGATCTTTACTTCTTCAGGTTGAACGTAATCTGTGTCACTGCTGCAACCAATCAAAAGTGCAGAAGAGATGGCGAAAGCGATAGATGTTTTTAACAATTTCATAAAGTGGGTCCGCTAAATGCTGAAAGAAATTTGGGACGCGCATGTTATGAGATGGATATCATTCTGTAAGTGATTCTTGTCACAGGCAAGGCTCTGAAGTGATATCTTGTTGCATTGAAAATGTGACATTTGGAACTAGTGTCTGTAATTAGAATAAAGACTTAAAATTCATAAATTTAATTAGAACTGTGAATTAAAAAAGCCCTCATAGCAATATGAGGGCTTTTGAATAAGAATCAAACTGTGTTGTTACTGGGGTGTTAAGCGTACTGTTTTAGCTTAAGCGTATTGCTCAACCGTCATTGCCCAATTTTTCTTCTGTTGTTCGAAATTCATTTTGATTTGCTGATAACGAACCTTAAGAACAGAGTGTTCGTACTTCTTCACAACGTCTTCGCGCTTGCTTTCAAGTAGCTGTTTTTTAACTTCGTAATATTCGTTCATGTTTGATACTAGAGCATCAAACTCTTGTTGAAGCTTCTCTGCGATTTGTTGCTTGTCGGCACGATGCATGATTTTTTGCTGGGTGCGTTTAAGTAACATTGACGCTTCAGCTTTCTCAATACGAGCTTGAGGGGTTTTCTTAAGCTTACTTGCCAGTCCCATCAACGAAGCACTCTTAATCAACCATTTTGTTGGATCGTATTGCCACCAGTAGATGCCGTTACGGTAGTCGTTCTCAAAGATGTGGTGGAAGTTGTGGTAGCCTTCGCCGAAAGTGAGTACTGCTAACACACCGTTATCACGCGCTGTGTTTTTGTCAGTAAAAGGTTGGCTACCCCAGATGTGAGCAAGAGAGTTAATAAAGAATGTTGTGTGGTGGTTAAGTACCAAACGAACTGCACCTACGATTAACAACATGCCAATCACGTCACCGTAAATCACGCCTAAAGCGATAGGAACACCGAAATTCATTAGTAATGCTAACAGAACATAGTGCTTGTGCTGCCACATAACAATCTTATCTTTTTTAAGGTCACGGCAGTTTTCGTAGTTTTCGTACATTGAGGTGCTGTAATTACGAATCATCCAGCCAATGTGTGAGTACCAAAATCCACGTTTTGCAGAGTATGGGTCTTTGTCGTTGTTATCGACATGCTTGTGGTGAACACGGTGATCAGAAGACCAGTGTAGCGCGCTGTTCTGCAGGGCAAATGCACCACCTAATGCAAACAGGAATCTTAGGCTTGAATGCGCTTCAAACGCTTTATGTGACCATAAGCGGTGATAACCTGTCGTGATTGAAAGGTTACAGAACGTAAAGCAGATTGCTAGCCATATCCAGTGCTCCATGCCATAGCCAAAAAAGTAGCCATAAACGGGAGCCGCTACAACAGCAAGCAGCATACTAAAAGAGAACACAAAAATATTGAGCCAGATTAATGGCGGCTTTTTTGTAGATTGTTTATCGGCACTATTCATTAGTAAATTTCCATTGAGCTTACATCTGTTCGCTAGAATATCAGCGTACACGTGTAAGTCAATATTGAAAGTGTAAACGTGTATTAGTATGTTTTGCTTAAATATTGTATAAAGGTAGTGTGAAATGTAGTAGCAAGTCATAAATGGAAGTACTAAGGGCTAATAAATGGAAATTAAGGTAGCTGAATATAAAGATTATGAGCGGATTGCCCAATTACACGCGGATAGCTGGAAGCTATATTACCGTGGCATTCTTGCTGATGATTACCTAGAAAATGATGTTTTGGAGGACAGATCTGTTATTTGGCAGACTCGTTTGATTAATCCTCCTTTCAACCAACATGTTTTATTGCTTGAAGAAGGCGGTTTACTGGTTGGTTTTGTTTGCGCGTTTGGTAATCACAACTTTGAACGTGGTACGTTCATTGATGCGTTACACGTAGACAATAATTACCACGGTCGTGGTGTTGGCAAGCGTCTATTGTCTGAATTGTCAAAGTGGTTGCAGCAATACTATTCTGATTCGGGGCTTTACCTAGAGGTGATGTCTGAGAACCACCAAGCGATTGCTTTTTATCAGGCGATTGGTGGCAAAGAAGAACTAGAGCAAGTTTGGAACGCACCATGTGGCAGCCAAGTGAATGAAAAAGTGATTTCTTGGAGCTCTCCCGTTGAACTTGAACAGAAAACAGCGAGCGTTGTGTATTCTTAGTCGATTCTTGTTGAGTATTGGTTTTTTGCTGAGTAGCAGGTGCTTAACGAAGCTATTTTAAAGCACAAGAACAAAGACAAAAGCCCCGAGCATTCAATTGTTCGGGGCTTTTTTGATTGGATTAATGGTCGTTATAATGAATCGCTAAGGCGCATGAAATACTGGGCGATTAATCACTCCATGTGATCTTATTTCTACCGCTCTTCTTCGAAATGTAGAGTGCTTGATCGGCATCGTCGATAAGTTGTTCGACAGAGCCGAGAGCTTGTGACGCATGTTTCACACCGATTGAAATCGTTACTTCTAACCGAAGGAGAGAAGGAGATTCTAATAGGGAGTTAACTAGCGATTCAATTGAAGCCTCAGTTTCTCCTTGGACCATCACCAAAAACTCTTCACCGCCGTATCGAAAGCAGTTACTACTGGTTGGTAGTCTTTTTTGAATCTCATCGGCCAGTTCTTTGATCACCATATCACCCATTTGGTGGCCGTAGGTGTCGTTAATCGATTTGAAATGATCAATATCTATCATGATCGATGTAATGGATAACTGACGGTCTATGCTTGGTTCGATCACCTGATGAAGATAAAGGCGGTTGTAGCAACCCGTTAGCGCATCTTGATAAGAAAGGGCTTCAAACATATTAGATTGCTTGCGGAGTTGTATTGCTTGTTTACGAAGCTGTTCGGATTGAGTGAAGCGTTTATGCACTTCGAAATCTCGTCTTAAACAAGAAGCTGCAATAAGAATATAAGCTGAAGCGTATACGGAAATGGTTTCTATTTCGTGACTAGGCTCTGCTTCATAAAGCTGAGGGGCAAGGCCAATGAGATAAGCCAAAAAGATAAATGACAGCGTAGAGATGCTGTATTTAACAGACAGTCTTGAAAAGGTTCCAATGTAGATCATGACGAGAATGATGCCACCTTGGTAATCGAAATTACTCAGCTCGATAGCGAGTCGGCCGACATAGACTAAGAAAAGCGCGCTAATTACAAGGAAGGTACTTTCTATGAGTTCTAAAGCGTTGGGTTTATTTGTAATGCAGTATCTGGCGACAGCCATCATCAATAGAAAAAGTAAGACTCGGAAAATGATAGGTGTTATACACTCTGTACCAAAGTGAATGTAGTCGGTAACAATGAAAGCACAGAATATTGAGATCGGGATGTAGATAAAATTTATGTACGGCAAATAAATTTCATTATCGAAATAGGTTTTAAATCTTTGATTCTTGAACCCAGAATAAGAGCGCATTGAGAAACTAGCCGAAATGAATACACAATAATTTGCGTAGTATGTCACAGTCTTTGGGATTGTAAATGACCATTTCTATAGATTTGTCAGTATGTTAGCTAGATCAACAAACGGTACAAGGCAATATTCACGCTCTATTATCGGTAGAACGTGAATATCTTAGAGGCTGGTGTAAGAGTGGTTAACAGAAACTAATGGAGATTAACAAAAACTAATAGCGATTAGCGCTTGTTCTTTAAGTAACGCTTACGACGTTCTTCTTTCTTCTTAATCTGTTGCTCAGCTTTCAGTGCAGCCGCTTCTTCTACTTCAACCAACTCTTTGGTGATCATCTCTGGTAGTTCTAGCGTTACTTTACCTAAAGTACCACTGCGAAGTTCATGAAGAAGGATTTCCGAACATTTGTGAATGTCTATATGACCACCTGCACGAAGTGCACCACGCTTACGACCAATCGCTTCCATCAATTCGATGTCAGACTCTGGCAGTTCTTCAATTTGGTAGCGTTCCTGCAGTAGGTGAGGGTACTGCTTAGCTAAGTACTCGACTGTGTAGAATGCCACTTCGTCGTATTCCATTGCTGTATCTTTTACCGCACCAGTCGCAGCTAAACGGAAGCCGCTGTGTGGGTTTTCTACTTTAGGCCAAAGGATCCCAGGAGTGTCTGAAAGGATCACGCCGTTTTGCAGGTTGATACGTTGTTGGCGACGAGTTACCGCAGGTTGGTTACCCGTTACCGCAATCGTACGTCCAGCCAAGCAATTGATAATGGTCGATTTACCCACGTTAGGGATACCCATAATCATTGTTCGAATGTTCTTGCCCATTTGCTCACGGTGCGGTGCGAGTTTACGTACTAGCTCCATCACGTGGTTAACTTCTTCTTTTACGCTGGTGGTAATGGCAATCGCTTTAACGCCTTGCTCTTTCTCGAAGTGTTCAATCCAACGCTCAGTAAGCTCAGGATCGGCAAGGTCGCGCTTGTTCAACACTTTTACACAAGGCTTATCGCCGCGCAGTGAAGAGATCATTGGGTTTTCACTACTGAACGGGATACGAGCGTCCAGTACTTCGATGATCACATCAACCTGTGGGATAACTTCTTCGATTTCTTTGCGGGCTTTATGCATGTGACCCGGAAACCATTGGATTTTACTTGCAACCATATGAAAAATATACCTTTTGTTTTTATGGTAAATCTGATGGGGTATCAGGTGGGGTACCAAAAGAAAAAATCAGATAGTGGGGGGACTAGAAGTATTTTTACGACCACCTTAAGCCCCATCAACATTGTTGTGATCATTTTAACACTTTAACTGTTTGGACGAAAATCATAGTCAATTTAATAAATTTCACTTAGGTAGGTGGAAGCTGTCTGCGAAATACATCATTCTACTTGAACGGGTTCAGCTCATCAGATTGTTGGTTGGGCGTAACTGGAGTCCAGACTAAATTTTAGGAGTTTTAACGGGTGTAGGAATACCCAGGAGGCATGTGCTGATTTATTGATATATAGCTGAAGAGAAGGCTAATAAAGATAAGCTCTGCCGACACTTTAGGCAAGGACATAAAGAGTATCGCAAAGGTAAAAGGATTAAAGTTGTAGCTATTATGAGGGTACTGTAAATTAGATAAAGGCGTCGCAGAGAGACAACCTTGAATATACTGATGCCTTACAAAAGGCATGAAGGCACGGTTTACAGCCGACAATGATCGTTATTTTAAGAATCTCGAAGCGATTGGCAAAACATTAGATGCTTAATTGCAGGCCGAAGAAGTGTCTCGAGTTTTTGGCAATGAGCCTTCATGTTCAGAGAAATATGCGTGGTTACTTAAATGGTGAAGTTTCGCTTTTGGACTTGAATTCGGTTTTTTAACGTATAACTATGGGCACCAGATGGACGAAAATAAAGAAAAGCCCTATAAATAGGGCCTTATTGAAGGTTGTGAATTGAGGCTGAAAGCAGTTAGTATTCTGATTTTCAGTGTTGACTTTTTTGTTATTTAAAAAAAGGTTTGATTTTTTGTTAACGAGAGTGTCGCATTGCAACCACAACTTGTGCTATTTCAGTTGCTCAAAGCGCATATCAATGAGATTTTTTATGATTTCATTGATGCTACTGTCTTCTTGTTCGACCAACCACATCAATCGCTTTTTCGTCCTGTCTGTCATCGATACGCTATAGGGCCTCTTACCATTACATTTATCTCGAAACTTTTTTTGACTCCATGCGCGCTTCATTTTACCAATCAAGAGTGATTTACGATCTGGCTTATCGTGAAGCATATCGAAAATCGCAACAATAGCGGCTCTTTTGTCTTGTTCGCTTGAAACGCTCCAGACTTTTGACTGAAGTCTGTAACCTGTATCTTTTATATACTTCCATGACCAATTGCTTTGAGCTGTTTGGTTTTCTTCAAGCCAGGCTGACATTCTCGTATCTTCCAGAATGGACTCCCAAGTGTTTAGCAGTGTTTGAATAACTTTACGCTGCTGTGATAGTTCTAGTTCGGAACTCCGAAAGCTATCAATGATATTGCTTTTCCTTGCAGTGAAATTATTACTCATTGGCTTAAAAGCGTCATGTGATAATCCATCAAAGTTTCTGCCAATATCAAGATCGAGGCCAAAGTCATGTAGTTTTATTTTGTTGGAGTTACCTCTTCTAAGCTGATCTCGAAACTTAATTCTGTCAAATATCTTGCTTTGTTCCCTCAGATAACACCATACCCAGTTACAGAAACGTTCATCTGAGTTATGGAGCCATAAAAAATCCTCACCAGATAGTTGACAGTTTTGAAAATCAGTCTTCATTTTCTTAATGTGATTACTGTTAATTTTCCCATTTTTTTCTAGGTAGGATAATTCCTGTCTAAGAGCATTCAAACATTCTTGAACGCTACTGAAACCTTCCACCGATTGAAAAGTATCCTGATTAAGGGCTTGATTTAGGTAGTTGATATAGAAGCTGCATTCGCGGAAGGAATAAGCATTAAATGGTTCTTTAGGTACGTGAAAAGCCATAGTTGATATGCCTCTGTCGTTAAGTTCAGTATCCAATATATATCATTAATTATAATTACTGTGTAGTAATTTTAGTGATATATATGTGATTTTTTGGTGGTTATTATGTGGTTTTAGTGTGAGTTATTAGTGAGGTTATTCTGCATTTTATTGTGGCAATTCATTGGTATTGTTGCTCTGAACGGTGAGCGGAACTAGGCTAGATGTACATAACTTCTGAGTGGATTACAGGACACCCGTATTACGTGCAGCATTGTCCTATAAGGTTTGTGACCAAGTAGCTGAAGAGCAGGAGTGTCGGTATGACTATTATCTGATAGTAAGGTGGGTAACTATAAGCGTTACACCTACCCTAAGTAGGTGATAGAGATAAGGTAAAAAATAAGATGAGTGGGGATACCTGTAGATAAACAACACAGGAACTAACTCATGAAAGAATCAACTTACCATGGACTAACTATTCAAGGTTCGCAGGAAGAAAATAACATGCTCTATCTCGATAGATTGCTTACTACAATGAACAGTGCGCTTGAAGAATACACGCGAGTGTACGCTATTCGAATTGATCTCAGATTGCCAGTCGATGATAGTTTCTTTGATTGTCTTAGCCGAGATGAAATTGTTAGTTATAACCTTAGACGAACAAACTTGATGAAACGCTTTACAGAGTCTTTAAGCGCCAGAATTGAAGCTCAGGCGCGAAAGATACGTGGAGAGCGAAAAAGAGTACATTCCTGTAATGTCAGGTATGCTTGGGTAAGAGAGCGTGATACATCATGTAACGATCATTACCATTTAGTTCTGTTTCTCAATAAAGAGCGCTTTTGCAAGGCAGGTGACTACTCAGGGCAAGATAGCTTAGCCGCTTTAGTGATAAAATCCTGGGCGAGTGCGCTTGGCTGTGCAGCCGAAGATGTTTGTCGTTTGGTCTACTTCCCGAGAAATCATGGTTATCACCTGGATTCAAACCACAAAGATTTTTCTTATTGGTACAGTAAGCTGTTTTATCGAATTAGCTATCTAGCAAAGAAGAGAACTAAGCGCTATGGCGAGGGGCATCGTTGCTTTGGCTGTAGCACTAGGTAACCTCGACTAAGAGATTAAAAAAGGGGAGAGAATCCCCTTATCCTTTGTGACGATCCCTCAAGTCCCACACGCGCCATTGACTCGCTTGAATGTGCAAAAGAGCGTCACGTTTAAGCTGAGTCAAGGTGAAGGTATTTGAGAAGATGTCACCACTTAGGCAGTGGCTACAGAACTGATGGCAGTTTTCATTTAACAGGGAATAGTCTGTTTGTACATCAAGCATAGCGCCTGCTATTTGAACAGTAGACTCATTGCCAACGGCTCTACCTTGGGCGTTGCAACTGACGTAAATTGAAAGGGCTGTGGTATCTGCTAGAAACTGACGAATTGATGCAGCTTCGATAAGGCCTTTGCCATTACGATGGATGATACGTCCATTTCCCATGTACACACCTGAATGCTCAGCATATCCAAATGCGAGATCGCAATACACAATGCTCCCCCTTACTGGACCGTCGGTTTTCCAGAATAAATTTTGGATTAAACTTTTCGATAAGCTGCCTACAACAAAGCTCCCTATTGCGTGATATGGATTCATGTTATTTACCTCTCAAATGTGATGATAACGAAACTCAAAAGGGCTCTGAGCTTAATGTTAATAAGGGATTAGCGGTCCCGCCCCCTGAGTAAATGATTAGGTTTAAAGTTCAAGAGAAACAAAGTCTTTATCGACTTCATCTTGAGTGATTCCTATATAGCGAAGTGTGACTCCCTCAGATGTGTGACGAAGCATTTTCATGACACGTCCTATATCTTTTGTGGATTGATAGAGAAAGTAACCTCGCGTCTTTCTCATCGAGTGAGTACCTAAAGCGATATTCAGTTCTTGGCCTACTTGCTGAAACGCCATTGACACGGCGCGTCGTGAGATTGGCTGGGGTGGTTTGTTTTTCAACTGTTGGCATCGGTGGGATTGAAACAAATAGATGTGGTCGGGATGTTGCTCTCTCAACCTAGCAATATGCTGCTGCGCTTTGGTATTGAGTTGAATGTTGGCGAGCTTTCCGGTTTTACTCTCTCGAATAATGACTCGGTCGCCATGAATGTCTTCAAAGCGAATCGACAACAAATCAGAAATCCTCAGTGCTAGGTTTAATCCGATATGCCATACATCGGCCATTTGTGGATGACAACGAATACTCAATAAGTGACCAACCATACGTATGGTGTCATCGTCTTTAATTGCTTGGACTTCAGCCATAGTCTGCTTCCTTTTTTGTCTGTAGAAGGGTGTTTTGGGAAGCACAGAGCAGACGATATTAAAGAACCCTTATACAGCAAGGGATGGAAGCTTCCCGTTTTAACAATATGGGAAGCAGCCTCGTTTTGGCTCTGTGCTGGTGGTTGTGCTGAATGTTTGTGATATGAAGTGGAGCGGGACGGTTAGTGGATAGGGTTGCTACGAGTGATGATTAACTGTACTCAACCTGAACTTGGTCGTAGGCGTTCATTTCTACATAAGCTAGAAAGTTACACTCCCACATTTCATATAGCTCGGTTGTTTCTTGCAGGTACATACCAAGCCATCCGCTGAAACGAGCGAAAGCGACGTTGTTAGCAAAATCAAAAGCCAAGTCAGGAACGAGCTCTGGTGTACCGGTTCCCACATAAACAAGGTCAGTGATTTCAATAAGAGCGATATGGCTATCTTTGATATCTACCGTAATAGATACAGGGTGAAAGCCGCCGTCCTTCGGGTGGTAATTGGTATCTTGAAAACAGATGGTCATTTTTCCTCGGTAATTAACATCATCAATAGATCGTTTGATTAAGTCTTTCAGTTGATGTGAAGGCTTAGCTCGCTTGCACGCGAACATAGCCAGATTGGCTGCTTGATTCATAGGAACCTCTTTGAAATAAGTTAGGATTAACGAACGGATATGATGTTGATTGAGATAGCCGGTTGCGTGATGAGAGTGTGAGTGATGGCTTTAAGCCAGCTAGCAAGTAAGGTTTGAACTTCTGGCCGTTGTAAGTTGCACTGCTTAATCTCTGGGTGGTAGAACCAACACCCTGCGAAGTTGAAATACAGCGATAACTCTTTTTGTGGCTTACCAGTAACCATCACATCAAAGGTGGCAATAAAGCGAAGTTGCCAAGGTGTTTTGCTTGATGTTCGCTCTAATTGAATTTCGATTGGTTGAAAGCGACTATTTATATCTTTAGAGCGTATGTTTAACGCTACCCGCTCGACTGTATTGGGGATGACGTTTTCAGACATAAGTGCTTCAAGAAAACAATGCATGGGACTAACGAGTTCATCATTTACCCCAGAGATAGAAAACTTATTCATATCCACCCCTTTTCTGCAAATGACACATAATCCTCACCCACAACGATGTGGTCCAACACTCGGATATCCACCAGCTTGAGAGCATCTACTAAACGCTGTGTAATGCGTCTATCTGCTTGAGAGGGCTCAGCAATACCTGAAGGATGGTTATGAGCAAAAACGACGGCAGCAGCGTTATGGTTTAGTGCTGCTTTGAGTACTTCGCGTGGGTAAATAGAGGCAGCATCAATGGTGCCAAAGAACAACTCTTCAAAACTGATCAATTGATGTTGGTTATCAAGAAACATCACCGCAAACACTTCTCGGTCATGAGCTCCTAATTTGAGTTTTAAGTACTCTTTGACATTAGTTGGGTTAGTGAACGTGCCTTCACGTTTGTATTTTGCAGCCAGTGCGTCGGCTGCACGTTCTAGCAGTTCATTTAACTCTGAAGTTTTAAATGGGTAATCGTGTTGGTTGTTGGCGTTACGCATAAGAGCTCCTTGGGTTATCTGTTTGGTTATGCGTACTGATGAAATATATCTGAGAGCATTTTGAATCGGGGTGTGAAGGAGAGTATTTCCAGAGACAGGTAAAAAATAACTCTCTTGCCGTTGTTATGTAGCAATCGCAATAGAGCGACGAATGAACAATCAACACAATTAGCTGGTGCAAAGGATGTATCGGCTTTTCAGTCTCTGGAGAGTATAAAAATGAAAAAAGAAATTTATGTAGAAGCAGCCATCGTAGAGAAGCGAAGAGGACGACTCTCTGCTGGGGTAGGGCAGGTTGTATTCGATGACTATGAAAGAATAGCGGGTGAAGACTGGTTGTTCCTTGATAGCATCGTAGACCGTAATTACGCAGAGTTATCAGCACTTGCTTTTGGGCTAGAGCGTGCTTGTGATGGCGATATTATTTATTCAAGCAGTGACTATTGCGTTGATGGTTTTAATGACTGGCTTGATGGTTGGAAACGTCGAAATTGGCGTAAAGCAAATAAAAAGCCGATAGCTCATCAAGACCTTTGGGAGCTAGTGGATAAACGAAGTACAGATAAGCAAGTTGAGGTAAGAAAAGTCGCTGCTTGCTCCGCAGGAAAAGATGCCGCTTATAGATACGCTCTTGCAGCTGCGAATCGTCAATTGTAATGATAAGGAATCACTTGCTGGCATAGCCAGCAGGTGTTTTTTGTTGTTACTGGGTTTGAAGTTGGCATTGAACACCACAAGGTACAAAACGGTATTTTTCTACGTGCCAGGTAATCACATGGGAACCAATAACATAGGAGGACGTCCCATGAGATTTCTAAAGCTAAAAGAAGTAATGCAAAAGACCGCCCTTAGCCGTTCAGCGATTTACCGAAAAATGAATGAAGATCAATTTCCTCAGTCTATCAGTCTGGGGGGTAGGGCAGTAGCTTGGGTTGAAAGTGAAGTTGATGCGTGGATGGAGGAGTGTCTAGCTTTAAGGTAATTCAATGCCGCTTTGTTTTTAAGGTAGCCGTCACACTCTATCAGTCTTTTGTCATTTTTCAGCCAGTCCCTAAAGTCTATGATAATCAAGGCAAACCAGTAACTGAACAAGTGTCCCATCAGCCCTTGAACTTGACGTGAATCGCCTTACCAATGCCTGAATGTTCATATCATCAACTACTGAAAGTTACTTTCGAAAATACCCTTCTCCACCTTTACTTTAAAGTGGAGGCTTCTCGTGGTTTTGTCAAAGAAGAGCAACGAAATAAGATCATCATTAACTTCTTAAAGTCAAAGGTTAAACAAGCTAGGTATAGTGCGATTAAAAAGAGATTGAAGCTCGATAATCCTGAAGGCTTATCTGCTTGGGAGCAATTTTACGCACTAGCAACCTAATTGCATCTGAAAACCAGTACATTTGTTTGCGGAACAACCCTTTAAGCCATACATTCAAAGTATGGCAATACGGCATCACACACTTATCAATCAAAAAACAATTCAACATCATTTTAAACTATCAATAAGTCTGAATTATTATCCACAAATATATTAAATTTCAATAGAATATAATCAAAAGAACTTTATGGTGAGTGGTATTGTCAATGAGATTTATTTTCATTATATTCTAGGCCAGTCCTCATTTAAAAACCATGAAGTCATTACATGTTAAAACTCAAATCAAGTCATGCTGTACCGTGTCTGTTTAGCCTGACCTTTATACCCGTTTCTTTTGTTATGGCGGAATCGGCAATTGATGAAACCGTGGTTGTCACCGCAAACGCTGGCCAAAACACAAGTCTACTAGAAGCCCCTGCAACCTTGACCGTGATAGACGTTCAAGAGCAGAGTAAATATCAGATGACAGGGGACGTAGGCGATCTGCTTATTGACGCACCAGGCGTTAGCGTGTCGACCCAAGCAAATGGCTCTCGTGGTGTGCGAATTCGTGGTTTAAATAGTGACTACACGCAAGTGTTATTGAACAGCCGTCGATCTTATACCCGAGAAGCATTATGGCGTGGTAGCGACAATGCATTGAGCCTAACGCCAAGTATTGCTATCGATAATATCGAAGTGATTCGTGGCCCAATGTCCACTCTATATGGTGCCGATACCATGGGCGGTGTGGTCAATGTCATCACTCGTCAGCACAGTGGTACCGCAGAGGGTGCGATAAGCGTTGAAGGGCAATACAACCAAGGTGACAAGGGTGGTAGTGGACAAATTTATGGTCTGTATTTTTCAA
Source organism: Vibrio sp. 10N.247.311.49 (assembly GCF_041467655.1). Classification (NCBI taxonomy): domain Bacteria; kingdom Pseudomonadati; phylum Pseudomonadota; class Gammaproteobacteria; order Vibrionales; family Vibrionaceae; genus Vibrio; species Vibrio sp. 10N.247.311.49. The sequence goes on from NZ_JBFSVA010000012.1 coordinate 91,408, forward strand.
CCCCTATTACCGATGCTTTGGGTTATACCGTATATGGTAACTATTTAGACACCGACGAATCTTTTTATTCCGAACAGTCGAGCTTCACTAAACGTCGTGCGCAAGAAAATTACAATTTAGTGAACTCTTTTGATTATGCGCTGAACGACCAACACACGATTGACTTGGAAGTCCAACTGTCGAATGAGGATCAATCGGGGACGGCAATGTATCGTGGCCGCTCGTATGAACAAGAGCGTCAACTCCAAAGTTACACGTTAGGGTATGATTACCAATCGTATCTTGTGAGTGTCGATGCCCACCTCTACTACAGTGACTTTGATGTTAAATACGACACCCCAAGTTCAGACATCACCGAACAAAACTATGGCGGTGATGTACAAGCCGTTTTCTTTGTCGATGATCATACAATGACAGTGGGAGCCGAGGCTCGCAATGCCGAAATCGAAAACGTCGGCATTACAGGAGGCTCTACCGATAGAACCAGTACTGCTGTTTATCTTGAAACCAACTTAGCCGTTGCCGATTCGACCATACTGACACTCGGTGGACGTTTTGATCATGACTCCCTGTTTGACAGTGAATTTACTTATCGTGGATACATCACACAAGGTTTAACCGACAACTGGAGCTTAAAAGCCGGCGCTGGAACCGCATTCAAAGCACCGACCATGGCACAGATCTCACCGTCTTATACCGCGCCAGCCAGCGGCCCAGCTTGCCCTGATAGACCCGCGGCTTGTAACGTCTATGGCAACCAAGATCTCAAAGCAGAAACCGGCACCTTCAGTGAAATTGGCGCCTACTATGCCAACGAAGCCACCTCTGCTAACGCCACCGTATTCTATAACCGCGTTGACGACATTATTCAGCAAGTTGAAAGCTCCAATGGGAGCGACGGCTACTATACGTTTATCAATGTGGATAAAGCGACGCTCAAAGGCTTAGAGTTGTATGCCGAACACCAGTTCAAGCACGTTGGATTTGACGCTTCATATACTTACCTTGATGCGACAGACGACACAAGCGGCGAACGCCTTGTCGGCACCTCTGAACATGAAGCTTCAGTAAAAGCCAATTGGTATGTCACTTACGATACCGATCTGTTTGCAAGAGCCCATTACCGCAGTGAAGTACGTGGTGAGCTCGGTAACAATGATGTCTCTGACCCATACACAACCTTTGATATTGGCATGCGTCATACCCTAATGGAGGAACTGGAACTGAAACTCGGTGTCAACAACGTGATGGATGAAGATGTATCAAGCCCTGAGACTTATACCGAAGTCATTCAAGGCCGAACGTATTACGCTGGCTTGAATTACGCTTTCTAACCTGATGCCAAATACATTTTTTGATAAGTTAGAGCGATGGGGAAATAAACTTCCCCATCCTGTCTTCTTGTTTCTATGGTTGTCGTTGATAATCATAGTAACCTCATTCTTCACGTCCAACGCCCAAGTCTCTTACACACTGCCCGGTGGAAACATTGAACACGTCAACAACCTGTTGTCTTTAGAGGCGGTAAGAACTTGGCTCGGTGGCAGCGTCAAAGAGTTCATCAGCTTCCCACCATTAGGCGTCGTCATTATTGCCACCATTGGAATTGGCTTGGCGGACTCTTCTGGCCTCATCAGTTACTCCGTTCAGCGGTTAGTCAGTAAAACCGGCAAGTGGCAGCTGACAGTAAGCATCATGATCTTGGGCATTTTATCGAATGTCGTCGGTTCTGTAGGCTATATTGTACTCATCCCCTTGGCTTGTCGAGCATACCAAGCCGCCAATCGCCCGCCGCTTGCTGGGCTTGCCACCGCATTTGCGGGGGTAGCAGGGGGAACTCACGCCACCGTATTCTTAACCACTTATGACGTTGTGATTGCAGGCATCACGACCTCTGCTGCTCAACTGATTGATCCGACTATTATCGTCAGCCCTCTGGCTAACTATTTTTTTATGAGTGCCAGCGTATTCGCTCTCGTTTTAGTAGGCTCGTTTGTTTCGATTAATATCGTTGAAAAGCGTCAAAGTCGATTCGCATGCCATTATGCTACGCCTGAACAAAGGTTCACTGACAGCTATGATTTCGATAACAACAAAGCTGCCAATAATGACAAAGCCATGTGGGCCGCAGCCGTTGTATTCGTCATGGTTGCCGTGTTTGTTGTACTTTCAACCGTCCTACCCAACGGCTGGCTAGCCCCATACGAAGGCCAACCTTTAGGACGCAGCGAAGTGATGCGTGGACTACCTATTATTATTGCCGTTACATTTGGTTTAAGTGGATTAGCCTATGGCTACCTCTCTGGAAGCTTCAAGTGCGAGCGCGATCTGCTGAATGCTTGTCAAAAAAGCATGAGCCAACTTGGAGTGTTTTTACTGATCATCTTTGTTGCGTCGCAGATGATCTACCTCTTCAAGCTCAGCCAGTTGTCGGGTGTATTAGCCATGTCGATGAGTAGCTTAGTGACAGAGGTACAACTACATCCAGCAATAATTCTCTTATTGGTCGTTATTTTGTGTGCCTTTCTGAATATCTTTATGGGATCTCCGATTGTTCAATGGAGCATGATAGCGCCCGTATTGATCCCTTCATTGTTCTATGTCGGCATTCCACTAGAAGTGACACAGGCGGCGTTTCGGATTGGAGACTCAGTCACCAACATTATTAGCCCACTGTTTGGCTATCTCGGGTTAATTTTAGCGGCCGCACAAGATTACGATAAGGAGGCTAAATTAGGTACCCTGATGTCATTAATGTTGCCTTTTAGCTTGGCGTTTTTGTTGGTGTGGACGACCTTACTACTAGTTTGGGTATACGTATTGCAGTGGCCGATGGGGTTATAGACTTGACTAATTCTGTGTAAATCCATTGTTATATTGATGTGGGTGATGTGGATTGTAATAACCAACTGGAAAAGCAGGGGTAGACTCACTTGCTCGAGAAGTTTCAGACAAGTATCATGTCGCTACTGTAATGGAATTGTTATGTATAGGCGATTAGATTATGAGCTTTTTTAACAAAATTATTTTTATTTCTTTGACCACTCTATCTCTATTGGGTTGTAACAATAATGAACAACCGTCATACTGATCTGCACCAGTCAGACTGGTGCAGATCACTTGGTTTATATCCGTCACTTTCAGGTATTGGGTAAGCCTTGATAGCATCGAAAGATGTGACCAAGGCGCAGATGTGGTTTAGCTATTTGGGGAGTTTCGTAGTAGTGGTAATGGCTACAAAGATCGTACTGCCGCCGCGGCAATGATTCCTGCTGCGATTGCTGGTAGAGGTTTTTTGATGACGAACATGACGACAGCTGTAGAAAAGAGTGCAGCTCTAGCTCCGTTGTCACCTTCTACGGCAAGAGGTGTGAGAAGGGCGACTAATACAGAACCTGACATCGCTGTAATAAAACGTTGAACACGCTCGCTAATTGGAACAAATGACATGACATATACACCACCCCAGCGTGTAGCTAATGTGACCAATGCCATTGCAATGATTATCAATAAAGTACCACCAACATTTGTTTCAATACTCATGATTTCTTCTCCTTCCAACAAGCACCCAACACCCCACCAGAAATAGCACCAACAACAACATGGCTGTTTTCAGGTAAATACCAATATGCCAATATTGAAGATGCCGCTGCTGTGGCCCAAATAATAAAGATTCTTGAGTTTTTAGGCCCAACGACGACCATGGAAAGTAAAAAGCAGCCCATAACCATATCGAGCCCAAGCCCCACTGGATCTTGGATTACGCTGCCAAAGTAAATGCCAACCCAAGTGCCGATGATCCAAAATAACCAAAGTGCTAAACCACCGCCAACGAGCAATCCAAAACCGGGTTCCTTCCTTCCAAAGGCATGGAGTGCCATTGCCCAGTTTGCGTCCGAAGCTATCAACATCACACCATATCGTTTTGTCGGGGGGAGTTGACGTAACTAAGGATATAGCGTGGCCCCCATCAAAAGGTGGCGAGCATTGATCGCAAATACGGTAATAAGAACTGGAATAAGGGGGACTTCTGCTCCCCACATATCCAACGTAGCAAACTGTGAAGCACCTGCAAAAACAAGTGTGCTCATTAACATAGTTGGAAAAGAATTCAGTCCAGTTTGTACTGCAGCGACACCGAATGCGAAACCAAATACGATCACAAACATAGAGAGAGGCAAAAGTTGGGTGAAGCCGCTCCAGATGTCGGTACGTGTAAACTCGTGTAACTCAATCGAGGAGCGTTGAAGGTGTTGAGTGTTTTCTGTCATAGAGGTCCTAGCCAGTAGGCAAAAGAGCAGATCCATTGAAGGATCTTTGTTGTTATTTTTTAAGCCGCATGTTTAACATCAATTAGTTAGGCTTTCAAACGTTATGTCACAGATGAAAAAACATAAACGGTGGTGAAGATAGGATCTTGAAAGGGCTTTGTACGTAATTCAGGAGAAATAAACAAGCCCCTACGATCTGAACAGCTGTTTGGGGGATGGAAACTCAAAAATAATGCAGGCTTTCGTGATTAAGGCTCTAGTCACGAAAGCCGCATTTTCATAGACTAATTCACTTTTGAAAGTTTGAGATCTGAACTTTTCTTCTGGTTAAGTAAGATGCTAACTAATGCTAACATCGTAAAGACTAAGCTTGATAAAAATAGATTTTCTACGCCGAATTGAGAGATAAACCATCCCGCGATAACTGAGCCAAGAGTAATTCCTAAGTTAGAAAAAGACACAAAGAGGCTATTTGCAAATACTTTTGAATCACCTGCATTTTCCATTATCCATGTCTGGCTCACGATCAATCCTGCAGAATGCACTGCACCCCAAAACGCGACCATGCCGATCATAAAGTAGAATGAGAACCCCATGAAGTAAACAATTATGAAGGTAAGACCGAATATTATAGGGTACAGCATCACTGTTTTAAGAATATTTTTACTGAGTAGCTTACCAAAAATGAAGTTTCCAAAGATACCAAAGATACCAAACACCATCAGCATTGCACTAATCCACGTACCGTTCATATTCGTTACAGTACTTAAGTATTGAGTAATAAAACTGTACGAAGAAAACATCGCTGCAAAGATGAATATAACGGTGAATAATGACAACCACATTGATTTGCTGCGTAAGATAGTTACTTGAGAGCCGAATGACATTTTTTCCTTAACGGGAGCACTTTCCATCAAGAACATCACACTCACTAACGCAATGGCGCAAGCGGCTAAACCAAAGTAAAAGGCATAAGCGAGAGAATATTCTTCAGCAAGAAAAGCACTAATCGGAATACCAAAGACTAATCCTACGGCTACTCCACCAAAAACTTTAGCAGCGGCGTTGCTTTGTTCTTCAACTGGAACCATTGATGTGACAACCACTAAAGCGACAGAAAAGAATACAGCATGTACTAACGCCGGTAGAACGCGAAATATCATCATGGTTGTGTAATCTTGCGTCATAGCGTACACAAGGTTAGAGACAACGAATAGAGACAAAATGCCGACTAGAACATGCTTTCTATTCCATCCAGACATCATTAACGTAATAAAGGGGCCACTCACCGCGACGACAATAGCGTAGACACTGACTAATAGACCAGCTTCTTGTACATCAATATTGAAGTCTTTCATGACTTGTGGAAGGAGACCAATAATACCAAGCTCTGTCGTGATAACGCCAAAAACGGCTAAAGATAGAGCAAAGATAAACAAGCTTTGTTTTTTCATTGTTTCAACTCAAATTATTAATATGCGGTAATTACGTACCGTCGATATTGGTTGTTGTTAGAGCCCTAAGTCCAAGTGTTGGAAAAGTGGCACAAAAATGTTGTTTTTTATCCAATAAAAATGCCGTTTTCAATGTGATTGAATTCGGCAACGTATCAGAATTCGTATTATCAAAGGGTGGAGACTTTTTTCTTACCCGATGACATGTGCTTAGAACTGTGTTGTAGGCAACGTGTAAATGACGACTGGTTTCTCGCTTTCCATGGTTTTGTGCGGTCATTTCAATAATCCTATTTCGAATTCCTGGTTTGCAGGCCTCGTAACAATAATTCACTTGAAAGGTACGGCGGCAAGCAAGACAGCGAAATCGTTGATGGCCATTGGGGCCATAACCATGCTTTATGACACTGTCACTCTTATGACAGAAGCGGCAGTTGGGTTTATTCGTTGTCACATGGAACCTTAAATCTCACCAAAAGATATCTGTAGTCGTTTAAATTTAATTATCAACTTGGACAGCATAATAACGGATAAAATGAATTCAATTAAGTCTTAATGTTTATTAATAGATATTCCAATTGGGACTTAATGTGTTATTTAGAGGTATCGGTCGCCAAATCAGAAATAGAATGAAACTAGTTAAGTTATTGTTTTTAATGTTTTTTATATTCAATTTTTCTTTGGTGGCTGTTGGGAGGATTAGTGCGCGAAATGAAGGCGTTACTCTAATTTGTTAAGAAATGTCCTGTTGACTGCTCTGAAACATCATGACACATTTTGCGCCCTGCTTCGGTATGCCATTAACTTTAAGTGCATATCGACTTAACACGTTATGAGATGATTTAACTTTATGAAAAAATGGAAGAAAACACTTTTAGTCGCATCGGGCATTTTACTTTCCTCAATGGCTTTTGCGGGTAATGAGCAGAGTCAAGCGGACAGTGAGTTTCCAATTCCTTCTGGTTTTGAAAGCAGCTTTAAAGAAGTTAACGGAGTGAAGCTTCATTATGTAATTGGAGGGGAAGGGCCTTTATTGGTAATGGTCCATGGCTTTGCTCAGTCATGGTACGAATGGCACCAGTTAATGCCTAAATTAGCAGAAGATTACCAAGTTATTGCTATGGATCTTCCAGGTCTTGGTTTATCTGAGCCGCTAGACTCCACTTATACAGGGCAGGACGTATCACCTTATATCCATTCTTTAGCTAAGACCTTTAGCCCGGATGATAAATTCAATGTCATAGCTCATGATATTGGTGGCTGGGTCACATATCCTATGCTAGCTCAACATCAGAATGATATTGATAAGGTCGCTCTACTGGAGACCATCGTACCAAGCGACTTAATATACACGTTCCCAGCTTATACTCCTCAGGGAGAGTCGACCGCGTGGCACTTTAGCTTTTTCTCTGCGAAAAACGAATTGGCTGAATCACTTATATCAGGCAATGAAGATAAGTTTTTTAAGCACTTCATTCTTGAGCATGCAGAGAATAAGAATGCATTTTCAGATGAACTGTTCGGTATGTATGCGGAATCTTATAAAAAACCTCAAACTCTAAACGCTGCTTTTGAGTATTACAGAGCACTTCCTGAATCTGTGATTCAAAATGACAATCTATCAGAGAATAACTTGTTGAAAATGCCGATTCTGACGATATCAGGTAATGGTCAAGGCAGTTTAGGAGCGACTCAATTTAATCAAATGAAAGAATATGCTAATGATGTTCAAGGTCATGTGTTGGAGTCATGTGGTCACTGGTTGATGGAGGAGTGTCCAGTCCAGGTTGAAGATCTAGTTATTGATTTTTTTAACAAAAAATAACTTACAAAACGAGAGCTAAGTTTTGTTGACAATGCAGTCTTGATTACTGTCGTAGATTGCCTATCATTGTTAATTCGTACCCTAGAGCCACTCTAGGGTATTTTTATATTTGAACTGCTTATAATTTGTACTCGGTTATGTAGCAATATAACGAGAACTCTTTATCCGTTGTCTATCTCAGAATGTACCCAGCGAGAAAACGCTTGGAACTTCGCTCTGGTTTCCATTCCTTTAGGGCAAACCAAATCGTAGCCTTTTCCTGATTCAATATGTGGAAATGGCGCGACTAACTTACCCGCTTGAATTAAAGGCAGCGCAAATTCTAATCGAGCAAGAAACACACCGAGTGATAATTCCGCTGCTTCCATCGCCAGTCTGTTATCACTATAGAAATCACATCGCTTTTCGCAGTCGATGCCTACACTTATCTCATCTAACCAATACTGCCACGCACTTGTATCCCCTCTATGGATAAAATTAACGTCTGATAGAGTATTGATTCCATTGTTAAGACAATGCTCCTCGGCGTAGTCAGCACTGCACACAGGTGTTCTCTTTCCAGAAAATAAACGCTCACTGTAGTGATTTGGGTATTCTCCTTTACTATAAAAAATAGCTACATCGTATGGCTCAAATTCAAAATCAGATTGGTTTTGTTTGGTTTGCAGCTTGATGCTTAAGTGTGGGTATTGCTGACGAAGTGAGGGGAGTCTCGGGATCAGCCAAGCAGAGGCGAAATAAGGTGATGTGGCTATATGTAAGCTACCAGTCAGCTCTCCGGTTTGAATGTCAGAGAGGGTGGAAAATATGGACTCAAATGATGAGTTTAAAACACTCAGAACTCTTTGCCCCTCTGGGGTGAGCTCTAGCTTTCGGGTCTTTCGAATAAACAGATTGAATTGAAGCTGTATTTCCAGTTTTTTTATTCTCTGACTGACTCCGCTTTGAGTAATAAAGAGCTCCTCTGCTGCTTGGGTAAAACTCAAGTGGCGCGCTGCAACGCTAAAAGTATGAAGAAGAGAAAGCTGTTGTTGTTGATTGGTCACTAAGTTCATGCATTACTCTAGTTAATTTATATTGAAGTTTTGTTCGTTTGTCAGAAGCTTTTAGCTATTATAGAGTAATTTTTGTAATGGGTCATGGGCGAAGTGTTAAATTTTACTCAATCAACAAACGCAAAGTTGTTGTGTGAGATGTTTAAAATAGACGTCGGGTCTTATAGATACGTTACAAGAATTGATTATTTATAAATTGGACAAGATACGATGAAACTTATATTAAACGCTGATGATTTCGGTCTGACGGAATCTGTAAACTTGGGTATCGCTGATTGTTTTCGCGCCGGGACCGTAAAATCGACCACCATAATGATGAACCAACCTGGTGTATCTCACGCGTCACAACTCTATCAGCGTGGTCTTATTCATGAAGTTGGACTGCATTTTACAGTGACATCAGGTAAATCAATATCGTCCCCTAAATTAATTCCAACACTGGTTGACGAGAATGGTCATTTTTTTGATAGAAAGGCCCTGTTTAATAAATCTGATGTGTCTTCTGATGAAGTCTTTAGAGAGTGTATGGCGCAATATCAAGCGGCTTTAGACGCGGGATTTAATATTAATCATATCGATAGCCACCATTTTGCTGGTGCCTACCGTCCTCTTAAGATAGGTTTCACGCAGGCAGCGAATGAAATAGGTCTTCCAGTTAGGCGTATTGATAGCTTTATACAGGGTCAAAGTTTACTGTCGGTTCCTACCCCAGATGCGTTTGATATGGGCTTTCATGCTGAAGGTGTCAATATTGAATACCTCAAAGCAGTATTGCTGGCTTATCAAGACAGCATGCCTAACAGTACGATTGAATTAATGTGCCACCCAGCAAGGACGCTAACTGAAGAGCTAGAGGAAATCTCTAGCTATGCTCATGCTCGTGTTGAAGAGTGGAAGATTTTAACCAGCGATGAGTTTTCTCTCTGGCTAAGAAAAAATGGTATTGAATGCGTTGGTTTCGATGCGCTTCATGCTTAAGTCCGCGAGGTAATCTTCGTAGCGACAAGATAAACCATCTGCCTTGTTAGGTCGTTAAAACAGTTCCTTTCGGTTCAATAAGTCAACACAATAATAAAGGGTGACATTGTGGTAAATCCTACCGTACTTTCCCAAGTTAATATCTATCCAGTCAAATCCATTGGCGGGCTTTCTCTCTCTTCTTCATGGGTCGAAAAGCAAGGCCTTGTTTTTGATCGTCGCTTTATGTTGGCGTTAACTGGTGATGATGTCTCCGCCTCGGCTAAATACCCAACCATGGTGACGGCGCGCCAGTATCCAAATATGGTGAAGGTGAGTTCTAGTCTAATGCCAACCGGTGTCATTTTTTCTTACCCTGGGCTGGCGGCACTAAAATTACACTACTCTACCTTCAAAATGCAGGCGACAGATGCCAGTGTTTGGAGGGACAGCTTTTCAGCCTACACAACAACCGATGAAGCGAATGACTGGTTTAGCCAAGTAATTGGGAAGCGAGTTGAGTTACTGTTTACTGGCGAGCAATCTAAGCGTGTGAAAGAAAATCTTGGTCATAATGTGAGCTTTGCCGACGGATTTCCTGTTTTGCTTATTAGCTCTGGCTCATTAGCGGAGCTAAATAGACGCAGCAGCGAAGTTCACACCATGGAACAGTTTCGTACCAACCTGGTGGTGCAATCAGACGAACCTTTTATCGAAGACTCATGGAAGCGTATCAAAATAGGTGATGTCGAATTTGAAATTGTAGAGCCGTGTGAGCGGTGCATTTTAACGACACTTGATCTGGAAAATGGAGAGTTTAGGAACAGTAAAGAGCCATTGACGACCTTTTCGCGCTTTAGAGCCAACGAGCAAGGCAAAATATTTTTCGGGCAAAACCTTGTAGCGAAAAACGAAGGTGTTGTCTCCATCAATGATGCTATCGAAGTACTTGAGTATAAATCCAAGGAGTTTTATGAAGATCTCGATGCCAAAAAACAAGAGTTGATTTGCGTTGAAAGAGAATCAGTGGCAAGAAGTTTCGAGACATTTTGGTTTGAGCCCAAAAGCGGCATGGTGCCTGAGTATAAAGCGGGGCAACATCTTCCTATTGAGCTCATGATTAATGGCAAACTGACCAAACGAATGTATACGCTGTCATCTAGCCCCTCTCGGCCAGAACGTTTGTCGATTTCAGTGAAACGAGTCCATGGTGGTGAAGTTTCCAACTGGTTGTTCAACCACTTACAAGTTGGCCATACCATTATTGCGGATCAACCCAAAGGCACTTTTCATATTACTAAAGAATCGAATGAGCCGCTGTTGCTGCTTTCTGCCGGTAGCGGTGTGACGCCCATGATCGCTATGCTTCGGTATTTGACAGACCAACGAGACACGCGTGATATTGCGTTTTATCATCAATGTTTGACGAAAGCGGATATTCCATTCATGGAAGAGCTCCTTATGCTAGAAAAACAACACGCCAATGTCACTGTGACTCTAGCCCTTAGCGAGCCATCAACTGATTGGCTAGGCGAAAAGGGGCATTTTAGTCGTACTCATTTAAATCAAATTTCAGAGTTTCACAAACGTCAAGTTTTTGTATGTGGTCCTAGTGGTTTCATGGAGAGTGTAAAGCGCTTGATGATAGAGAGTGGGCTGCCCGAAGAACAGTACCATCAAGAGACATTTGGCGTTGCAAGAGTGGCGGACGGGAGCGAGAAAAGGGTTCAAATCAACCTTGATGGTGTCGTGTTTGAAGGAAGCAACCAGCGCACCGTTCTGGAGCAAGCTGAAGCAGCAGGGCTTTCTATTTCGAATAACTGCAGAGCTGGTTTCTGCGGCGCCTGCAAAGTCACTGTGAAATCAGGAGAGGTTTACCAGCCCGATGCCCCAGGAATTGAAGACAGTGATAAGGCGAAAGGAATGGCCCTAGCTTGCTGCGCGATACCTAAGACAAATGTAAATATTGTTAGCTAGTATGTAGGTTTTATGATGATTGAGGCCACTATCAAACTTTGATAGTGGCCTCAATATCGTTGATCTAACTAAAAACAATGACACCTAAAATATCTGATTTACTCTTATTTTAGGTAGAATGTAAGGCGTTTTTATCTAGATAAAAATGATCGCTCCTTTCCTAATGCTCTTATCTAAGTAGCTAGCTCGAGTCACAGGAGCACCCCGTTACTGATAAAATCAGTAGGGCGACGATTAAAGGTGAGCGATAAATCGAATGACTCGAACTTGGATGTTAATTCTAGTAACTTGGGCAAAATTGCTTAACTTCGCTACGATAACCAAGTGACAAACTTCTATAAGCTGACTTTGTATTTACAATTAGTTCCTATAGGGACTTTTTGATTTTAACTTTAAGGACTTAATAATTGAGATTTAATCGGTTATGATGCAGACATTAAAAAGATGATTCACATTGACTACTTTTAATTAAGGCAAACATAATGAACAACTTAAATAGATTTAAAGGTAAGGTTGCATTTATCCAAGGCGGCAGTCGCGGTATTGGTGCTGCGATTGTTGAGAGATTGGCTTTAGAGGGCGCGTCTGTTGCTTTTACGTTTGTGTCATCCCAGGGTAAAGCAAAAGACCTTGCTGATAGCTTAATTTCAAAAGGTGGTAAAGTTATCGCGATAAAAGCGGATAGCACGAAGCCGGAAGATATCAGAAATGCAATCAGTGAAACCATCAAGCAACTTGGTAAGATTGATGTTGTCGTAAACAATTCAGGTACGCTTATCTGGGATAATATAGAAAATTTGACGATGGATGATTGGGACAAGACCATCAATACTAACGTACGAAGTGTATTTGTAGCTATTCATGAAGCCTCGAAGCATATGAATAATCATGGCAGAATAATTAATATCAGTAGTACTAATGCTCAGCGTATTCCTTTTGCTGGCGGTTCTATATATGGAATGAGCAAGTCTGCACTAACCGGATTGGCCAAAGGTCTCTCTCGCGATCTCGGCCCTAGAGGTATTACGGTCAACAACATTTTACCTGGTCCGGTCGATACTGACTTAAACCCAGACAATGGCGATACTTCAGAGCCTGTAAAAGCTATCGGTGCACTTGGTCGTTATGGTCAAGTGGAGGAGATTGCTAGCTTAGTAGCATTCGTCGCTAGCTCAGAAGCGGGTTACATCACTGGTGCTGATTTGATGATCGACGGTGGCTTTTCCGCTTAATAAAAATATGTGGTCGAGTAACTCGTTACTATCAGTCTAACTTCATGTAATCATCAATACGTGATGAGTAAATATAAGTATGATGATTGGCCTATTTCATAGGTCAGTCATTTAGAAGCTATTGGTTTTAATCTGCTCCAGTAGGAGAGACCCCCGCATTAACCGATACCTTACTTTAGAGTTTTTCGAGGATGGTGGTGGCTCTTTGTCCAGTTTCTAGTTCTTCTGCCCATTCGATTAGCTGCCGTTTGAGCTTGGCAGCATCTGCTGCTAGCTCCTCGCTCTTGCTGATTAGTTTAGAGTCTTCCTTCGAATTCTTTCACCAAGCGTCGATTTGATATTCATGTAAATAAAGCTGTCTTGTTGCCACAGCCCTTCTCACTTTCTCTGCTAGTTTTGTTGCATCTCCTTTTAATTTAAGGATTCTAGTTTCCTTAGACGTCGTTGTTTAAGTCGTTAGTGATCACTTAATTCAGTGTCTAGGAATATTGGTGTAGACCTCCCAGGTTACTCTAACTTTTTATAGTCGAACGATGGCCGTTATAGACCACTACAGTGATGTTAAGTATGGTATTAAAGGTGTTAGAGTTTCTCTGAACGTTCTTTATTACTCTAAGTCTATGATACGACAGCGTATGGAGAGTGTGCTTACGGCTGCCGCAGAAGATAAGCTTCGAATAAAATCGAGTGCTTTTGTTAAATCTTGAGTTTCAATTTTTAATTTATTATCAATTCGACCATCGTTAGTCATGTCTGTGTTTACGACACTTGGGCATAAACAACAAACTTTTACACCAAATGGGAGAAGCTCATGATAGAGCGACTCGCTATAACTGACAATGGCCGCTTTTGAAGCTGCATAAGCGGCTATTTTGGGGACTGGCGTCAAACCTGCAGTGGAACCGATGTTATATATTTCTCCAAACCTTTGTTTTTTCATTTGTTCTGCAACGATATTACAAGCAGTGATGGTAGACAGTAGGTTTACATTCATTAATTCAGAAAGTTTGACTAAAGGTAGTTTAGTGTTGCCTGCTGCCAAAATACCAGCGCTATTGACCATGACCTCAATGTTTTTATTTTTTTTGATGATTGATGTGATTGTTGCTTCTACCTCGGACGGGACGTTGAAATCGATAGGCACTACTTCTACGTTGCACGATGGAAAGAGTGTGTTTATTTCTACTTTTGCCTGTTCAAGATTCAGCTTATTCAAGGACATTAAAATTAAAGAGTATCCTTCCTGAGCGAAATAGTGAGAAATTTTTTTCCCGATACCGCGGCTAGATCCTGTAATTATGGCAACTTTAGTCATGGTGAGCTCCTAATTTAACGTATGAGACGTTGTTGAAGTAACGTATCTAAGATTTTCTTGAATACGAACATATCTCATAAAAAATAGATAGTAGTGCAAATTTTTGCATATAATAAACAGTTGGAGGTTATGTGTCACATTCTTAATGACTTGAGAGGGTAATGGTTGTTACTTATAAGTATGTAGAGGGACAGTCTTAAACCAATCTATTATTTCCGACTTAGTCATATGCTTGGTTTGTTCAATCACTACTTTTGTGAGGTGTGGTGCAAGCTTTTCGATAAAATCATACATGTATGTCTGCAAATACACGTTTTTACCAAAACAAAGCCATGCGTAACAATCGGGAAAAAATCCTTCTAATGAGCGTACGGTAAAAGAATCATCTATTGAGTGGGCAGCAACTGACGCTATGATACCAATACCGACCCCTTTACTGACATATTCTTTTATTACCTCTACATCCATTGCTGTGACAATATAATCTGGGGTTAGGCCTAGTTGAGAAAACGTATTGTCTATAGCGATTCGCCCTGTTGATTTTAATTCATAGCTAATGAGTTTTTCTTTTGCTATTTGTTCAAGGGTTAATGTGTGTGTCTTTGATAGTGGATGTTCAGAAGGGATAATTAAGCTCAATGACCACTTGTAAACTGGGAGTACCGTTAGGCCTGTCATCTCTTCAATATCCTGAGCCACAATCGCAATATCACCGGGTCCAGCCGGCAAGGAATTATTAAGATGACTTGGTTCGATTGTCGACATGTGCAGAGACACATTTGGGTAGCTTGTCAGTAAGTAACGGACGCTTTTAGGTAGTATGAAATTTGCAATGGCGTTAGTTGTAAAGATATTGAGTTTCCCTTTTTTTGGGGATGTAACTTCGGATGAAATAGCCTTGATTCTATCCTCAATCTCTAAGATTTTAATGGCTTCGTTTAGGATTTCCTTACCGACATTTGTAGGACCAGATAAGTGTTTACCTTGTCGATCAAAAATTTTCACGCCCAGTTCATCCTCTAAAAGTGAAACTTGTTTACTGATACCGGGCTGAGACGTATATAGCTGATGTGATGTAAGAGATATGTTATACCCATTTTTTTTTATTTCATTAATGTAACGAAGTTGCTGTAGTTTCATTTTCTGCTCCTTGTTATATATGGTTTTATAGCGTGAACTCTAGCTGAAGGGGTGTATTAATTAAAAAATAGGTATTAGGCGCAACGCCACTGTAAGTTTTTTTAAAAGTAAAATTAAGTTAAAAAATAAAAGTGTCTTTTTATAAATCATTCACTTAATTTAAAGTTAAAACCAGGAAAAATATTCAACTTTAAGGCGTCACCTTTTTCAGTCATCATTAATCATTTTTTCTTGTTAGTTGGAAGTGTAACTTCTGTTCTAGATAATCTATTGTGAGCTCTGATTACTTTGTATAATGTAAAAGATATTTCTATTGTTTGATATTTTTTAAACATTTTTCATGATGTTAAGTCATCTCGCTACGTAATAAAATTGGGAGCTGAATTGTAATGGTATATACCGTTTTCTTTGAGGAATGTGTCATATTTCCTCCCATTTGGCAAGGCGGTTTTTATGTAAAATTAAAATACTATCTAATTTTTTTGTACCACTTCTCTACCAGGGTACTTCAGTTTAAAATATAACAAATCAATATAAAACAGGTGCTTAGGTTGGGTGTACTTGTCTGACTTTGTTATTAATGATTAAGTCCTGCGGGGACTGTGTGTTTATTTCTATGTGGTCTTAATTGACGGTTAGATTTGAACTATGATGCCTGCTCTTTAAACAATTCTTTGAAATAAAAGATAAATGGTAGTAAGGGTACTAGTAATGATTTTATGGGAGTGAGAATGAAAGTGGTAACCGAAAAAATATCTAGACAAATTTGTAATGAAAATTTTTCTTATAACTCTGTGTTGATATTTTAAACTGGTTTTAATAAAAATTGCTAATTTAAATAAGGTATTAAAAAATATAAGCCAGGTTGGTTTTTTATTTGCAATGCATTGCGTGAATGGTTTATATACCTATAGATTTAATGGGTGAGAATCAGTCAGTCACTCATTTATTAATTTAATTAAGATGAATTGGCATGCGTGGACTATTTAGATTTTCTAAGTGGCACTTATTTTTAATGTTTTAGTTCGTTCGATTGATAACGATCCAATAAAACAATAAATTAAAAAACTAGTATTTTCTTGAACGCAGCGCCGTAAAAAAGGCCATATTAATCATGACGTGTTTCTATTTTTCATTAAAGTGCCACATTAAAACCTTGCCAGCAGAAACCAAAGGTATTATAGCATCTATTCTTTGTTCATTTTTGTTTGCATTCATACCTGTATATGTCCAGTTTCAACCACCACTGCCCCCAAGTGAGATTACAGGGGGGGAAAGCCATTGGTTAGCAGTGCAGCGTATACTGTGGAGTACAATGTTACTCTGCTTATTATTATTTATCTCCAAAAGAACTCACCTACTACTGCAAGCTTTAAAGGTGTGGAAAATGTGGCCCAAATACTGTGTTTCAGCACTTTTGGTTGCACCGCAATACTGGTTGTTTGTTTGGGCGCCTGTGAATGGAGAGACTTTGTCTCTTGCATTAGGCTATTTTACGATGCCAATCGTAATGGTTTTAATTGGTCGATTGGTATATCGAGAAACGTTGTCTTTTTATCAAAAGCTAGCGTGTTATCTCGCACTGTCGGGTACGCTTTATACGTATGCTTTATCCGACGGAATCTCTTGGGTGGTACTAGTGATAGCTTTGGGTTACCCAGCTTATTTTATGCACCGAAAAACAATACCATTAGCTACCGATATTGGATTGGCTGTAGATCACCTATTCCTTATGCCATTGGCTTTGTTCGGTTTTTTCTTGCTCTATCCATTAGACTTTTCTTTATCTCTTTCTGTCGGTAATTATGCATATTATGCTGGCTTAGGTATCGTATCTGTAATACCTATGCTTTGCTATCTGTACGCTTACTCTAAATTGTCAGTTTCTGTCTTTGGGTTGCTTGGTTACGTTGAGCCTGCTTTTATTTTTGTTGTTGGGTTATTGATTGGTGACGCTATTACAGTACAAGAAATACCAACTTATTTGTTGATTACGTTATCACTGTTCGCACTCGTATTAGATGGGATTAAAAGGTTTAGGTAAACTAGATTAGTAAAATTTGGGTACGAGTTAATAAGATCTATACCCGTGATCATTGAAGATGCTTGATTTTAGCCAAAATGAGGATCATGCTAGGTGACATGAAAATAACTCTATCCAATGAACAAAAGCTTACGCTGATTAACCAACATGATACAACTCGTGATGATCGAGTTCGCGACCGTATCAAAGCTGTTATTCATGCCAGTAACGGGTGGAGTCCTGAAGAAATTGCCGATGCACTACTTATCCATGAAACAACGGTTAGACAGCATCTCAAAGATTACTCGCTATCGAACAAGCTCAAGCCTGAAAACGGTGGCTCAAAAAACTACCTATCTCAGCAGCAAACCCAAAGTTTAATCACACACCTAACCGTGCACATCTATCATCATACGCGTGAGATTGTTGCTCATGTTTTCACAGTTTATCGAGTGCAATATAGTGTTGCAGGGATGAACAAGTGGCTTCACCAAAATGGTTTCAGCTACAAGATGCCCAAAGGCGTACCTCATAAATTCGATGAAACCAAACAGAAAGCTTTTATTGAGGCTTATGAAGCGCTCAAAGCAAGCTGTAGTAAAGATGAATCGATTTTATTCATTGATGCCGTCCATCCTACTCAAGCAACCAAAATATCACATGGTTGGATACGAACAGGGCATGATAAAGCCGTTGAAACAACGGGAAGTCGAAGTCGTCTCAACCTCATTGGTGCTTTGAATCTTAACGACATTGGCGGCACTATTATTAATGATTACGAGACCATAAACAGTGAAAGCATCGTTCGATTTTTCTGCCAAATTAGAGAACGTTATCCATTGGAACACAAGCTCCACATTATCTTAGATGGTGCGGGGTACCATCGTAGTGATTTAGTCAGAAATGCTGCTTTTGTCTTGAATATTAAGCTTCACTACCTTCCACCTTATAGTCCAAATCTAAATCCAATCGAGCGGCTTTGGAAGGTGATGAACGAATATTCAAGGAACAACGTTTATTTAAAAACTAAACGGGAATTCAGAGAAGCAATCGAGAATTTTGCACCGTGACTCTTCCAGAGATCGCAAGCTCTTTGACGTCTCGAATAAATGATAATTTTCAGGTGTTCAAGCCAGCATCTTCAAGTTGATTGGGTATAGTACCTGGTTACTCAACGACTAACCGAAGCTGTTTGATGATTGGTTTCATAATAAAAATTCGAAATAGGTGAACTAATTGATATCAAACAATAATATTTGAATTAGTGGCTGGTTTATTATCTATTTAACTTATTTAAGGGAATATATGAGATTAGATAAGGGGGCTCTAGGTTTAAACCGATTCGAAAAATTAGGAGAGAACTTAGAGGTGTCTTGCTGTCCTTATGGATTTTTCCGTCGCTTACAAATTAGCACTTTTTATCATATTGATGATAGGGTTTTTCTATTTCAGTCAATGGTTAGATTTTAGTTTGGTATTCATTGCGACCGTATTAGTCCAGTATCAGAAATGTTTAATACCGCCATAGAAGCACTATGTGACTTTGTTGAATTAAATCAAAATATTAAAATAGGTCGAATCAAAGATGTTTCTTCTGCCGCAGTAGGTGTAAGTATATTTGTATCGTTTATAATAATCGAAGTATGTCGAGTTTTTTCTAGAGTTGTTTGATTGACATGGGCAATAACGTTTCACTCGATAGATTTTTAATTTTCAGAATTTACATTATCGCGGTTGAGTGTTTAAGAATAATAATGTGCATGATAACAAGAATAGGTTCTTGCCTGACCGCCGATAACGGTAGTGAGTTTGCGAACCACAAAGAGATAGCAACAGCATTAGACGCTGAATTTAACTTTGCTCATCTATGCGGTTCATTGGAGCGTGGATCCAATGAAAATACAAATGGACTCCTTTGTCAGTATGTTCCGAAAGGGAAAAACATAAGAGAAGTTGGCGATGATGTTATCTTGTTTGCTATAGCGAGGATTAACTATAGGCCGGAGAAGTGTTTGGGTTTTAAGCAACTTGCGGTTATATTCAAAGAAATTTGCATGGCTGCTTAAATGGCGAAGTGTCGCACTTAGGACTTGAATACGGGCTATTATTTTTGTCATAAAAACTAATGCCCTAATTCATGTAGCCCCCTAACTACTAAAATCAGATTTCTGCTAAGGGGGTATTTACACTTGTCGGTACAAAAAGCTCAAATATTTGTTGTTCCACCCTGCTTATCGGTGGAGGAACGTTCGTACTAAGAGAAAGTAACATCGATACATATTGAAAGATAGTAAATAGCTTTTCGTTATTTCTACAGCTATAGACGATTAACAACTTATCACTATCACTATCTATTGAACGTCATTCTTCTGATTGTCGAAAGCGAAATCTAATAACTTTCTTATGTAAGGCGCACCTACTTTAGAGCCGCCATTACCATTTTCAATTACGACCGTTGCGATATACTGTGGGTACTCGTACGGTGCAAATGCAGTATATAGCGCTTGGTCATGTAAGCTCCTCGCAAGTTTTTTAGAGTTATAAACCTGGCCTTTCGCAAGATTGAAGACTTGTGCAGTTCCGGATTTACCACCACTTATATATTCTACATGCTTGAAAGCATTTCTAGCGCTACCACGGCTACCATGGTTTACCAGACGCATTGCGTTAAGTGGAATATCCCAAACTTTATTTGACACTTCCTTCATGACTCTTATCGGTGCCTGTACAATTATCTTTTGTGTACTAAAACTTTCTCCATGGTTTAACGTTGCTTTAAGTAAATGTGGAGCTGTAACCTGGCCACGATTAACCAAGATGGATGTAGCTTTCGCAAGCTGAAGAGGAGTGGAGGTCCAGTAACCTTGACCAATTCCTACTGGAATAGTGTCTCCTTGATACCATGGGATACGATAACGATCCAGTTTCCATTCTCGAGTCGGGAGGTTAGCGGTACTTTCTTCATAAAGGTCGATTCCTGTCGGTTCACCAAAACCAAACCGTTTCATCCAAGAAGATATTCGGTCTATACCTAAATCAAATGCTGTTTGGTAAAAGAATGAATTGACTGATTCTTCTATAGCTTCGGTAACGTTTACTGGACCGTGCCCCCACCTGTTCCAGTCTCGCCACACTTTCGAGTTTGGTGCAGATCCCGGGATTTTCCATTTACCATGATTATCGCGAATCGTGTTGTTAGAAATTACACGTTCTTGCAAACCAGCGATGGCCATAAAAGGTTTTATTGTTGAAGCTGGAGGGTAAACGCCTAATGTAGCTCGGTTAATCAATGGACGGGCAGGGTCATCTAATAATTTTTGGTAGTTTTTATTAGATATCCCATCGACAAAAAGATTTGGGTCATAGCTAGGAGCTGATGCCATCGCTAATACGCTGTTGTCTTTTGAGTCTAGTAGGATGGCACTACCTGTATGCGGAGCTAGTTGATGAAATAAGTAATTTTGTAGTTCCAAGTCGATGTTTAGAACGATATCTTTACCTGGTAATGCCGGTATGTATTTAATTGTTCTAACGATGCGGCCTTGGCTCGTGACTTCTACTTCTCTGTACCCTTTTTTACCGTGAAGTAAATGTTCATAATATAGTTCGACACCAAGTTTCCCAATCACTTTAGTTGCTTGATAGTTAGCCACTACACCTTTTTTATCCAGTTTTATCAATTCGTTATTGTTAATCCTTCCCACATAACCTAACACATGAGTAAGGACTTCACCATGAGGATAAAAGCGTTTTTTTCTGGCTTCGATAGATAAACCGGGAAATTGATATTTACGAACCGAAAACTTCGCGACCTCTGTTTCATTCATGTTTTCTAAGAGCGTCACCGATTCAAAGGAACGTTTGTTGTTTAAGCGGTGTTTGAAGTTATTGATTTTTTTTGTATCTAGGACTATGAATTTGCTAAGCCTTTGTAGCATCAATTCTACATCAACTGTTTGCTCTGGAATCAATGTCAAAGTATATGTGATCTTATTTTCGGCAAGTAAAGAACCGTTTCGATCATATATTAATCCACGTGTAGGAGCAATAGGAAGTAATTTTATTCTGTTACCATCAGCTAATGCTTTATAACGTTCAAAATTTATCACTTGGAGCCTGTATAAATTCCCAATTAAGATTAAAGTGAGAAAGATTATTCCAGAATATACAACAATTATTCTGGTCCTGAAAATACTAATTTCTCTTTTATGATCACGAAGCTTTATTTTTTTTATTATTCATATCAAACTCGACCTTCTATATATTAGAGGCTTTTATATTATGTATGAAACATGTAATTTTTCATTGGTTTGAAGTTATGTTTTATTTTATAGGATGCACTCGTTTATATAGATTGAATTTAAACTTAGTTTTTAGAAGCCTGATATTATTACCAGGCTTTTTTTTTGGAAATAGAACGAGGAATGATTTAGGAGTTATTTCGTATTGGGTGTTCAGTTAAACCTGCCGTTGGATCATTGAAACGAGCTTCGTCTAATGCTCCTTCAGATTTTGCGACAATAATTGTTACTGCGCTGTCGCCTGTAATATTTACCGCTGTACGAATCATATCCAGAAGGCGGTCAACGCCCATAATTAGCGCTATTCCTTCTAAAGGTAAACCTACTTGATTTAATACCATTGCTAACATGACCAACCCAACACCAGGAACGCCGGCTGTACCAATAGATGCTAGTGTAGCAGTCATGATTACCATTAGATAATCGCCCATTGTTAAATCAATATTAAACGCTTGAGCTATAAATGCAGTAGCAACGCCCTGCATTATTGCAGTACCGTCCATATTTACAGTTGCACCTAAAGGTATTGTAAAGGAAGATACTCGGTTTGCTACGCCCATGCGGTGTTTTGCAGTTTCCATTGTTACCGGAATAGTGGCATTAGATGATGCTGTCGAAAAAGCAAACATGATCGCATCTTCCATTTTTCGCAGAAACAAAACAGGATTCAAACCTGTAAAGCCTTTTAACATTAAGCCATACGTTACAAGACCATGTAAAATTAAGGTTCCGGCTAGAACTAAAAAGTATTCAGCAAGATTGAGTATTGCGCCAATACCCAAGCCACTGAACAGTTTTGCCATCAAGAAAAATACACCATATGGCGCTAGATTCATCAGTAAAGCAACCAACTTCATTATTACTTCATTTAAGTTGGAAAATAATTCAGCAATTTGTTTGCCAGGTTGGCCTGAAATGCTAATGGCTATGCCAAACAGGACTGCAAATACGATAACTTGCAGTGTATTACCCTCAGCCATGGCGCTTATTGGGTTAGTTGGAAACATGTCGATGATCACTTGGCCTAAAGACGGCGCTTCTACCGATTTAAATGAACTAGCAGCTGTGAGATCGGCACCGGATCCCGGTTCAAACAATACGCCCATTGTAAGTGCGAGTGTAATCGCGATAGCAGTTGTTGCTACATAGAAAACTAAGGTTTTCCCTCCCATTCTTCCTAATGTAGATATGTCTTTTAAGGAACTAGTACCACAAACGAGTGAAACAAATACTAGTGGTACAACTAACATTTTTAAACTAGCAACGAAGATTTGCCCCCCGACTTCGAATAGTCCATTTACAATATAGGAATCAATAAACTCGTTATAGGAAAAAAATGTGCGAATTATAAATCCTGTCAAGACGCCTATAACCATCCCTGATATTACACGGCCGGTTAAAGACATCTGCTTGTTAGTTTTCATGAAGATACTCCATTATGTTGAAATCATTTAAAAATGGTTGAGAATACAGTAGGTGGAAATACATGCTCAGTTGTGGACTTGGTGAGAACCACTACTAAAAATTTTAACAAATAAACTATAAAATCAGGTATTTACTTTCAGTTAATATTAAGATTATCAATTTATAAAAATAATGATGTTAAATCTTTTCCCCTGCTATTTTTCTTGTTTAGAAAAATTTCAGTTAAACTATATTTTTGATGTCGGGAAATATTGATTTTATCAATTTATCTATATTTATATTTATATGTTTATGTAAGTTATAAAAGTCCATGTTAAGCTAACCCGGTTTTATCTGGTTTTCAATACTTTGATTGAGTCTCGGTGGGACTTTGTGTTTATACTATAATTATGAAATAATTTATAATTATCTTGGAATATAAATGGTACATTTAAAATTATTTTTTATGTCAATTTAATAATAGGCATTTAAATTTTTGATATTAAAAGAAAGGATTGATATGGTTGATGTGTTATTGCATCCTATTAATTTAGGTTCAATTGTTTTAAAAAATCGTATCGTTATGCCACCTGTAGCATTTTCTGAAGCCACTAAATCCGGAAACTTCGTTAACGATATGATGGCAACATATTATTCTCGACGTTCATCTGCGGGATTGAGAATCGCTGTGGGAAATCTGTTTTATCCGAAAGAACAAGAGTATTCGTTGCCTTCTGCTCTCGATACTCAAGAACAGATTATGGAATGGAAAAAAATCACTGATTCAGTTCACAAAAGTGGTGGCGTGATTTTCGCTCAATTATGGTACGGTGGTCACCCCGAAAATATCGATGGTGGACAATCTATTACTTCTTCCGTAGTCAAAAAAGATAGTGTTAAGGTTTTTGTTGATACTAAAAATCGTAATCAGGAGTTTGTCGGGGCAGCAATACCAAAAGAAACTACAAACAGTATTTTCGACATCGCTGAAAAGTATCGACAAGTTGCTTTGACTGCTATGACGTCTGGCTTTGATGGTGTCGAACTACATGTAGAAAATGGCTATTTCGCTCATCAATTCATAGAATCAGAGGGCAATACCTTCGTTTATGAGTATGAAGGTTTTACAGAGAATCGCCTGCTTTTTTGAATGTGGTTGTTGATACTCTTATTAGTGCTATAGGAAAAGACCGTGTAGGGGGTCGCTTGGCTCCATTTGCACCTCTAAACGGAGCTGTCGATAAAAATACAGCAAAAACTTATATATCAGCAGTTAAATCTCTCAATAAATCGCGAGTTGTCTATATTCATATAGATGAATTTGATTCGGGTGATGACCCAGCAATCCCTATAGAGTTTAAAATAGCTATTCGAGATTTATATAAAGGAATAATAATTTCTACTGGTCGATATCATTCCGAACAGGCCAGAATAGCAATAGAGTCTGATTTAACTGATATGGTAGGGTTCGGTCCACTGTTTATGCCCCCCCTCCAACTTACTGAATAGAATTAAGAATAATTAGAAATTTTGTAAATATAACTCTAAACTTTATTCACAATTGGTAGAATAGGATTGGTTGATTATTTTTTATTTTATTAAATTGATATTTATTAGCATCTTACGGTACATATGACAACTAATGATGATTTGATTTTATGTTAAAATGGTTTTTATATGGAAACTACTATGGATTATATTAAGGAAACGTTATTATGGATATACTTAAAAAGATAGAAAATTATAAGCTTGAAGAAATTAAGGTCGCGAAATTAACGCGTCCAGAAAAAGAGGTTAGGGAAATAGCTCTTGACCAGCCACCAACGCGTGGGTTCGTCAAAGCATTAATGAACAAAGAACAACAAGGAAAGTTTGGTCTAATTGCAGAAATAAAAAAAGCCAGTCCGTCTAAAGGGTTGATTCGGTCAGATTTTAATCCGGCAACATTAGCAGATGGTTACGAAGTAGGTGGTGCTGCTTGCTTATCAGTTCTGACGGACACGCCAAGTTTTCAAGGCTCTTTAGATTATTTGGCTCATGCGCGCCAAGCCTGCAAGTTACCTGTGTTGCGAAAAGATTTTATATTTGATTATTATCAGATATATGAATCTAGAGCTTGGGGAAGCGATTGTATATTGTTAATAATGTCCGTTTTGAGTGACTCGCAAGTTAAAGATTTCGAAGGTTTGGCTATTGAACTTGGGATGGACGTACTAATTGAAGTTCACAATCAAGAAGAAATGGAGCGAGCATTATTGTTAGAGTCTCCTCTGTTAGGGATAAACAACCGTAACCTCAGAACTTTTGAGGTGAACCTCAACGTTAGTGAGCATTTGTCAAAAATGACGCCCAAAAATAAATTGTTAGTTAGTGAAAGTGGTATTTTTACTAATGACGATTGCCTGAGACTAAGAAAATCAGGTTTTAATAGTTTTCTAGTGGGGGAGAGCTTAATGCGGAAAGATGACGTAGCACATGCAGTTAAAGAGTTAATTGAAGGTATCTAAAGAATTATTGTTGCTCTATGAGAAGTCGATTATTATTTGTACAAAGTATGATTTCTAAAGATTATTTTAAACAAACGTATAACGATAGCATCAGTTTTTTGTTGGCTTTTAAAACCACCGTCTATGCCGGTGGTTCTTACTTTTAGAGGAAATAACCACCATAAGTGCAGATGTGGGAGGCATGGCCCGATCAAAGGAGAGTGGCATTCTTTTGATCGAAACTTTATTTTCTAAGCTTACCTAATTAATTACTTTACGATTCATAATTTATCTCACTATCGTTGGTTATCATGTTTGGATTGCTTTTAGTGCAGTCTCGATTGCTAGGCTCACAATGGACGATAATCTTGTTCAGCAAGCCACCGAAAAACTTTGATAATGTAGCTGCTATTTCTCTTCAGCTTGACTAGATCAGCGACTTACCGTTATCTATAAACCAGCCTTGCTGTTAACGCTTTGTGCCACTTCTCTGGTTAGAATAGGAACCTTATTACTTGGTGGAGTGTTTTCGATGTTGTCAAAATGGTTGTTTATGGCTTTGCAAGTTAATATTTCAAACGTTCATTTTTTATGTATCAAGTTTTGAACTCTAATTAGGTCTTGTTAGGACTAAGAGAATTGTATTTCTTTAAGTTCTATCAAAGAAGTTAATAGGTTATTGTAAGTACAACTATGATAATTTTTTTAGAGGTGCATTCATCATAATGAATGACTTGGTCTTTTTTTATCAACCTAAGGTAGCTGCTAAGAAGGACGGTACTTTCTCCATATACGGCTATGAGGCTTTGTTACGCTGTAAAAAAAATGGGGTTTATAATGTTCCCCTTGATATACTTGAAAAGTGTAAAGATAACTATGAGTTTGATATATTCATTATTAGGTTGTTAAGAGATAGCCTAAAAAAAGAGAGTTGTTTCTCAAATAAAAACATCAGTGTAAATGTACACCCTTCCTTTTTTGAATTTTTTAAAATTTCAGAAAACAAAATTTTTGATGGTTTTAATTGTGCTAGTTTGGATCTTGAATTATTAGAGAGCTCAAGAGTAAACGATTTTTCTAAAGTAAATAAAGTTATGAATTTCCTGACCTCAGAATTTCCCTTTATAAGGTTAGCTCTTGATGATTTTGGAAGAGATTATACATCCTTAGAAAGAATAATTAATATTGAGAATATTAATGTAATTAAGTTGGATAGATTTTTAACCAATGATATTTTAAAATGTGAAAAAAAAAGAAAAGTTTTAAAGTGGCTTGTCGAGTTTACGCATAAAGAGTTAAATATTGAAACAGTTGCTGAAGGGATCGAAGATGAAAAAGTCCTAAAATTTTTATTAGATTTGGGTGTGGTTAATTTCCAAGGTTTTGTCTTTGGGAAGCCAATGCCTATTAATGAAATAAATAATTTTAATCTTTCATTAAGAAATGTTTGACTTTTTTATATGAAATTTTTAATTAGTGGGATCTTTTTGGAACGTTTATTATTAGGAAATAATGGCTAGTGTTATGAAGCATTTAAGTCGTAAAGAGTATAATTTGGCAATCTTTTACGTTGGTGAACTGATAGAGTCAGCTTACGTACTTTTTCTTTCGAAGAAGTATGTATCTAGTTCTATTATTCTAAGTTCAGTATTTGACGAGATATCGAAGATTAAAAAATGGCAAATTGAAATATACGGAGGTTCAAGTGTAGAAGAGCAACGTATAAACTTAGTTAAGAGCACCAAAAAACATGATACTTTGCTCGGTCTTAACTCTAGTGTGGCTAAAAGATTAGCATTAATTATTAGTGATGATCGTGTGAAAGACATTTTTCATAGATACGCATTAGGGGTAAATTTTGATAAGGAAATATTAACTCTTAATAGAGATAAGGATGGGTTAAATTCACCTTTGGATAAATTTGATATTATATTTACTGCTGAGTATTTTATTACAGTAATTAGTGTGTTTAGTAACGAGTTTTGGGGGGTTACATCCGAGTCATCAGTTATTTGTGACTCAATTGATAGTTTGTATAAAGAGGTTGAATTATGGTTAAAAAGCGCTAGAGATAACGGATAATTTGACATTTTATTTTATGGGGTTAATTTTGGGAAGTGGACAATATTTTTGTAATGCCACCAATTTTGATTTAGGGACTG
The DNA here is from genome assembly GCF_041467655.1 of Vibrio sp. 10N.247.311.49. Taxonomy (NCBI): domain Bacteria; kingdom Pseudomonadati; phylum Pseudomonadota; class Gammaproteobacteria; order Vibrionales; family Vibrionaceae; genus Vibrio; species Vibrio sp. 10N.247.311.49. Next base: position 119,010 of record NZ_JBFSVA010000012.1, read on the forward strand.
TTATTATATCAAATGGTATAAATGGTTTGTTAGATAGAAATATAGGGGCAAACTTGTGGGTAATTTTTCAACGTCATCGAAATGCTGATTGGGGGCTAATTGATACAAATAGTAAGATCGAAAACGACCTTTCGACACATCGGGGCGGCGTGATCATGTCAAAATACAATTTTTGTAACGATATAATATCAGTAGTGACTAACCAAGATAGTATGGAAACTACAGTCTCTTTGTTTTCTGAGATTAGAGAACTACACGAAAATCTGAATAATTAATGATTGAAAATATAAATTAATCACGATAAAAATATGAAAATAAAGCTAAAGCCTTACTTACTCAAGTATATGGGATTATTATTACTCATTCCACTAATCTCTTTAGCTAAATAATATTTAGGCGAGACTATGATTGTAACTGCCAATGCAGGTCCAAGTGTTGATATTAATAAGGCTCCTGCCATAATGTCGGTGATTGATGTTCAAGAATAAAGGAAATACCATTTAATACTGTTACTTCTTAAGCTTAATTGACGGCTTTGATCTTTCCCAGTTCCAATTGGAGAAGAGAAAATAGATTGGGCGCGAGTTCAGACTTCTATGTCAAGATAGAGGGAGGCATAAAAGTATAGCTATCGTTATATTAATAAATAGCAATGCTCGAATGAAGTGAACTTTATTTATCAAGAGCATGACTATACCACCAAGCTCTTATCAGCACAGAAAACCATTTATTAAATTGTCACACGTAAAAATTGAGGCCTGAATGTGGGGCTCTAAATTACTGTATTGAAAAATCCTGTTTAATATTAAAAAATGATCGCAGCTTCTCTATCAAACGACAGCTAATAAGATTTTAAGAGATAATAGTTATGGATACTATTGGGAGCCCACTTTATTTGGGTTACCAGTAAGTGGGCTTGATAGAGAAATATATAACGTTGTACAACTATTCTTACTAAAAATGAGTGGTTTATTCGTCTAATGAAGCATTGAAAATATTTGGGTGAGAGCTCGCTAAAGCCACGAGTTCATCTATGATGACTCTAATTTTTGGTAAAATATAAGGTGTCTTAAGCCAAATTACACTTATTGGTGAACTTTCACCTGAGATATTTTCCAATACCGGGGATAAATGTCCTTTCTCAATATGCTCTTGAACTAGCCAGACAGGTAATTGCGCTAAACCCGTGCCAGATAAAGCTGACTGTAAGATACCTTCGCAATCGGCTATTTCATGGCGGGCATCAATATGAAACGATTCATTCATACCTTTTTTATTCTTTAATAACCAACTATGCCTTTGTCCTATAGGCCAACCGACGATGCAATCGTGTTGGGCGAGATCCTCTTTTTTGGTAATACGCTCTCGAGTAGCTAAATAAGAGGGTGAAGCGCATATCACCCTTTTTTGCTCCCCAATTTTACGCGCAACAATATCGCCTGAGTTTTCTAAGTGGCCAACTCGAATCGCAAGATCAATCCCGTCGCTGACTAAATCAGTAGGACGGTCATTAAAGGTGATTGATAAATCTAATTGCTCGAACTTGGACGTTAATTCTAGCAACTTGGGCAAAATTGCTCTTCTACCGAGAACAGCTGGTAAGTCGAGACGAACACGTCCAGAAGGCAGTAATTGTTGGTTGTTTAATCGCTTTTCAGCTTCCTCTAAAATCGTCATTGCCTTAAGGCAATCTGCAAAATAAGAATCTCCATCATTGGTTAATGCGATGCGTCGAGTCGTTCTATGCAGTAGTTTTGTACCCAGTTGCTTCTCTAGTCGAAGAACGCTTTTACTTAAGGCTGAGCCTGTCATACCGAGAGCTTGGGCCGCAAGCGTAAAACTACCTAGTTGAGCTACTGTAATAAAGTGGCGAATTTCAATAATATGGCTTTTCATTATACCATTAATTCCCATGTTGACTTTGTATTTATAATTATACGGACTTAATTGGTGTCTGTGAATTATTTAATTTACTCATGTCGGTTTAGGATGAAAATCAGTTATCTTTCTTACACAAATAACAACAATATAAATAGCTTCATTCGATTCTGACTTTTTGGAGTGATGAAGAGGTGATAATCAGGTGGGCGCGAAGTAAACCGAATAAGCGCTGGAGATCACGTCGGTACAGTGATTTGGCCATCACGACAACGCTTTTAGTGAAACGAGTGTTTTCTATGCCACTGAGATCTCTGCAAGGATTTATCGAACAAAGCAAGTTGAGGTCTCATTTAAGACTAAAACGAGAGGAGCGATACCAACACCTAACCATTGATGCAACTGGCCTTAAGGTTTATGGCGAAGACGAATGGAAAGTCAAAAACACGGGATGGATGGCAAGCGTAGAGTTTAGCGAAAGCTTCATATTGTAGTCTAGACAAACACTCATGAAATTATTGCAGCTAAGCTAAGTTTATCGACGGTTACAGATGGAGAAGCACTCCCGAACTTACTTAAACAAACACACCGAAGCATCCTTGAGGTGTCTGGTGATGGCACTTACTACACGACAGCTTGTCACGCTGCGATTAAGATTAAGAGAGCCGTATTGGTTCTATGACCCCTATGTAGCTCTGTGGCAAAGTTGTTGATTTAAATCATTAGGTCGATCTATTGGGTCTTCATTGGACTAAGTGTTGTGATTTTTATTGTCTTAATCGAGGTGCGTGAATAAGCTATTATTTAGCTGAGTTATTACTGGTTGTTTCTATTATTCGTAACGAAAAGATATTAGAAATTAATTTTTAACCGTTAACAAAGAGGTAATTTATTTCTATGGACGACTCCTTTAGGTGCCGTTGTATTCAATCGTCTTCTTTTATTGAGAGGGCAAGACAATGTTAGAACTCTTTCTACAACCCGAAATCTGGGTAGTATTTACAACCTTACTGATTCTTGAAATCGTTTTGGGTGTCGATAATGTTGTCTTCATTTCTGTTCTGTGTGAGCGACTTCCCGTAGAGCAGCGTAAAACCGCACGTAATTTGGGGATCGGTTTAGCCGTTTTAACCAGAATAGGTTTGGTCTTTTCTATTTCTTGGGTGATGTCTCTTACTCACCCTTTGTTGAGTTTAGCCGATTTAACGTTCACCGGACGAGATATAATTATGATTATGGGCGGTGGATTCTTGTTGGTTAAAAGTGGTAAAGAACTTTGGTCATGGTTGAAGCATACACCATCGTCTTACTCAACTCGTGCCAAGGCTGGACTGGCTGTAGTACTCCTTCAGATCGTAGCGGTAGATGCCGTTTTTTCAATGGATTCAGTTATAACCGCTGTTGGTTTAACGTCTGAAATACCTGTTATGGTAGCTGCTATTTTGACTTCCGCTGTTTTTATGATTTTGACCGCGGAAAAAATAAACAATTTGGTTGTGCGTTATCCCGGGTTTAAGACACTGGCTTTATTGTTTTTGGTTCTCTTAGGCGGATTGTTGATGGCCGAAGGGTTAGCAATTCATATTAATAAAGGTTATGTATACTTTGCTATGGTGTTTGGTCTTGCGCTTGAATTATGTCATATACAAATAAAAAACAAACAAAAGAGAACGTTAATTATCCATCGCATTAAAGTACTTAAGTCTAAAGCGAATCAGATGACGTTATAATAATATAATTTTCTGCATTGACGAGGTTATCAAGTAGAAGTGGAATTGACTACGACTCATTCCACTTAACTGATTGAACTTATTTTTGGTGGGGTGTTCAATAGACTTAGGTTCTAATTTAGGCCGGTTTTTCTTTGTTTACTGGAGACAACCCATTATTTATTTAATATGGCAGTTGTCGGTGCAGTAACTTATAGGTAGTAATCAAAGTCTCTTTTTACCATAATTTGTGTTCGGTGTTCTTGGTATCCACTTGGTCTTCTAGCTTCTATACCCGATTTAGATAATAAGTGCGACATTCATGAAAAGGTGTAGAAGAGGCAGCCAACTGCTGAAAATGGTATGCTCTTCTCGCCAAAGAAACAAGAAGTACTACCATGAGTTTCTGTCCTGTTAATGCTATGCTATTTGACGTGTGGACGCATATTGAACATTGCGCTCAAGCCTTAAGGCATAATAAAATGGTGTGCGGAATTATTTTCCCACGTTAGTTTCGTTTGCTTAAGTTATTGTCCTTTGGACTAGCGTTCAAACAGTTTTGGTTTTTCAGAGGAAGTTGTTTCCCATTTTCTTTACGTACATTAAATGTGTTTGCGGGCATAGATTAGTAGTTGCCATATGGCAGAACCATCCTAAGCTCGCTTATATAGTTGCTTAATTTACCTGCAGACGTTGTTGGGTCACTCCAGCTATTCTCTATGTTTTGGCCTCTTTAAAATAGAGAGTGCTCCCGAAAGTTAACTAGAGTTATTAAATTTCAACCACCTCATTTACGTTATTCTATCGCTGCTATGCGCTTGCGTTATATACTCACTCCACCAGCGCATGAGCACTTTCCTTTTTTCGAAAAAGTCAGATCTGTTATAACTTGCTCTTGTCGTATTTTTGTCCATGTGTGATAGGCAAGCCTCAATATGAAGCGTATCGTACCCTTGTTCATGTAACGCGGTAGAAGCTATGGACCTCAATCCATGTGCTACAAGTTCATCTTTGAACCCTAAACTACGCTTCAAAGCTGCATTGGCCGTATAGATACTTATATGACTGTTTGGGTCTCGTTCTCCCGGGAAGATGAACTCCTTATTTTCACTTTGAATTCTAATGTATTTAAGAATATCTATTGCTTGTTCGGTTAGAGGTACTTTGTGTTCACGCCTACGCTTCATTTCTTCAGCAGGTATAGTCCAGCAATTATTTTTAAGATCAATATCCTTCCAGCGCGCTCTGGCCGCCTCTTTTGGGCGAGCGATGGTATGTAACTGCCACAGTAGAAGTAGTTTGGTTTTATCTTGGATGTTTTCGTTCTGTGACAAGCGAGACAGAAATTCGCCTAAAAGCTCTGGGCGTATAGTGGGCATGTTTTCAACTTGGTGTTTCTCAAACGAATGGATCATTTTTGTTAGGGGATTAGCTGCTATGACGTCGCTTGCGACAGCGTATTCCATTATTTGATTTAGACTTTGGCAAATTCTTTTAATAGTTGATAGTTTACCGTCGGTTTCCAATGGTCTCAGTGTTTCAATAGCATAACGTCGACTGATCTCACTTATGGGAAGTGCGCCTAAATGGTCGAATACGTATTTCTCCAATGTTCTCCAGGTTCGTTCTGCATGAAAGGGGCTAACAGATTTACGTTTTCTTTCAAACCACATCGTTGCAACAGCAAGAAAGTTATCGTTGTGCTTACGCAGCTCTTCAATTCTCTTATCTTCTTTAAGGCGCTTAGGGTCTAAACCTTCCGCAATTTGTTTCCGATACTCTGCTGCTTCTAATTTGGCGGCTGCCAGTCGTAAAGAAGGATAGGTTCCCATCGAAATTTTGGTTACTTTTCGCGTTACAGGGTGACGATATTTAAACTGCCAGGCTTTCGTTCCAGTTCCTGCACTAGAGCGTTTAGGTCGAATACGGAGCTGTAAGCCCTCTTCAACAGTGTAGGTATATTCCTTGTCTTTGATAACGAGCGCTTTTATTGATGTATCTGTAATCCGTTTAGCCATAATCATAATCACATAGATGAGAAAATAGAGACCATTGTATAGCAAACTAGTCTGGTGGGGTACCGGGTGGGGTACCAAAATGTTGAATTGGAGTGGGATTTACTGGAATGTCCTGGGATGGTTTCTCTATTTAAATGATTGATTTTGTGTTGATTTTGGTATTTATTGGTTGTTCTTGGAATTTTAATTCAGTTGACCCGGAAACCATTGAATAGACATAGAGATAAACCTTGATAAATATATTTGCTGCACATTGTAAGGGTTCGCTAGGGCGTGTAAAGCGCTATATCGCCTAGAAGAACTACGGAAAAAGACATTTGCGCAAAGATTCTTGAGAGTTCAATTGAAATTGACTATTAAGTTACAATTTAGAACGCAGTACTTATGCGGCTAAGCCTTTGATTCAAATGCTAGCAACTTGAAATGAGTTAGTGAGAGAACGCGTTATTTGAGTCGCCTATTCGGAGACAAATAATGCGAGTATTTGCTTGGTTTGCCTCAAAGATAAAATCAAATGTTACTCCGAAAAGCACTATGTTGGAGGTTGGCTTGATTGTATCGATTGAGCTAGGCTTTTTATTAGCTGTTTACGCTCTGCTTGAGCGATGTATATAAATTGGTCGTTGTAGCTTTTGTCTGCGTTGATATATTGTTCGAAGTTAACTGGTACTCCAGCAACCGAAAGCTCTAAATGCAAGTGAGGTCCAGTTGTTCGGCCTGAATTCCCAGTAAGACCGATTATCTGACCTTTAGTGATGTATTCCCCAGCTAAGACATGTCTTTCTGAAAGATGAAGGTAGCGCGCATAGTTTCCATCAGTGTGTTTTATGGTTAGGTAGTTACCTGCGAAACGGTTATATCGAGACTTCAAAACGACACCGTCGGACAACGAATGAATCTCTGTGCCAATAGGTGTCGCGTAATCCGTTCCAAAATGAGGTGCAATTCGATTCGTTATAGGGTGTTTCCTGTTTAAATCGAATGATGAACTTACTCGATAATGCTTAGGAAGAGGGAATACATAGTCATTATTTAATTTATATCCATTTTCGTTATAGATATTATCATCCGCCCCCCTCATAGCAAAAAATTCTATATCACTGCCTAAATAGTAAAAAGCACTGACATATTCTGTGTTTGTACCATCATGTTGGGTTTTTATTGAAAACTTATCACCGTTGTTAACTGATTTAATAATGTCAAAATTATCACCTAATAGACTCAATAGTGATTTTAATTCATTGTTCGTCAAACCAGAGGATAGTATGGAACTGACAAAAGAGTATTTCACAACCCCTGAAACCATTTCAGATGTCGGAGCTGGGGTTGGAATATGAATGCTTTTGGGTTTGGCTATTTTAGGTGTCTGTTTTTTATCAGTATTTGAATGGTTGTAGCTTAGCGATATGGCTGTTGAAACGATCAAAAAAACCATCAAAAGGCCAAAGGAAAGGGTGCGGCGACTTAAATGGCTATTTATTTTCAAATACATAAATCATCAATAAAATTCGGTTAATGGACAAAAATAAGAATTAGATCATAATATTTATTTGTTTTTTTTGCATGTTATTTTAGTTCATTCCTTCTTAATGACTGGCTAAAGGCATAGGGTGTGTTTCTAGAGTGATAAAAAACAAACCTTTCACCTTTTGATTTAGCTAAATTGTACTTTGCAAGTAGTTATTATGTCATGTTGAGAAAATTTTAGACGATAATATAATCGCGGCAAAATATACTCTGCCAGAATACTATGTTCACTAAAAATACGCTGAAATCAACATTAGGTCTTATTGTTACGTCGCTTATCTTAAGCGCATGTGGCGGTGGGGAAGGTGGAGGTGATAACACCCCGCCAGCAAGGAATACCGGAAGCATCTCAGGTAACGTTTTTGACGCTCCTGTGAGCGGTGCGAAAATTGAGGTGTTTGAATACAAGGATGGAAACCTAGGTAGGAAGTTAGCAAGTACGACTTCCGATGCTTTTGGTGACTACAAGGTTGAATTTGAATCTTCATCGATGCCACTTTTCATCGTAGCTAAAGAAGGCAGTTATACCGATCCCTTAACGAAAAATACAGTGTCTGTCAGTAACGGCAAAACACTGCGTTTAGAAGCCATGCTCAATTACAAAGAAGGGCGTGATCAAAACTTAATGCTGACCCCTTTGACGAACATTGTTTCAGGCTTAACTCAATACAAAGTAGGCAGGGGAGTGTCAGACTCTACTGCTATATCGGAATCACTAAATAGCATTAACGATATGTATGGTTTCGATGTCAATGAAACTACTCCGATAGACATTACTAAAGGTGGTCAAAGTAGTTTTGCTACATCCGGTCACCAATATGGTGCTTTGTTAACCGCTTATTCTTCTTATTCGTACGACCTAATTCAAAAATACGGTGATACTCAGAGTAATATTTACACATCGATGCATTTGGCTGATATCCAATATCGAGATGTCATTGCCGATGGTCTTCTTGATGGGCTGGAAATAAGTACTGTGTCGGGAGGGGTAACCCCTTTGACCTTCGGTCAACAAAAAGTCTCTAGTGATATTTACACTAACGATTTGGCACAGCATGTTCTAATTGTCGTCAATGATCCTAACTTAAATATTTCAGGAACAGACGCAGACGACTATGTTGATTTTAGCCGTAAGATTAATGACCAAGGCACCAATAGCGGTACTGGCGGTGTGATCCCTCCTCGCGATGAAACCGAAATTGATACCGAAGCGCCTACAGTGTCTAGAACAGATAGTGATGTATTGGCAGGTCTCGATAAAGTGGATATTAAGCTCAATGATGAAATTGGTGTTCAAGGTGTTTCAGCGTACCTTGAATACCAACTGGACGGTGTCTGGTCTCTCGAGAGTCAGTGTGACGATGAACATACTGCGGGTAGTGAGTTTTGTTTCTTGGAGTTCGACGGCTTTGAATCTGGTCTTAGAGAAACAAGTATTAAAGTAAGTTTAGACACAAAAGCCATTGACGCGGTAGAAGTTGATTCGGATACGGAACTCTCAAATGTCACTGCGGCACGTTTGGTTTTTTATACGACTGATGTCTTAGGCAACGAATTAGTTCAAGGGCGAGATGTTGGCCAGTATATAAACTTTGAATGGGACAACAATGCACCAGTAATTGAGGTAACTTCAGAAGATACTTTCAATGGCAAAGATGATAACTATTTTCTTAGAGGAATTATAAAAGAAGATTATCAAAATATCGAATCAACGACGGTAAGAATCAATGGAGAACTACCTAAAAATTTAGAATGTAAGCCGATGAACGCTGAGTTTGGTAGCGCTTGTAGCTTCGAAGAGAGCTATCCTGCAGCGGACTTTTCATCATCAACAACTTCATTTGAAATTACGGCGACAGATACGCAAGGGAATGTAGGAATAGAGCCACATACAGTAACTAAGGATGATCAAGCTCCGGAGCAAGTAATTAGCTATCCAAAGAATGCTCCAATGAATTATGTCAACGTTAGTGTTGATGGGGAGCGAGTATCTAAAGAAGATGTTTATACGCAAGATACCTACACATCAGAAACGGTTCAATCCACTCGTGATTATTTGAAGATTGATTACATTTACGCGAGTAAGGGGATTTTAAGCTCAATTCCAGGTGTTGATTTCAGTGACTTTAATGTCAACCACCTCAAAGATAACAAAATTCCATATGTTCGTGTCAGAGTTTCAGATGGCAATGGAGATACGGGGTTAGGATCTAGTGCCGACAAACTTAAGCTAGTTGTTAAGTATTTAGTAAGCCCAAATAATGATAACAACTACGCGCTTCAGAAGGTGACCGATACCGTAGCCTCTGCCGCTAAAATACCCCACGAAACTATCTCTGATACTGAAGGGCACGTAAATGAGGTCATCTATTATGTTCCTTTTGTAAAAGAGATACTTGGTGACAACTTCGATTCTACATCCGAGAACAGCAGTCAAAAACTAGTGATTCAAACTATTGACGAGTCTGAAAATGAAAGTGCTGAGCAAGAGGTATATTTTCGTAGTAGTTTCGACTTACCGACAATGACGATTGTTACTCCATTTATCGGGGCTAGTGTGCAATTGGAGGGGTTAAACTCGAAGGGGGAGTTTACCTCGTTAGGAAGATGTACCACGATTCAACACTTAGAAAGTGATGGAACAAATAAAGCACTAGATGTTGCTGGGTGTGAAACAACAACCGATGTAGTTAACTACGACTTTATGCGAGTGCGGCTAATCGGTATTGATGGTAATACACAACCGCATTACTACAAGTGGGAACGTGATCCGGGTACACAATCAGAACAAGTGAACTTAAATAGCGCGAATATAGGAGCTTACTTCAAACTAAATGGTTCTAAGACTTTTTATATTACCGAGCTAGCAACATACCAAACCGGACTGTTTGACTCTCAATGGAATCAAGTTGAAGCTGGAAACAAGACTCCTGAGAATGCCGCACGAATTTTAGACGACGTAGAATATGCTCTCGCTGGTGGAAGCGATTCATTCTTTGGTTTCGACCCAACGATCGTTTCGTATGCGACGAATGAAATGTTGAAAGATGCTATTCCAGAAAAACTACCTAATAATTATATTCATAGGTTTTTAGTAGAAGCGATTTACGACATTACCCAAGTAAACAATATGCTACTAAGTAACTCTGTTGATTTTGCTTCCGCTATTTATGATGACTTGCAGTACGATGGCCAAGCTAACGGTATTGGTAGTGGGGGTAAAAAAATAGTTCTAGATTCATATGAATTTAGCTCAACGTCTTACCGTAATGACTTAGCGCAATCGTACTATAACATTATGACTGAAAAGTATCGTGTTGCAGCTAACTTAGCACAAAGATATGCCGACCAAATATCAATGGCGAACCCAAGCCTAGACGGCGAACTGATTATTGATGGTGATCGCGAAAGTATTGATATATCACCGCCTCAACCTTCGCTAAGTATCGAAAATGGCAGAGAAACATGGGTTGGAAATAAACATTATGTTGCTGGTGTTTTAAATTCGCAGATTCTTTTGGAAGATCCATCTGGCATTGTAGTAGAAGAAGGCAGTCAGCCATCATTTGTTACTATGTGGTATGAAAAAACTGAACCGAATACGGGAACCCCAATTGACCTGAATATTCGAGAGTCAGATGGTGATAGTTATAAAAAAGAGTATCTATTTACCCTTGATACTGAGTCGTCAAATCTCACAGGTATTGACAAGTTTGAGCTTATAACGAGTGCAATGGACGAGCATGGAAATAGCTATGGTTACAATGGGGAAGATCCCCATATAGAAACCTTATATATCGATAATGATTATCCTTTGGTCACTTACACTCCCCCGATCGGTGGTGACGATAACCCGGTCGAAGAGGACGTCTACCTGAACACCAATTATAACCAAGAACTCACTTTTACAATTGATGATCCTGTAGGGGATAAGTTGGATAAGCGCGGCCTAACTTTCTATAACGCGGCCACAGGCGAAAGCAATAGTTATGCTCCGAACCGTTTTTCAAGTAATGAAGAAAAATATTTTAAGGTGAAACTATGCTCTGGAGACAAATGTAGCGCAGAAGATGACATTCTTAGTCCAGAAGATGGTAATTGGACTGTATATGTGAGTGCTGAAGACAATTTGTCTAATATAGTTAACCGTCAGACGACCAATGCCCCTCAATTTAGTGTATTACTTGATTCAAAAGGTCCGGTAGTAAACGGATCTAAAATTATTAACCACTTAGGTGGTAATACTAGCTGGGTACCTGATATTACTTGGAGCTTGAGTCCAGGGAGTTTGGTTGAAGTCGATATGAAGTCAGAGTCTGGCAGGCGTTTCACTTTGCAACATTACGAAACAGAACCTGAAGAGAGTACTGAGCCGTACCTATTAGGCATGCAGCCTAACGTAGAGGTGAGACTAGTTGCGGAGGCATTTAAATATAATGAGAAAAACTTCTTCTACGTAACAGCAACAGACAGTTCTTTTCCATCGGGAACACACAGTGGTGAATTTGAATTCTTGGTCGACAACAAGGGACCAGTAATTGAATTAGCTGACCCTTGGGTTTTAGACACTAATTCAGGTGAAAGCTATGTTCTTGGTACCGCATTTACTGTAAAGCTTACATCAGTATCTGACGACTCTGATGTATCTAAGGTTGAACTTTGGCAACAAGGTCAAAACGCTGCAATACGTTCAATTGACCCCAAAGATCCAACGCAGCCCTTTGATATCGAAATTACAGAAACGCAAAGTGACACTATAGTGATTGGCGAAGACAGAAAGGCTAACCTGTACCTCAAAGCCCTAGACGAATATGGGTTTGAATCTGAAACAGAAATTAGAACTGTTCTGCTAGATCGTGAAGGCCCATCACTAAAGTTAAATGCGTTTGATCCGGAAAGTTTCTATCTTGGTGATTATGTATTCAATCTTTCAGCCCAAGATTTAAATGATAGGGGAACACCATCATCAGACGGTGTTAACAATGAAACATTAGAGTATTGGACTTTCAAAGAAAACCCCTCTGATGCAAGCACCTTAGTTGGTGAAGATATGAAGATTCCTTTAAGAGGTGAAAACGATGGTGATAGTGCGATTCGCACTATCAGATTAGGTGGTTCCGACATTAGAGGGAATACGACAAGCATAGATTATGTGGTTAAAGTTCAAAACTCAAAGCCCACTATTAACTCGGTTACTTTCACATATGAAGATGGCACGCCAGTTTCTTCTGGTGGCCAGATACAAATTACTCGTGTTGAACCTGTAATTATAAGTATTGATGCTGAAGATGAGAGCGGGATCCCGCTAGTTGAAGGTACTTATAAATATGGGGAACAAACCAACAATATCTCATTTTCTCAGAAAGGTGGCCTTTGGGAAGCTAGGTTGACAGAGGCAGATCTAACGGAAGATGGTGCCTATCAGTTGGAATTCAAAGTATATAATAACGTTCGCTATAGCTCTGAACAAGAAAGGCCTGTTTCCGAACGGTCAGAAAGTATCAATGTGCAACGTCAAGGTGTTGCTCTGTCAATCGTAAAACCGACTGACTTCCAAAGTCATATATCGGGAAGTACCCTTAATGTTGAATTTGGCCCTGCGGGTGAGGTAAAAGCAAAAACATTAGAATGTTGGGTTAGAGAGAATTACACCTCAGACGGTGTGCCGGAAGATGGTTCGAACAATGCTTATTCAGGTGTTATAACTAATCCTCAAGAAAATTATAAGTGTAGCATTACAACTGATGTGAATATGTCTGTTTCACCTGTGGTTTTGATAACGAAAACAGTAGGAACGAATGATACTGAAACAGTCAATAAATTCAGCTTTAATATGATGGATATCGATGCCCCTACGGTTGAACAAGACACATATCAATTTACTGGCAATGACGTTGGTTTGAACGCCGAAGGTAAGAAAGTTCTGAGCTTAACATTGAGCTTCAAAGACAATCTTTCTGGTGTGGATATTAGTGATGGTAACGAACCGTTATTGGTAAGAAATCGATTAAATGTGTCTTTTGAACCAAATAGTTGTAGCTCTAAATTGGGTATAACGACATGTACGTATAGAGAGTTGTATGCCGATATCCTCTCTCCGGGGGCGTTACAGCACTTATACACGATTAAGAACTTGTCTGATGTCGCCGGAAACTTAGGTTCGGATCATGCGTTAGAATTATTGCTTCCAGCCCAAGGCGATTTAGAAATCGCTATTACCAGCCCTGCTGAAGATACTATTATTCGAGGTGAGACCCTTGAAATGAAATTCAAGGTGAAGGTTGGACAAAATTCTGATCTTGAAAATGTCGTCGCAACTCTAGATGGTGCGTCATATAATTTGAATGATAACCCAGAGAACTTTGGCCCTTTCACTAAGTGTGAGGATGACTATTCTTGCTCGACGTTTACCGCGCCATTAGATGACAAACTAGATGGTCAATTTATCAAGCCTAAAATTCAAATTATTGATGTATGGGGAGAGTCTATAAGCGATGAAGTCAGCGTAATGGTCGATAATAGCCTACCAAATGTTGACGACACTGTATCCCTCAATGAATCTCCGGATGATTCTAGCTTAGTTAGATTTCAGTTTTCTGTGTGGGATGAAGGTAGCGGTATAGCAAAGGTTAAGTACACAATAGTTAATCCTAAATATGTATTTGATAAAGATGACATTGGCGACAATTCACACCTTTATTTTGATCTTCCAAAAACTGAGTTAGAAGAGTTGAATTCGATACGAGTCAATGTCGAAGCAACTGACAATGTAGGTTGGACTCAAAATAAGACGATTGATATTGACATTAGGATACCAACTATTGATTTGGCTTTTGATGGAATAACGAGTTTACAAGGGGGTAAGCTTGCTTTTACTAATGATAGCCAAGCGTTCACCATTACCTCTGAAGAGGGAGAGGATGTAAAGGCTGCTTCCTATGCTATAGATTTGGTTCCAGTTTCAGGTAACACGATTAAGTTTTCTGGGAAAATAGCCTCTTCAACAGCTTCAGATACGATGACTTTTGATATCGATGCTCAAGCTGAGTATATGCAAAAAGTAACCGTAACCGATTCTATCGGGCGAGTTATTATTGACTTTAATGTGCTCAACAAGACTTACGATGCTGAAGGCATCGCATCCATTGTTGATTACCAAGCACCGGTCATTTCAAGTATCACCAGTACTCAGGATTCGATGATTCCAGAGGAAGGGCTATATTATTTGGATGTAAGAGCATACGTCTTCGATAAAAATCTAAGCAGTGTTGGTTCTACTGCGGAAAACGGTACCGATGCCCCGGTAAACCCACAATCAATTGAAGAACCGACCAAAGACGGTGACCCTTACTTGATACGTTATCTTTTATCTCCTGGCGATTATCTAATAAATGTAACGGCAGACGATTTAGTTGAACACCAGACCGAGAAGTCACTAAATACAAAAGTTGAAGCAGCAAGTATTCCAGAGCTAACAATATCAACGGCAGCATCAATGCCTTTGGCTGGTGGCGTTGAAATTCCACTTTTGTTTACCTTCACTGAAGAGGTTAATCAATTTGAATTTTCAGATGTAGAGATTCAAGCAAGTGATGGCAATGATACAGGCGAGTTGAAGCAAGCATCATGGAGTACAACAGACAACATAACTTGGACGGTCAATTACATAGCGCCTGAAAAACAAGATAAAAACATAACCATACGGGTCGGTGATAATAGTTACGAAAGCGTAAATACTATCCCCGGAACAGGTGATAGTTTGGTTATGGGGGTCGAGGGTGTACTGCCAACGCTGACCAAAGTGACGTTTGATCCTATCCATCAATCTATTGGCAATGTTGTAAATGTAAAGCTTGAGTTTGAAAAAGATATTGCAGAAGGAACAATACTGGCAACCTTAGCTGGTGAGTCTTTGACGCCTTTAACTATGTTGGGTGATGCTAAAACTTGGCAAGGAGCAGTCACACAGTTACCAGACCCAGGATTAAATGAGCAGAAAGCTATATTGATTGTAAGTGGATATACCGATTTAGTAGGAAATGTAGGAAGTCAGGATGAAACTCATTTTCTACCGATAACGCCCGCTATCCAAGTGACTGAACCGGGGGATGTGACGGACAGCAACATCTCTGCGATGAACT
>NZ_JBFSVA010000012.1:134382-164368 GCF_041467655.1 Vibrio sp. 10N.247.311.49
CGCTGAGTATCGAGTGTTGGTCACGGGTGAGAACACGACGGGTGTTACCGTGAGTAGCTCAGAGACCTTTAACGTGTCGCAAGCGTTACCTATTTTGACTAGCGCAACATTTAATCCGCCGCACCAAGCGATAGGTCAGAGCGTATCGGTCAGTCTTAAGTTCGATAAAGCGCTGCAAGCGGCCAGTGCCGAGTTAGGTGGTACGGTCATCTCGCTGACGCAGAGTGCGGACGCCAGCGTGTGGACGGGCAATGTCGATGTATTAGTCGCGACGTCGTCTGATTTGACGGTGGATTTGGTGGTGAAAGATTACCAAGACTTATTGGGTAACGTGGGGGCGCAAGACAGCACACATTCGCTGCCGATTACGCCAACTATTAGCATCTCTGCGATCAACAGCGGTAACGATGTTAACGAATCAGAGTCACCCACATTGATTCTCGATGGTACTACGGTTCGTTTTTCTGAAGGTGATAAGTTGAGCCTAAGTGTCACAGACAGTGGGGGAGTTAAAGTTTCAGATGCTGAGGTGCTGGTTAGTGAAAACGGAGTTTGGCAATATGAACTGACTCTTGATCCAATCGAAGGTGGGTCTGTGACGGTGTCACTACATGGTGCCAATGCACTTGGAGCCGATGCTACTTTGGTTGAATCTACATTTACATTAAATAAGGATGTGAACGCTGCAGTGGTCGTAGTGCCAAGTTTATTACGACAACTGCTTATTTACGACAAGGGCACAAAACTAGCAGCGTAACGCTAATCGTTATATGGAAGATTAGACAAAGGTCTGCCTATTCGGCAGACCTTTTTTGCAAATGTATCTCAGGTTGTAGAAATTTGAATATGCACAGTGGACTTAATCATTTCTATTCTCCTCAAGTCGATTTTTTTGTACAGCAGTGACTAATATTGATTAGTTTAGTGATGCTGAGTCATTGAAATGAAAATTATTTTGTTTTTCCTATTTCATTATTTAGTCATATTTTTAGTCAGATAACTAATATAACTGGTGATGTAATCAGAATGGCAATTGTATAGATGTTTTGCATAGTAGTTTTTGGTGTTATCTCTATAAAAGTGCCATCTTGATATTAAATGCATAATATATATAGTGTTTATATCACATCGTTATTTGATGTGGTGTTCTGCATTTTGGTACTTTAGTACCGCCCTTTTAAGCCAATTTAGTGTTCCAAAATAAATTCTATTTATATTGGCTAAGTTTATGTGGGAATTTATTCCCACTTTTTTTCTTTTTTACAGATGAGAAAATGCTCAATATAACCTTCTAAATCGATGAAATGCTTCCACCAGATATGTGTGTTTGGTCTAGTTAGTATTTACTTAAGTACGCAATGAAATGATTGTTATGTGACATCCGTTCAAATTGATTTGCCTTTTTAGTTGGTCAGACGAAATGACTATTTATCCTGTTTAATTGGCTTTATTGCTAGTGTTATGGTTTTTGACGATACTCCTTCTAATCTATTGAAATTTATAAGCATTGCGCGTAGAATTTATTTAACCAAATCGTTTTTTAAGCCTTATCAGCTTAGTTATCACCGCAACTATATATACCTGTAGGTTGTGGAGAATCCAAATGCACTTAGTTTGCAAATTTATATCTAGTTCGTCTCTCAGTACGAACGACCTTCAATATGTCTTAACACCGGATGAGTGTATCGGGCTATTTTCGCGTGCGCGCACCCCTAAAAACATCTTGGCTCAGTTACCAAGCACTCTGGTTCAGCAGATTACTGCGTCGGCTAAAAAAAATGTCCACAGCCTGCTCAATGCTATTCGAGTAGAACTTGTAAAAGCGAACTGGGTTTGTCTTTCATCCAATGTGAGACGTAGTCCACTAACGAGTAAGCAACTAGCAAGCTTCCCTCGGCTGAAGTTACATGTCGACAGGGTAAGTAAGGGCACTGGAGAGCGTGTTCACAAAGCCAACTACCAGCAAGTTGTCGATGATGTACCTTTGGCACGTCACTACAGCTTCTCGCCGGTTGAACCTTCCCCAGAGCATAAAATCGTCGTTGAGTTTGCTGGCCAGTGGTCAAGCAATGCGGCATGTTTGATGTTGGGTAAAACTGAGGCTCAAAAAGAAAAAATCACCGTAGGTAAGGCCGATACTGAAAACAAACACCGCAGCCTAGCGACATTCAAAGATCTCGAAACTGAGGGCAAAACGCTCTATATCAAAATCCCTTGTTCTGACCAGCCTCAGCCAATCTTGCTTAAACTCGCCGAAGACCTACAACCCGTCGATAAAGAAACGCAGATGGATGAGTGGGATAACGTGTTGGTGCCAGTGCTGCCTATGCTAGAAGGCACAAATGGACATGAGTTAGTTTCAGAAGGTTATTTCTATGTAATCTGGAATAACAAAGTTTGGCGAGAGGTTGAAGTTACACCAAAAGGCTACTTTGCTGATGTCGATTTAGAGTACTACAGAAATAATGATCCTGAATCCTCGATGAAAACACGACATGTCAACATTGATGGGGCAAACCTTGTACCAGACTACTACATTGGCGAAGAAGCATTTGAGATTTATCAATCCGGTCAGAAAGTGTATTCGGGACATCTAAGCCTTGATCAAGGTGCTAGGGTATTTCGCCTTGTAGATGAGGAAGTAGATGTTGTTTTTCCTGAATTAGATATTGATCCTATCACTGTTAAAACGGTGCTAAGCCCTTATAAAGCTGGCAAAGATGGTTTGCGTATTGCACAAGGTGTTCCTCTTCCGCATATTTGGGTGCCATATAAAGTCGCGGGAGAAGCACAAGAATGTTATATCCATTATTCTGAGTTGGCTTTGACAAACACGGAACTGTCTGAGCTAGAGAGTGATCCTGCTTCAATTGCTAAATCTCTTTCAGAGTTGCAAATATACTCCTCATCCCAAAGCTTTAATAATGCGGGTGAGAATATTATTCCAGTTTCCGGTACCGCATCGACAGGCATCGGCAGTGGAATCATCAACGAACATAAAGAGAGCAATGTTGCGGGGCTTAAATTGGCTCCAAGAGGCGCTTTGCCTTCTATACGTTACCTTCACGAGCCTTTGACAGATCAGCCGGACGATTTCTTTGGGCTTCGTAACATAGAACACGATTGGATTCACAAATCGTACTTTCGTTCAGCGATGAAAGACGACGATGGTTATATGACGCTGCGGTTCGCATTCCCGCCGGAAGAGGTCAAGAGCGTCGATATTGTTCGAGGTGTTCATTCGAGTCTGTCTACGGGTAGCCAACGTCTTGTTGTCATTGAAGAAAATGTATCTATTTCAGAATTGCTAGGTTAAACCATGAAAAAAACACTATTACTATTACTTGCTGCTTTATTTATTGCGGGCTGTAAAGATGACGGCCGTACTTACGTTGGTGAACACAACTATTACACTATGGAGCAGAGCAAGATCCGTAAATCTGACTCTGCGACGTATCAACAAGGTGACTTTCCTCGTTACTTTATCCATCGCGCTAAAGAATGGCCAAGGGAAGATTTAAATGACGTTAGATCTTACGATTTGCCACGCGTTCAGTTTACTTGGGCAAACTTATCAAGTGTCCCGGGCTATGAGCCGGATCCAATGTACAACGAATACGAAGGACGCAACAAAGTCTGGAGTATGAAGACCGATGGCACGGATCTACGCTTGGTGACCGATTTAGCTTGGCTAGGTATGAATGGCTCAGGTGTTGATAAAACCAGTCGCTCGCCAAATAATCGCTATGTGGCAGTCGGCTTTGGTTTGACTAACTACCTTTTTGATATCAAAACCCAGAAGATGATTAAGCTGCCACATGACATTGAAGGGCCGAAAGGCTTTTTGTGGGCTGAAGACAGTAGCTACGTTTATTACCGCACGGGTAAGGTGGGTCGTGTGGTGTATAAGTGGGATATTGCTAAAGGTGAGGCGGAAAAAACGGATTTACAAATATTCGGTACTGGATTTATAAAAGGTGGGTTGATTTATGAGGTGGGAGATGTTGGAGCTGGAATCATTGATGAAAAGACTCATGAGCTTGTAAAATTGGTTCAATGGGGCAAAGACTTACCTATCAATCGAGCAACAGTTCATTATAAAGCGATAAGCCCAGAAGGGGACATTGTTTGGGCGGCTAATCGCAACTATCACGATGTGTTTGTCGTCGACCTTACGAAAGGCAAAAAGATTAAGCGTGATGGTGCAATGCAATACGCTATCGGCCTAAATAATCGTTTCTCTTTAACGAATTACAACGCGATGCTGATGTCGGTGCAAAACAACCAGACAAAGCAAGCGTGGAGTTGGTCTCCGTTGGGTTACAGCCGAACGTTAGACCCCGCCATTGTGTATAACCTCTCTGCAAACCAAGGTAACTGGTTTAAGGAGGCTAACTGATGGCTTTCACATTTGATAATGAAGTCTATCTGTTTGGTGCTTTTTTTGAAGGAAAGCAAGTTGGGTTAAGTAGGGCATTCCCTGACTGGCATTCCCAGCCAGATCTCACCCAAGTAAATGAGCTAGCGGGAAAGATTCGTCCCATTCCTCTGACTCCAGTGATGGTCAATGCCTTGTCGGGAGGTGACCCTGCATTATGGGGCACCAACAAAGAGGGTAAATTATTTGAATTAGGTTTAGGCGAGCCACCACAAGCAACGGGTAAGCAACCTTTATCAGGAGAAAAAGTCGGCTCTGAAACTTCTGCACCAAGCGATGTCGACAATTATGAAGTACTCAAGTTAGGCCACCGACCGGAAGGGATCTGCAAAGGGACAAACTATGAATTAAGCTTTCCGCCATTGCGTTTGTTGGCGCAGATGATTGCGCCGCAGAATGATCCAGAAAGTACGGGGGGCGCAAAAGATCTAGCAAGTCTTGCAGAAAACATTAAGTATTTTGCTCAGTACATTGATGATGGGACTAACAAAACAAATCAAACGGGTGTGCAGTTCCAACTTACTGAAATTGCCCCGAGTCAACTTGCACCTGCTTATGTTGGGGGCGATCTTACGCCAGAGCAACAACGCTACAATGATTGGTTGGAGCGTCAGACAAAAAGAAATAAACCCCTGAAGGGTTTCGTTGTGCCAAGGATGCACAGCTGCGCGGTACTTTTTACAGACATGCTTTATAGCGGCGCAGAGGTTTCGCTTGTTAGACCGCTTAAGCAGCTCAAAGCAGGTGATTTAGAGAGCGCTGCAGAAGAAGTGATTGATGTAAAGGTTGTCAATACACACGTTGCTGAATGGGCGGATAAAATTGGTGATAGAAACGTTTTACCAAGTGCATTGTTTAACCTTGACTCAGGTCTTGCTGAAGATGGCTTTTACTTGTTGCGTATCCAGTTTTGGGAAGATGAATGGTTAGCATTCGATGAAACACGTAAGGTATTACCCGAAAGTGTACTGAAGGCCAATGTCACAAAGCAGTTCATGAAACACCCTCAAACTGATGTGGAACAGAATGTATATACTTACGAGCTGCATGAAAAACTGACGTTTATCGAGACTGCAGGTATTGGCAAAATGGCGTGCGTATGTGGTGACATGATCACCTTAGAGGAAGCGCTCATCCAACAATTCCCTAATCAGTTGCCATCTTATGAAGACTACGCGACGAAGGGGTTAACCTATCAAACTAAGCAAAAGCCGGGTGTCGCACCGTTATCTTTGCATGCAGCGATCAACAAAACCTACGAATCGTTGAGCAGTGACTTTCTCTCCATTGAAGGCGCCAAGCTTTCTGGTCCTCCTGCGGAAATGGCGAAAACCATTGGACAAGCGCTATGGGAAAACAGTGAATCAGGAGCCTTACCTCCATTTCTGATGAGTGGTATCGCGTTACATTCGGCACTTGCAGCCACCAGTGGTGTTAAAAAGAGCGTCAGCCTTGCCAAGATTTTCGCGCGCAAGGAGCTAACGCTGAAACAAGTTCAAGCGTTGGTTTTTAGAAAGCATGTCATCGATATTCCTTATATCAAACGTGCTTTTAAAGCGGCAGACCCAGAGTCAAAAATCATGCGTGGCGTTGGACGATTAAGCAGTGATTTTTTGAACGGAACAAATCGAGCACTACCAGCAATTGGAGTTATCGCAAGTGGTAAGGAAGCACTCGACCAATATTCGGCGTTCACAGAACAAATTAAAAATGCGAAAGAAGCGCAAGAAACTTTAAGCAAATATGCTGAAAACTATCTTTCTTCTTTAACGTTTGTTCGCCGCTTTGATAATCCAGAACAGTGGCAAAAAAAGGCAGAAACGGTGCAGGAAGCACTTGGTAAAGAAGGGAATGCTCAGATCTTTGCTGATGGTCAAGGGGTCGTTGTTCGAATGAATTTCAAGTTTAACTCCGCTGAGTTTGAGAACGAAGTTCAAGCGCTACATATCGACTATAAAATCGTCTGCGATAGATTGCGTCAACTTTTATCTGACAATTCTGATTATCAAGTCGCTATTATTGGTCATGCAGGACCAATAGGAACGCATGAAAATAACTTAAAAATTTCTAGGAAGCGCGCGGATGTAGTTAAAGAGGCGATCCTTGCCAAAGCAAGCGGAGAAAAACGAACGAACCTAGAATCAAGGTTGTTGATTGAGTTTAAGGGTAAATCGCAACTGATTGATGATATCGACGGTTATGCCGACGTTAATGATCGATCAGATAATGCGGATATCGCTGTGAACCGACGTGTAGAGGTAAGGTTGATCATCCCTGACTTTGCGGTTTCTCTACCACCGAGTCGCTCGGGAACGATGGCATTAAATCGCGCGCATCAAATTTGGGAAGGGCATCAGCTTGCGGCAAAGGAAGCTCAAGATAAGATGATTTTTTCCGCCGTTGATGCAATCGCAAGCGTCGCGATTTGGACGCCTGCTGCACCAGTGGCTGCCTATTATTTTGCCGGTAAAGTGGGTGCAGACCTTTTGGGCGCTGCAACTGATTTCTATGGGGACCTTTTTGGTGATGCGACGTTTAAGGAGATCAAAGCTCAGTACAACAACAAAAGCATGCTAAAGACACTCAGTAGCATCAATAAAGAGCTTATCTCTCTGTATAAGGGGATCAGTCAAGATCTTCAACCTCAGGTCATTGATGCTGTTGGCTTAGCTGACTTTCTCAAAAAACAGGCGAATCATGATGAGTTGTTGAAGCGCTTTTTATTGCGCTCCTATGCTTTGAATTCTTTGATTGAGTTACTAACGCTTCTCCGCGCTAAGTGGAGCCTGACGGGTGACTTTGATGATTTCATTGAAGATTATCGAGTTGACGAGTTTATTCAGCTGTATGTCATGAGTGATAACTGGGAAATGCCAGTCAATGATGGAAATACACTGGCCCTGAACTGGGTAAACCGCTTTAAAAAATCTGGTTTGTTCTCTAAATCAGATGCCAATAGCTCGTTACAATGGAGTTACGGTGAAAAAATAGGTGGTGCATTTAACACGGGATTCCCTGTACAAACACGTCTATTCTTGGATCGAAAATCAGATGAGTCCTTGCAAGAAAGTGCATCTATCCGAGAAGGCCTAAAGGCATTTTGTCACGACTTCAACTTAGCTAAAGTAGAACTTGAGCATGATGGTATAGCGTTCAGCCGCTTGCTGGTTCAAAATGGTGAGAAATGGACGCCATATGTCGAATGGGTATTTGCGCAGAATGGACGAAAGCTACGCCCACAAACTCGCGTGAAGCTACAGGTGGTTTTAAAAGACGATTTCTCATCTAAGACAATGTTTTTGCAGGAGGTCGCTTATCGCGCAGCTGTTGTTGGCTTGGATTCTCACGGGCCAACCTTTGATGTATTGTTCACCAAAATGGATGCCTCTCAATTCGAAGACCCTGATGGAGCGATTAAAAAACACTTTGATAGTAAAGGTGCTAAGGATAAGGAATTGTATGGTCTTGAATTTGAGCCAACATATGGATTTGGTGAGTTTTTAATCCATGGCATCAAGCCACTATGCCCAAATGTTAAAGTCCTAGATGAGGTGAAAGCCTTTTTTACAGACCAAAGCGTGTTTGAATATGTTCGAGACTCTGGTGCTTTTGAGCAGATGAGATATGTCTTCTCACTAGGAGGGCATGATTTGCTAGCGGGTAAGTTAGAGGGCTTGGGTACATATAAAAACTACACTCTAGATATTACTGAAGTTAACTTTGGGGTCGATGGTCAAAGCCCCGCACAAGAAGCGAAAAACTTTAACGGTCGAACATTAGAAAAGACGAAACTCACAGACACTGACTTTTTGATCGAAGAGTTTGTTATGAGTGAGTCTGCGTCATCTCGAGACAGTACACCGAAGGTGAACGATGGCAACCTTATTATTTTGCCTGGTATTGAAATTGACGGTGATCTTGCTTGGGGTGAAGGCAACGCGAATAAACTGATAAGTAACAAGTTTGATTGGTCGAAAGAGCAAAAGTTCTCACTTTGTTTTGCGGTGTTGGGGGATGATCGTGCGAGTGACGACTACGATACAATGTTACTCAACGCCATTGAATGTGGGGTGAAACTGCAGATCAAAGATGGTCCAGTTAAACATGACGTGATGCATTATGCTGGAGCAGTCAACATTCGTTCTCGTCTTGTTACCGAGAAGTCAAATACTGGGTATAACGGAATAGAAACAAGAACCGTTTTTGATCTAGAGCTTGACGATAGCGACGCTACTAAGCGTACGGGTCTGGAGCAAAGCGCCGTTCAATTTATTGATAAAAATGACGCTAATTTCTCAAGTTTATTAACTTCAAGCGAGAAAAAGCACCTTTATATCATTCGCTTTGAGTATTCTTATGTGTCGCCTACAGGTAAATTAGTTAATGGTTTAAGACCTTTTGGTGATGTTTTAGATGGTAATGATCTAAAACCTATCAGACTCCAGTTGGCTTCATTTGAGCAAATGGATACGAGTGAAGGTTATGAATTACCGAAGTTTGAGCTTCGAGTTCCTGCGGTGAAAGACTTCATGACGGCGAAGCCATGGATAGAAACTGTTGAAAAGGAAAAGGCGACAAGTGAGGCGAACCACTTACACTGGAAAAACCTAGAGGTACAGAACGAGCAGAAAGGATATGTTGAGAATTGGATAACGAAACAAGCGTCTTCGCTTAATGCTCCGGAAATCGCTCTTTTACAGGCAAAGTAGTAAATAAAAAAACCGCCTTTGGCGGTTTTCTTTTCTTATCAATAAAAGCTGAAGTAAGATTTTCTCGCTTCTCGCTCAACCCGCCGCAGAAATATCGTATTTCTTCATCTTGTGATTGAGCGTACTTAATGGAAGCGACAGTTGCTCTGCCGCTCGTTTCGTGTGCCAATTACAAGAGTTTAAGCAGTCAATAATTACGGTACGTTCGTATTGGCTGACGACCTCTTTTAGGCCAACTGCGACATCGTCATCTCCTAGAGGTTCAGGTTCAAACGTGGGCTGTATTGCCGATGTAACTGGAGCAACGACTTGATGGTGTTCTACCTCTTCAGGGATCTGTTCACCAAACTCAATCTGAGTAATGGTTTCGAAATCGGAAAGCAGAACCGAGCGTTCGATGATGTTTTTAAGCTCACGCACGTTACCCGGGTAAGGGTAAGCGAGCAGTTGGTTTCTCACATTAGCACTCAAGCCTGGTGATTGAGGCAAGCCTAACATCGTCGTGGTGTGCTGAACAAAGTGCTCAGCAAGTGGGATAATGTCCGCTTGTCTGGATCTCAGTGGTGGTAAAGTGATAGGGAAAACATTCAAGCGATAGAATAAATCGGCCCTAAAGCCACCGTCTTTAATCTGCTGCATTAAATTACAGTGTGTCGCTGCAATGACTCTGACATCCACTTCAATTTCTTTGCTGGCACCAACAGGACGAACTTTACGTTCTTGCAGCACACGCAGTAGTTTAGCTTGAAGTAGCATTGGCATATCGCCAATTTCATCTAGGAACAGGGTGCCACCGTTTGCTGCTTCAAATAAGCCAACTTTGTCCTTGTCTGCACCGGTAAATGCCCCTTTTCTGTGTCCGAAAAGTTCGGATTCCAGAAGTTGTTCAGGAATTGCGGCGCAGTTCTGAACGATTAATGCTTGATCTGAACGATTCGAGTTTTCGTGAATGTATTTTGCAATGACTTCTTTACCCGCACCTGTCTCGCCTCTTAGTAAGACGTCGACAGGCAGAGAGAGCACCTTATCAAGTCGGCTCAATACATTGACCATCTCTTCACTTTCAGCGATCGGACCTTGATAGGTTTTCTTTGTCCGCTTTTTTAGCTGAGTATTTTCACGGACCAATGCTTGGTTATCGGCGCTTAAACTCTTAATCACTTGTCCATATTGCTCTAACCAAATGGCATGGCGAATATTACTTGCCGCCATTCGGCAAAACTCGGTAAGTGCGGTTTCGTTATCGATAACGCTTAAATCGAGCAAAACCAATAATCCAATGGTTTTGCCTTCATCATCAATCAATGGCCAAGCAAGTAAGTTGTTGCTTTTTAGACCTAACGTTTGCTCGGTTTGATAGATGCCTTCGCAGTCATAACCATTATAAGTGTATAGCTCATTGATCAAGACAACTTCGCCGTTACGTACGGCGAAGTTGAATGGGTCGGCTTCACTTACTGTGTCTAACTGCAGTGGTTCCCAAGGATGTGAGGCAATGACTTTTTCATGGTGGTGTGCAGTGCTCGGAATCAAGGCTTGACCGGTTTGGTCAAGCACGTAAATGATGCCATGTTTCGCGAAAGTCATTTGCCTTGCTGCTGTGAGAACTGCATCCAAAGTTTGAGCTAACTGGCTGCGATCAGCCAGAGATTGGCTGATCGCAAGTAGGGCGTTACTAAGCTCACTATGGTTAGCTGAACGCATAGGTTAGAGTTCCTTGCTCGTCCACAGAAACGTCAATTTGAGTATGTGAATCATCCTGTTCATTCACCAGTAGTTGAGTCGAAAGCTGCGGCAATAGTTGACGGTTAATAACGGCATCAATATTTCGAGCTCCCGTCTCTGCAAGGCGGCAGTTGCCTAATACGAATTCCACTAAGTTATCACCATAGCAAAGTGCCAGTTTGTGGTGGCTTTGCAGGCGCTCAGACACTTTCTTCAGTTTATGATGGATGATATCAGTCATTGCTGCGTCTGAAAGTGGAAGGAATGGCAACACGGACATACGAGCCAACAAGGCTGGCTTGAAGTGTTGATTCAACGTTGGGCGAATGGCTTCAGCGACGATATTGGCATCAATGTCTTTCGCTTGGTGAACTAAAGACTCAATCTCATGAGTCGCAAGGTTACTTGTCATGATGATGAGTGTATTTTTGAAGTCGATGGTACGACCTTCGCCATCATTTAGCGTGCCTTTGTCGAACACTTGGTAGAACAGGTTGAGTACTTCTGGATCTGCTTTTTCAACTTCATCTAAAAGAACAACAGAGTAAGGGCGCTGACGAACTGCTTCGGTCAGCATACCGCCTTCACCAAAACCAACATAGCCAGGAGGAGAACCAATAAGACGAGAAACCGTGTGTTTCTCTTGGAACTCAGACATGTTGATGGTTGTCATGAAGCGTTCACCACCAAACATCTGATCAGCGATAGCGCGAGCGGTTTCTGTTTTACCTACACCACTTGGGCCAACCAATAAGAAAACACCCGTTGGTGCATCTGGGTTACCTAATCCCGCTTTTGCGGTTTGAATACCTTCAGCAAGCGCATCAATGGCAAATTCTTGGCCTTTAATGTTTTGGATTAGGTTTTGTTTCAAGTTTAAGGTTGCTTGCGACTCATCTTGAAGCATCTTACCAATAGGGATGCCTGTCCAATCAGAAATTACATGACTAATTTCGTCGGGACCCACTTCATAGTGAACGAGTGGATTGGTACCGCGCACGTTATCTAAACGTTCGTTACAAGATTGAATAGCTTCGCGAGTCTGCTCTTCAGAATATTCATGACAATTTGGTTTGTCACTTGTTAGTGCGTCATCATCTTGAACCGTATTGTCAGCTATAGGAGCGCTGTCTTCTTCAGTCGAAGGAGTAGTAAGGCTATAAAGATGGCTACGCAGTTCAATGATTTCTTGAATAAGAGATTGTTCTTTCTTCCATTGAACTTGAAGGGTAGCTTGTTCTTCGGTGGCCTTTTCAATCTTCTCTTTTAGATCAGGAATTAAAGCGGCGCTGTGTTTGTCACCGGTTTGCTGCAGTTGGTCACGTTCAAGAGCTTCGAGTTCGCGGTTCGCAGCCGCAATTTCTTGATGCAATGTTTCGACAGGTGCCGGTGTTGCATTAAGGCTAATATTGACGCGAGCACAAGCCGTATCTAACACGTCGATTGCTTTATCTGGCAGTTGGCGTCCAGTGATGTAACGATCAGCTAAATTTGCTGCGGCAGTGATTGCGTCGTCACGTACGTACACGTTATGTGATTTTTCATAGGCTGGTCTTAAGCCTCGGATGATCAATGCGGCTTGACTAGCTGATGGCTCATCGAGTTTTACTAGTTGGAAACGGCGCGCCAGAGCTGGATCTTTTTCGAAATATTTCTTGTATTCAGACCATGTGGTGGCAGCAATTGTTTTTACTTCACCACGTGCTAGAGCGGGTTTAAGTAGGTTGGCAGCATCACTGCCTCCAGCTTGATTGCCTCCACCAACTAGCGTGTGAGCTTCATCTATAAATAAAATGATTGGAGTCGGTGAATTCTTCACTTCATCTAGTACTGCGTTAAGGCGTTTTTCAAACTCACCTTTTACACTCGCTCCTGCTTGAAGTAAGCCCATGTCTAGGCCGTATAGTTCAACACCTTTGAGGCAGTCTGGCACATCTCCTTCGGTAATTTTTAATGCAAGACCCTCTACCACCGCTGTTTTACCAACTCCCGGCTCACCTACGGCGATTGGGTTATTTTTTCTGCGTCGCGCCAATATGTCGATTATTTGTCGGATTTCCTGATCACGGCAGAATACTGGGTCGATCTCGCCCTTTCTTGCTTTGCCGGTAAAGTCGGTGGTGAATTTACTTAATGCCGAACCATCTTCACGTGCATCGGTTTTTTCTGATGTCGTTGCTAAAGATTCTAGTGAGTTTGTTGTGAGTTCAGAAAAGTTACGCTTTAAGGTATCTGGGTTTACACCGTCTAAGATTGAAGCGTAGCCGTGCTGACCATAGCGTAGTGGGTTACTCACGAGTGTAAGAAGTAGGGCGCCAGAGCGAATCTGAGTTTCGGATAGATCTAAAGATGAGACCAACCAACTTTCTTGAAGCCATTCGATTAAAAGCGAAGAAAAAACGGGCTTGCTGCCGTTGCCTGTTGTGTTGGTATCTAAAGTCGAACGAATGGATTGCCTTAAAATGGTCTCTGAGCAATCGAAATGACTTAATAAGATATCAAAATCACTATTTGGCCTTTCTAATAAGCTTAATAGAT
The DNA here is from genome assembly GCF_041467655.1 of Vibrio sp. 10N.247.311.49. Classification (NCBI taxonomy): domain Bacteria; kingdom Pseudomonadati; phylum Pseudomonadota; class Gammaproteobacteria; order Vibrionales; family Vibrionaceae; genus Vibrio; species Vibrio sp. 10N.247.311.49. Next base: position 147,793 of record NZ_JBFSVA010000012.1, read on the forward strand.
AGTGTTCAATTTGCACTTCATTGGCTTTTTCCGATACGGCTAATGCAGCGGCGTCCTCTAAAGCGACTTTTACAATAGGGTGCAGACGTTGTATTAAAGAGGAAAGGTTTATATTTATCATTTTAGTTCTATTAGTTATGTATATGGGATGCAGCAATTATACTAAAATTGATAACTGGTTTTTTATTCGGTGATGAATTTACTATTGTTTATTGGTTACTTTTATTGTTTGTTTTGGCTTTTTATCTGACTAATATTCAAAATCCCGTTCAAAATAATAAATAGTCTAGGCGTTATGATTTAATTGCTAGTTTTTTTGACTTTATTTCTAATCTTCGAGATAGTTATTTTGCCTTTGTTTTTTAAATTCAATTTATTAGTATCCACGTTCAATAAATCGTTTTTCTAAACAACAAATTGTTGTTAAATATAATATTTATAACGGATAATTTATTGTAACTATCTGTATTTATTGGTTTTATAAAGTTGGCATGATGTTTGTATTAGCTTAATCAGTCGCGGTGATAAGCGATTTGGTGAATTAATGAATTATAAATTTTAAAAAGGAAATATCGATGCCAACTCCAGCATATATGTCTATCAATGGTGAAACTCAAGGTCACATTACTAAAGATACTTACTCTGCAGATTCTGTAGGTAACACTTGGCAAGAAGCTCACGTTGATGAGTTCCTAGTTCAAGAACTTGATCACGTACTAACAGTTCCACGTGACCCACAAAGTGGTCAGCCAACAGGTCAACGTGTTCACCGTCCGGTAGTAGTAACTAAAGTACAAGACCGTTGTTCACCTCTGTTATTCAACGCATTAGTGTCTGGCGAAAAGCTTCCTGAGTGTGTAATCCGTTTTTACCGTACTTCAGTACAAGGTAAGCAAGAGCACTACTACTCAATCAAGTTAATTGATGCACTACTAGTAGATATTCAAACTCGTATGAATCACTGTCAAGACGCTGCAACTTCAGATCGTGTAACTGAAGAAGTACTTAAGCTGACTTACCGTGCAATCGAAGTTACTCACGAAAACTGTGGTACTGCTGGTAATGATGACTGGCGTGCTCCACGCGAAGCTTAATCGCTTTTCGTGAAAAACAAAGGGTCAACAACTACTGTTGGCCCTATTTCTATTATTAGTATCAGGTAAAAGATATGGTGAATGACGTAGAATTTAAGTTTGAACTGCAAGGCTCCACGCATGATTTTCGTGTGGAGAGCTTTCAGGTAATCGAAGAGCTTTCAAAGCCTTTTCAAATCAGCCTATCATTACTTTCACTTGATCCTGATATCTCATTTGACGCACTCATCCGTAAACCAGGTAGTTTGACTCTATACGGCCAAGGTGTCAGTTCTGCGAGATGCTTTCACGGCGTGGTTAATGAGGTGCGTTACCTTGGATCGGGCAGGAGATTCTCTCGTTACCAATTGACTCTTGTTCCACAAGCTTGGTTTTTGAGCCAAAGACAAGACTGCCGTATTTTTCAAAAAAAGTCAGCGTCAGCGATCATTTCTGAAGTTTTAGATGATGCGTTAGTGACCGATTATCGATTAGAACTATCTGGTGTATACCCTTCAAAAGAATACGTGTTGCAATATCGAGAGACTGACCTTGAATTTGTTCAGAGAATTCTGGCAGAACACGGCATGTGGTACTACTTCGAACATACAGAAGCTAACCACACAATGGTTATTGTCGACAGTAATGATGCAATCGCTGAGTTATTGAGCACGCCACTAAACGGATCTTATTTAGGCCCTATTGTTTATCATGCGGATGGTGGCGGTGTTGCAGACCGCGAGCATATCTCTGACCTTGAACTCGTGAATAGAGTAAAAACTGGCCACGTTACTTACACTGATTATAACTATGAGTTTCCGAAGATCCCTCAGGAAATGAGCAGCTCCGGCGAACTCGATTTAGATTTGAAATTATTCGATTTTCCAGGACGTTACGTTGACCCAGCAATGGGGCAAGTAAGATCAAATGAATGGATGTCAGAGCACGTTGTAGATAATCAGCAAGTAGAGGCGACCAGTAATGTCATGAGACTGGCGTCTGGATACAGTTTTAGTATCAGTGAGCATCCACGTTCGGCAATCAACCGCGATTACCTCATGCTGTCGGTGATGCATAGTGGTCATGACCCTCAGGTGCATGAAGACGAAACTAATGGTCTGCCAACTACATATCATAATCAGTTCGCGTGTATTCCTAGACATGTTGAGTTTAGAGCTCCAAAACTTGAAGCTCCTTTGGTTGAAGGTACGCAAACAGCGGTTGTCGTGGGGCCTGCAGGTGAAGAGATCTATACCGATAAGCTTGGGCGAATCAAAGTTCAGTTCCATTGGGATCGTTATGGCGAGAGCGATGAGTATTCGAGTTGTTGGATTCGAGTTAGCCAATCAATGGCGGCACCAACTTGGGGGGCGGTATACTTACCTCGTATCGGCCATGAGGTGGTAGTGACCTTCCTAGAAGGAGACCCTGACAGGCCCTTGGTTACAGGCGCAGTTTATAACGGGCTTCATTATCCTCCGTATTCGTTACCAGAGAACAAAACGCGTACAACTTTCCGAACTCAAACGCATAAAGGGACAGGCTATAACGAGTTGAGCTTTGAAGACGAAGCGAACCAAGAAGAAGTTTACATCCATGCGCAAAAGGACATGTCGACTAAGGTTTTGAATAACCGCTATCGCGATATAGGTCAAGATGAGTTCTTAAAGGTTGCACGCCATCAAACAAATGATGTTCATGGTGATCACAAAGAGACCATCGACGGACACAAGACCACCCAAGTTAACAGTACGTTTACTGAAACTGTCGAACAAGATGTATCCGTTACTTACAATGCCAATGAGACTCAATATGTTAAGAATAACTCTGATCTAGAAATTGGAGACAATCAAATTACCAAGATTGGTAAGAATGATGACTTGGATGTGGGCGAAAATAGCAACTTAACGGTAGGTGCTTCAAAAAGTTCTGACATTGGAGCTGATGATAACCAAACGGTTGGTGGCAACTTAACGGTTTCTGTTAAAGGAAATACTTCATACAAAGCCGATGGTGCGACCCAGATCATAAGCGGTGACAAGATAGTACTGAAAACGGGTGGGTCTTCATTAGTGATGAATAGTGATGGTTCTATCAAGTTGTCCGGTTCTTCAATAACCATTGAAGGAAGCGATAAAGTTGTAGTCAAAGGTGGAAACGTAGCGATCAATTAATGATGGAAAAACAAACCCAAATTATCCAAACCATCACCGAACAGCAAGCCGAATCAACGGCTTGCTTTTCGCGTTTTGGAACAATTGTATCGATTAACGAATCTAAAAGTGGTGTTCGTGTCGATTTCGAAGGTAACCCTTTACAGCAACCAATAAATGCGAGGTTGGGGCGGGGGTTCAAATTAGCCGAGTTACAACTTGCTATTGATAACAAACTTTCATGTCGTATCGAATTTTTAAATAACGATTTTAATCTCCCTTTAGTCACAGATATCTTTTTCTCCATTCTGGATGATTCTGATGAATTTGTACTGAGAGCAAAGAAAATGGTTATTGAAACGGAACAAGAGTTAATTGTGAGAAGTGGCGAAACAGAGACTCGTTACAGCGGCCGTGATGGCCGAATTACCACCAAAGCCAAATATGTGACTTCCCAAGCAGAGAAGGCTCAAAAAATTCAAGGCGGCACCATCGCGATCAATTGATCGTGTTACTAGATTGGATTCACGGATGCGTCAAAAAATAGGTATTGATCAACTAAACCAGCCGATTACTAATGAAGATTTGGAACTCGCCATCACTAATGCGGAAAGTACGCTCGCTTTATTGGACGAGCTTCCTATCAAGTGGCTGGATATGTGTAATGAAAAGCTGTCACTGGCTTCGGAGACACTCGGTTTCTTGTTAAAGCAACGCTTACAAGTACATAAAAGGGGATACCCAAGCGTTAAACTGGAGTACTTAGCGCTGGCTGAGCGTCAGATTGAAGACCTAAAAAATGTTTATTTGTCTTTCTATCGATTGGCTCCGGGATTGATTCATCAATTAAAGCAGAGCGAACCAACCATTTATGCTTGGCTCATGTTGAATTCTGAAATTGGACAAGAGCACGAAAACCTACTTTGTGGTTTATCGATACTTGATGATTTGGATTACCAAACCGCAAAATTGCTAGTTGTTCAGTCATCATTATCAGACATCGACTCTGTGATCATCGGAATGGTTGAAGGTGGTTGTAAGCTTCCCTTACTTTTCCTTGAATGCTTACAGTTACGCCAAACTGTCACAGTTGGTCTGCTAAAACGTTGGCTTAAAGACAAGCGGTTTTCTGAGCATAAAACACATTTGTTTTTATCGTTACAAAACGATGCAGAAAGCGTTGACTGGTTAGCTGAAAACTCAAATAGCAGTCAGAACTTGTTTGAGCGATTACTTGCGAAAGAGGATAGAGGGACATGGTTTCGTAAGGAATTTGGTACCTCAATCGATAGTGTATCTGATCCCGAAGTGGTCACTTTTGCCAAACTTTTGGAGCTCAAAGAGTTTGAGAGCTTTAATCTGAGTAGTGTACAGGCTCCGTTCGATTTTGTATTACACGGTCTGAATGAACATGTTCCGAAAATAGTTGAATTAGTATCTAGCCTTGACGAGTTCGAAGGTGAAGATTGGATCCAAGCGCTTTACATTGTCTATGGGAAACGTTTACCAGTGACACCAAAAAATTTGGGGATAGACTTTGAGTGGCACGAAATACTCGAAAAGCTAAAAGAATGGGTCGAAATTGGTGCCTACAGACAAGCGTCACCGGGTCGATTGGGACAACCTTTGACTCTAGAAACCAGTATCCAAGCCATGTTCGATACTCAAGTCAGTGCTGCTTTTAGGGTTTGGATTTGGCGTCAGGTTTGCCTCCATACTCGCTCATACATCCCTTGGGATATGGCTATGCCAGTTCATCAACAAGAGTGGAATATCACGCGACTAACTCAGAATTCAACAGCCTCAGAAAGGTTTAATCTAAGGAATAATAATGCAGTTGTGGGATATTGAGAACCATCCAGAACTTTCAATCAAAGGCCGTTTTCAACGGGACCATAATGGCAATGAGGTGTGGGTTGTCGTTGGAAAACGCTCATGGCAACTCGTAGGTTCTGTTTGGAAGGAGCAAGAAGAGGCAGAGATCTATGACGATCCTGTCTATCTGGGTGAAGCAGGGCTTTCCGCGATGAAAGCTGACCAAGAGTTCTCAGTTGTTAAAACCAACACAGATGTACTGATTTTCGGTAAGGCCCGAAGCTACGCGAAAAAGGCAGTTACGTACCATGAGTGTCGGCTTTTGATTGATGGCCATATCGACAAAACCATATCGGTACTTGGTGATAGGCAATGGATTGAGCACGGAGGTAGCGTAACGCTAAGTAAACCACTCCCATTTGTGGAAAAAGAGATGGACTTCTCCTGTGCTATCGGAGGCGATTTAAGAAACCGGCTCGGCGGAGGTATTGCTGATACTAAAGGGGAACTATTGAAACAGAAGGTTCCTTCGGTTTTTTATCCTACGGAAGATTGGAGTGCGACACCCAAGAATACACGGGTTGCTGGATTTGGCCCGTTAGCCCCATTTTTCGGGGCTCGTCAGCAATATGCTGGCACTTTTGATGACGATTGGCTAGAGAATAGGAAACCTCTTTATCCCGTAGACTTTGACCAGCGTTTTTATCAGAGTGCGCCACTAGACCAACAATGCAAAGGCTTCATATCTGGCGGTGAACGATTGATGATGAGTGGCTTTTGCCATAATGATGCACTCTCTTTCCGTTTCCCCAAAGAGATGTATGTAGCAGAAGCTCAATTTAAAAATGCCAACTATCAAGTAGATATGCCTATTTCTACGGTTTTCATTGATACAGAGGCTCGCATACTTTCAATCAGTTACAGCGCTGCCTTTCCATGTCAAGGCGAGGAGCATCTTTTAGTGTCAACGAAGATCCATAAAAAACAGGAGTTGTCGGATAATGAATAACAATTCAGCACGATTCGTTATTGGTATGGAAGCCATGACACCAACGGGCATGAATCTTGATATTGCCACAACAGTTGCCAAAGCGGATTTGGGAAGGTTCGATCAGCAAGTGGCCGGTGATGGGATAGAAAGATTCACGTACGCTAGTATTGAATACATTTCCAGTACATCATTGTTTGACAAGTGTTCGGTGCTTATTGAGAGCTTGATCGACTCTCTTTTAAAGCAGTTACCTACATCATTAAAGCCTATTCCGTTACTCGTCAATGTACCGGGCTCTATTTCTGCTGTGGAGATGAGTCAGTGGTTAAGTGAATGTAAGCATTGTGATTCAATATCACGTTATGAAGTGGTTCAACAAAGTGGACCATCATACTTGACCACATCATTGGCTAAGTTGAACCAATTCGATGCAATAATGAGTATCTCAGTAGATTCACTTGTTGATGATCTCAGTGACTTAATCGAATCTGGAGATGTCATGAGTTCAACTAATCCATGGGGCATAATACCGAGTGAGGGCGGGGCGGGTTTACTGTTATGTCGGAATAACTTGGTGCAAACGTTAAAGCTTAAACCCAAAGCAAAGTTAGGTTATTTCGAAGTAGAACCTGCAAATACAACGCGAAGGTCAGTAATGAAGCTCGTCAGGAATGCGAGTCGCAATATCAAGAGTTTTGGGCCTGTATTCTCTGATATGACTAATCTGAGGTCTCATACTGAAGATTATGGGTTCGCGTTAGGTGCACGCGCCGAATGTTTTGATAACCCACAGCAGCCCACTTTAATTAATGATTTATGGGGTACATTGGGTAGTTGTTCTGCATTGGCATTAATGGCCTGCACTATCCAAGAGGTAACGCATAATAGCCCTGTAACCCTGTTAATGTTTGATGTTAAAGGAGAAAGGGCGTTGCTCCAACTCACTTGTATGAAACAGACCTGACTGCATAGCCGTGATACGAAACGCTTATATTATAATCATTATCACACGACAATTATCTGAAAGGCGATTCAGTAGACAAAGTTAGTCTTAGCGTTTATTTAGATCCACCTTATTCATCAAGCCGCTTTAGTTGCTGCACCGCTCTATCTCTAAATTTGTAACACCTTGATGAAACTGATGTGTATTTTTATCATCGTAATTAAGTATAGCGTTGTACATTCCAATGACGAACTCAAGCTTAGGAGCGGGGCTTGATGGTTTTATGATAAGTGAGCAGTATTTCAGTGCTTTACCATACTCACTTGATATCGAACTATTCCTAATTCCTATTTGGTGAATCCACTTCCCAAACACCTATTCCAATTATAGAGATAATCAATATTATTTCTGAACATTACTCAGATAAACGAACAATTCGTTTTTATTAGAATGAACTAAAAATGTGACTCAGTTAACAATGTATGTTTAGTTCGTTATTTACGTGGATAAGTACCCTAATTTTTAGCCAAAAATAGTTAGTTAAAGCGTTTGTCGTAATGTTCGGTTGTTTAGTAATAATAACTGAATTAATAGTCTTACCGATGGTTTTAAATACTGCTATTGAAAAGGGTATTGGACAGTAATTATTATCCAGCATTAATTTATTTCGTTTGATAAAGAGTTTAGCGTGCCAGAAAAGCAAGGGACAGCCAAAGGTTATCTAGATAAGTTGGTTGTGAAAGCGATCGAAAAGAAAAATCAGCAAGCTCAGAATATGGCTAATAAAAATAAGCCCAAGCTAGAGTATGTGATTTTCTCCCAATTTGACGTGTTAGATACATTACCTTCAAAAAATGGCAAAACGACTGTTTATCACCTGGCCAAGAAAGGGAACCCTGAAAAACAGGTTTGCTGTAAGGTTTTAAATGAAGGTTCATCTGAACTTGCGAATGAATTAATCATTAATGAAGCCAGTCGTCTTGAGATGTCTCAACATCCGAGTGTTGCTGATTTCATTAAAATAGGCAAAGAGTTCGATCGACCATACTTTATGTATCAGTGGATTCAGGGCGAATCTTTGGCTGAAAAAATGGCTCGTCATACTCCTAAAGGTTTTAGGCATGATCATATTGCGTGGCTGATATATCAATTATCTGGTGCGCTTGAGTTTATGCACACGAGAGGTGTCTGCCATTTAGATATTAAACCTTCAAACATTATTGTTACAGAGTCCGATTATGTAAAGTTGATCGACTTTGGTGCTGCTCGTTATGTTGGTGAATCTAATACTTACGCAGAAGCAAGCATGAGCTATGCGTCTCCTGCATTTATAAAGTCTGGCGTGGCTCAACCTCAAGATGACGTCTATTCATTGGCGTTATTAACTGGGCATCTATTTCTTGGTGCTGCATTTGGTGATGCTTGGACAACTCAATTACAAGCAAAAAAACGACCAGGTTTAATCCCTAACCATGTATGGAAGTTAATTAAAGATGTTGTCAACAACCCTCGACAGCACAGGTATACAGCGACTTCGTTTGCGCAGCAACTAGCTAAGATCGATACCCAAAAATTTGGTGCTGATGTAAGTGCTCCCTTATTTAGTAGTTTACGGAATGCTGATCTCGTTCTAACCAAACATCGAACTATCGACAGAATTCAAAGTGGTCGACTCCGATACTTAGAAGCGAGTTTGGTTCTGTGTGTCGTAATTATCACTGGCACATATTTATATAACCAAGGTCAGCCTGAATGGAAATCGATTGTTAAATCTACCAGCAGTTCAAGTAGCCTTGTGAGCACTATTAAACCTGCACAAACCGCGTCTTTTTTAGCGCAGTCTCCATGGGATATTGAATTCGCGTTACAAGATATGGAAAAAGATGTCGTCTCGACAGCTCCTTACCGAGAAGCTTATGAAGTCCAACAGAGCAAATTAGCTAAGTTGTATAAAAACTATGAATCGGACTTGAATGAATATGAAGGGGCGGTCGATCTACTTCCTAAAACTCTGATGTCGATCCGGCATGATCTCGTTGTTTTGCGAGAAAAACTGAACAGTGACGGCTCTCTATTTCCTTATGCAGATAAAGCGCTGACGGAAACGATGGCAAGTCTGAATAAGGCGACCATCAATTCACAAAATATTGCCGCCTTTGGTGGGAATCAAGAACAGCGTTTAGTCGAACTCATCTTAGATGGGAAATCAGATGTTGCAGACAGTGATATTGAAACTGCTTGGAAAGTAAACCAGTCAAGAGCCTACTTTTATAGTCATGTATTACCGCGAAAAGTGCTCAGCGGAATAGATGCCTCGATAGAGAAAAATGCAAAGCAGCATTATTACACCAAAGCAATTCTTGAGGCAGAAGCTGCGCAATCATTTTTTGGTAACACGCCAAAATTGAAAGCTAAAGTAAGAGCTCTAAAAGTAGCAAGAAGCGAATTTATCTTGTTCAGTACTGTAACTGAACAATCAGTATTTGGCCGACAGAAACTTCACGACTCGTTAGCTGATCTAGAGACTAATGCCCCTAAGAAATTCAGCGAAATAACGGAAATTCTTAATAGTATGGCAAGTGATTCTATAGACAAAAGTCATCAACTATCTAAACCAGCGCGAGGTGCTATAGCAATCGAGCGAGCAATTAGAAATTACAATTCTGAAAGCAGAGGTTAACTTGAGTCTGATCGATACTGAAACGCTATTAGCACCAATATCTGAACACTCACCAACTGGTGAGGATGCTAGGTACGAGTTTTGCTATGAAATGATGGAAGCCGAAGTGAAAAAATTTGGTTCATTATTTGGTGAGACTGTTGACTGGCATATAGTAAAAGTCCATTCGATTGAAGTGCTAAGTCAGCATAGTAAGGATCTTAAAGCGCTTTGTTATCTGATCCGTTCTTTGGTAGAGGACAAAGGCGAGATAGGGCTTGAGGAAGGATTATCTTTGCTCAATGACTCAATCAGTCGTTTTGGTCATGAGTTATACCCTAAACGTAAAAGAGGTAGAGATGGGGCTGTTGAGTGGCTCAATCATCAATTCAAACTCGTCGCGACTAAATTGTCTGCAGAATCCCTTGACTGGGAAGTTCTATCTCGATGTATCACACTAACTGAAGGTATCCAGCGTCAGTTTGACGCGATATTTCAAGACTCTGATGTAGACTTTTTCGAATTAAAAAGTCATTTGAATCAACTAATGCAGAACGCATCTTTAAATGAAGAAACGTTGGTTGAACACAGTTTGGCTGATTCCGAACCGCTCATTGATGTTGTTGCACTGTCCGAGAAAGCGATCGTTCCACAAAGCCACGAAGCTGACAGTCCGAAGACGCACACCACGCCTAATCAGAAACGAAGTAAACCTCGAGAGCACAGCACTGTAGACGTTGACACAGATTTTTCATCTCCGGCTGCATCAAAGCGTACGTTAAAAAAAGTGTCTGAGATCATGGTGCATTCAAATCCGACTGAACCTTTAGGATATCGGATTTACCGTCACCTGACATGGGCCGACGTTGATGGTTTACCTGATCACAAAGACAATCTAACGCCTCTTAGCCTCGCTGTGTCATCAGACCAGCAGGCGGAATATCGAGATAAAGCAAATCAAGAAAGTGATATCGATACGATCAAGCGTTTAGAGCGAACACTTACTGATGCGCCATTTTGGCTGACTGGGCATTATTTCGTTTATTCAATGTTAGACAATCTTGGGTATGACGAAGCTGCGTTGGCTGTAAAGCAAGAAACAAAGAGATTTGTCGATTCTTTTGAGGGAATTGAGAACCTCTCTTTCAAAAATTCTATTCCATTTGCGGATGAAGCAACGATTACTTGGTTGTCTACAGGTAACGCTTGTCCTTCGGGTAAGTCGTCAATAATTCAAACTATTGTTGTAGCTGAAGATGATCTATCTGAGATGGAGGATATTGCCCTAGGTGACTTGGGTAAATATGTGGCTGAACTGTCAAACAAACTCGAGTTGGATAACTCCGGTCGTGGACAATTCATGTTGCACTTAAAGTTAGTGAAAGCCTACCAAAGTGTTGGTTTATACCCTTTGTGCTTGCCTTACTTGGAACAAAGTTGGGCGGTGGCTAAGGAACTAAATCTATCAATTTGGGAACCCCATTTGTTTTTTTCTTTAGAAAATCTAATTCAAAAAACTCTAAAGGAACTATATCGAACTAAGGATTTTTTACCTGTGAGATATAGCGAATGGGAAACAATTTATGACCAGCAATAAACTAGAAAGGACTAATTATGTCACGTGATGGCTCGGTGGCTCCGAAAGAGCGAATTAATATACGTTATGTTCCAGCAACAGGCGATGCGTCTGATGATGTTGAACTGCCCCTAAGTATGATGGTTGTCGGTGACTTCACTGCTCGTGCAGATGAAACTCCGATCGAAGAGCGTAATCCGATTAATATCGATAAAGATAACTTTAACGAAGTATTAGAAGGTTACGCACCGAATATCAAAGCAAATGTTGAAAACCGTCTTTCTGATGAAGAAGGTGCGCAAATTGGCGTTGATATTACATTCAAAAATATGAAGGACTTTACTCCAGAGTCGATTGCGAAGAGCGTTCCTGAGCTGAATGGTTTACTAGAACTTCGTGAAGCCTTGGTTGCATTGAAAGGCCCTCTAGGGAATGTACCTGCTTTCCGTAAGAAGATTGCAGCAGTTCTTCAAGATGAAGAAGCAAGAAAGAAACTTTTGGATGAACTAAGCATTGGTGCAGACCAAGGCGAAAAAGCAGAGTAAGGAAGATCATGTCGGCAGAAGCACAAGCACCAGAACAAGAAGCAGCTCTAGTTGAGTCAGGCTCTCTTCTGGATAGCATTTTAAATGAGACTCGCATTAAACCAAGTGATGAGGGTTTTGACGTTGCAAAGCGTGGCGTTGAAGCATTCATTGGTGAGTTATTAAGCAGCTCAACAGTAGAAAAAGTAGACCAGTCTTTAGTTGATTTGATGATCTCTGAGATTGATCAAAAGTTGTCTAAACAGGTTGATGCAATTCTTCACAACGAAGAAGTTCAAGCGATTGAATCAACATGGCGTGGTCTTAAATATCTTGTTGATCACACGGACTTCCGTGAAAACATTCAAATCGAACTTATTTCGGCTAAGAAAGACGAAGTTCTGGATGATTTTGAAGATGCTCCTGAAGTAGTGAAATCAGGTTTATATAAGCAGATTTATACTCGTGAATACGGTCAATTTGGTGGTAAGCCTGTAGGTGCCGTTATTTGTGATTACCAACTATCTGCGTCTTCGCCTGATATTAAACTAATGGAATATATGGGTAATGTAGGTGCTATGTCTCATGCACCATTTATTACTTCTGCATCTTCTCAATTCTTTGGTTTAGATTCTTATGAAGAATTACCAAACTTAAAAGACTTAAAGTCGGTATTTGAAGGTCCTCAGTATACTAAGTGGCGCGGATTCCGTGAGCACGAAGACGCACGTTATGTTGGGCTGTGTACATCACGTTTTATGCTGCGTACGCCATACTCAGTTGAAGACAACCCAATTAAGGCGTTTGACTACGATGAAATGGTTACGGACAGCCATGACAATTACCTTTGGGGTAACTCAGCTTATGCTATGGCTTCAAAGATCAGTGAGTCGTTTGCAAAATATCGCTGGTGTCCAAACATTATTGGCCCGCAAAGTGGTGGTGCGGTAACCGATTTACCGGTTTATAACTTTGAAGCGATGGGTCAGATCGAAACTAAGATCCCAACCGAAATTCTGGTTTCTGACCGCCGTGAGTATGAACTTGCAGAAGAAGGCTTTATGGCTTTAACAATGCGTAAAGGTTCTGATAACGCAGCGTTCTTCTCGGCAAACTCAGTTCAAAAACCAAAAGTGTTTGCGAATACACCTGAAGGCAAGCAAGCTGAGATGAACTACAAGTTGGGTACTCAGCTACCTTACATGTTCATTATTAACCGCTTAGCTCATTACATTAAAGTACTTCAACGTGAGCAAATTGGTTCTTGGAAAGAGCGTACCGATTTGGAAGTTGAGCTAAATAAATGGATCCGTCAATACGTATCTGACCAAGAGAACCCGCCAGCAGAAGTTCGTGGTCGTCGACCGTTACGAGCGGCTAAAGTCGAAGTGTCTGACGTTGAGGGTGACCCAGGTTGGTATAAAGTATCGATGTCTGTTCGTCCTCACTTCAAGTACATGGGCGCGAGCTTTGACTTATCTTTGGTTGGTAAGCTAGACCAATAATAAGTTTGGAAATAAATAAGCGGCCAGGTTTACTGGCTGCTTTTTTTCTTAGAGTGTTATATGGAAAAAGGTTACCGATTATTAGAACGAATTGAACTTGGTGAGCCGAAAAATTGTTATGAAAAAGTGGTTTCACATAGGCATTTAATTGAATCCATTCATCTGCACCTTGCTGATTTGCTTAATACTCATGCGGGTAATTCAATGATCGATCGGGAATATGGCTTACCTGATTTCAATGATGTTCTATCGAACAACACCAATTTAGTTCGTCACATCCAAAAGAACATCACTTCCACAATAGTAAGCTTTGAACCTCGGCTACGAAGTGTTGAAGTACATTACCGAGAAAATCACAACAACCCTCTTCAATTAGGCTTTGGCATATGCGGAGAAGTCTTACACAACGGTGGAAAAGTTCCGATGTCTATCGATGTCTATATGGGAACTGACGGCCAATTTAACGTTTAGTAGGTGCCCATTGAGTAACAGTAAATACTTTCAAGATGAACTCACATATCTACGAGAATCCGGCAGCGAATTTGCCAAGTACAATCCAAAACTGACCAACTTTTTGTCTGAAGGAACATTCGATCCTGATGTAGAACGTCTTCTTGAAGGTTTTGCGTTTCTTACTGGCCGTATTAGAGAAAAGATTGATGATGAACTCCCAGAGCTCACTCAGTCGTTAATGACGCTGTTGTGGCCACATTACATGCGCTCGATTCCTTCGTTATGCATTAGCGAACTAACGCCACACTCCGGAAGTGTCACTGAAAAAACAGTGGTAAAGCGCGGGGCTGAGATGGCTAGTGAACAAGTGGAAGGTACGCAATGTTTATTCAGAACCTGCTATGACGTAGAGCTTTTCCCCTTAAAAATCACAAGCATTGACCAAAGCAACAGTCGAACAAGCTCATCTGTTGATGTGACACTTGCGACTGAACATAGGCTAGAGTTATCTCGTATCGGGTTAGATAAATTAAGGTTTCATTTACATGGTGAGATCCATATAACTAGAATTCTTTTCTTATGGATATTTAGATACTTAGACTACGTCGAGTTAGACGTGGGCGGTGGGTATAAACGTAAACTTGGACCTGAATTTGTTAAACCGGTTGGGTACCAAGACGACGAAGCGATACTGCCATATAGCGACAATTCATTTGCAGGTTATCGTTTGTTGCAAGAATATTTTTCTTTACCAGACAAATTTATGTTTTTTGATATTACGGGTCTCGATTGGCTAAAAGGGATACCACAAAGAAGTACCGTGAACCTTAAATTCCATTTTAAGAGAGCATTACCTGCCGAAGTTGTCCTGAAAGATAAGCACTTAAGGTTACATTGCACGCCAGCTGTGAACCTATTCGAAAAAGATGGTGATCCAATTCGGCTTGAACATCGCCGAAATGAGTATAAAGTTCGGCCACAGAGTGACAACCAGGATCACTACGAAGTTTATTCAATAAACCAAGTAGAAAGTTGGAGCAAAAATGAAAGGCGACGAAAATCTCTTATTGAATTTGAGTCCTTTGAACACCAAATAAATCAAAGAGATAAACGTGATTTCTACAAGTCAAAAGTTTCAGAGCGAGTGAGTGGAAGAGGGCTTGAGCGTTATATATCTTTTCATACCCACAATGGGGATATTGCAGACCTAGGAACCGAAACGGTTTTGATGAAGTTATTGTGCAGTAATGCAGATTTGTCTGAAAGATTGTCTGTAGGAGACATCATATATACCACACATAAATCTCCAACTTACGCCACGTTTAGTAATATTACTAAACCTACGCAATCTGTTAGCCCGCAAGTGAATGGCGAACTCCAATGGCAACTGATTGCTAATATGTCATTGAATTATCTATCGCTCTCTAATATTGATGTACTCAAGGTTTTACTGTCTACATATGACTTCCATTCTAGAGTGGATAGGCAGGCTCATAGGGCTTCGTTGCACAGGCTTGACGGCATTATCTCATCAGAAATGAAACCTATCGATAGAGTGTTTAGAGGGGTATCCGTTCGTGGTAATCAATTTAAGCTTAAGATGAACTCTAGTTTTTTTGTCAATGAAGGGGACATGTTTTTGATGGCAAATGTATTGAATGAGTTCATACGCTTATATTCAAGTGTTAACTCATTTACAGAGTTAGAAGTCTACGATGAACGCAGTGGCGAAAGCTACCAATGGGCAAGTTTAACTGGACAGCAAACAATCTTATGATTGATGAATTATCAGAAAAAATAAACGAATTTAGCTTTTTTCAAGCAGTTTTGTTGTTAGAGAAGCACTACCAACTATTACCGGGCAGTGATTTTGTAGCGGTTGGTGAAAACAAATATTTTTATCAAGAGAGAATTGCGTTTAGTGTCTCACCAAACCTCTGTTTCCCCAAAAGTGATATGGAATTCATCAGTCATATGGAAAGGTCTGGTGAGCACTATTCGAGAATTGAAACTAACTTTTTAGGATTACACGGTTCAAGTTCACCTTTGCCCGCGAACTATACAGAAAAATTAGTAGGTAGAGATGATGATGATAATCCAGTTAGAGACTTCTTTGATTTCTTTCATAATAGATATACCAGTTTAATCTATCGTGTTTGGAAAAAGTACCGTTATCATGTTCAGTATCAAAGCGATGCAACAGATGACTTTTCTGGGCGTATGCTGCACCTAGCAGGGTTGTCTAATGTTATTCAAGAGTCTGATACGATCGGGCTTGATCGTGCAAAGATTTTGTCTTACGTCAATCAGCTATCTACCAGGACACGCTCTCCGAAACTGATTTCTGGCATTGTTGCGCACTATTTTTCATTACCAAGTGTTCGAATCGAAGAGTGGGTCTTTCGAAGAGTAAAAATTGCCGAATGCCAAAGGAATCAATTAAATAGAACGAATTGTATTTTGGGTTCAAATTTACATTTAGGTAAGAGCATCCCAGATCTAAACGGTAAGTTTAATCTTTGTATTGATAACATTGATTTCGAGACGTTCCGAAAGTTCTCCTATGGAGGAGATTTCCATAAAACTTTAGTGGGGTTGATGCGTTTTATTCTTCGTGACCCCATGTCTTGGGATTTAAAGCTAACCGTTGATTTAGACTCAGTTCCAAAGAACCAACTCGGTCAAGGTGATGGGACGAGTTTGGGGCAAACTTTTTGGTTGGGTCAAGCAGGTACGAAAGATGCGAAGATTAGATTAATTGGAGGCATTTAAAAAAGCCGCTCATAAGAGCGGCTTTATTTTTAACGACTGATTGGTTGGTGTAGCACGACTGTTGTATTGAGAGAGCGAATGCCATTGAACGACTCTATCTCATTACATAAAT
>NZ_JBFSVA010000013.1:0-144377 GCF_041467655.1 Vibrio sp. 10N.247.311.49
AGCTGGATAGAGTACCTGGCTACGAACCAGGCGGTCGGAGGTTCGAATCCTCCAGAGCGCGCCACATTATTAGAAAAAGCCTCATTTATACGAGGCTTTTTTTATGTCTGCTGCAAATTTGTTGCGACAATGTTAAATTTGTTCGTTGTTTAACTTGTTGTATTTAAAGTAGTTCTTGATTTCTTCTTTGTTATTCCACCTTTCTCATATCAATTCCCAGAAAAGCCCCGTTTAAGTCACAGTTTAAATATCTAAAAATGACGTATTTGACAGATTTATGTGATCTGATAGGCGAATAATTAACCTTATGTGTGCGTTATCCGTAACAGAACCTTAAACAAAATTGACAAACTTTTACCAATCGAGATAATCCATGGGTCGGGATCACTATTCGCTGAAATCCTGTACGTATGTCAGGATGACGAAGAAAGGAAGCAACATGACTAATATTGGAAGCCTGCTAGGAGATGCGGCGACTCTAATGATAACGGGGATGTCCGTTGTCTTTATTTTCCTAACTATTCTAGTTTACCTCGTTCGGTTGATGTCAAAACTGGTACCAGAAGAAGTACCAGAGCCGATCGCAGCACCTAAAAAAATTCAAAAATCACAATCAAACCCTTCAGCTGTTAGTCCACAGGTAGTGGCAGCAATTTCGGCCGCGGTTCATCAATACCGTGCGTCTACTGCTAAGTAGCATTTAAAGGATTAAAAAGGAGTTTATGAGCATGTCTAAACCACTAGCTATCACAGATGTGGTACTTCGTGACGCGCACCAGTCACTATTTGCTACTCGTATGCGTATCGAAGATATGCTGCCAATTGCGGCAGAACTGGATAAAGTCGGTTACTGGTCTCTAGAGACTTGGGGCGGCGCGACATTTGATTCGTGTATCCGTTTTCTTGGAGAAGATCCATGGGAGCGTTTACGTGAACTTAAAAAAGCGATGCCAAACACACCAATGCAGATGCTACTGCGTGGTCAAAACCTGTTGGGTTACCGTCACTACGCGGATGATGTAGTAGAAAAATTTGTTGAACGTGCCCATAAAAACGGCATGGACGTATTCCGTATCTTTGATGCGATGAATGACGTACGTAACTTTGAAAAAGCAGTGAAAGCAACGATCGACGTTGGTGGCCACGCTCAAGGTACGTTGTCTTACACAACCAGTCCGGTTCACAACTCAGATACTTGGGTTGATTTGGCCAAACGCCTAGAGGACCTAGGTTGTCACTCACTATGTATCAAAGATATGTCAGGTTTATTAAAGCCGTATGAAGCAGAAGAGCTGATTACACGTATCAAAGCATCGTGTGACGTTCCTCTAGCACTGCATAGCCACGCGACAACTGGTCTATCGACTGCAACAGCGGTTAAAGCCGTTGAAGCGGGTATCGACATTCTAGATACCGCTATTTCTTCAATGAGCTGTACTTACGGTCATACGCCAACCGAAACGGTTGTTGCGATGTTAGAAGGTACAGAGCGCGACACGAATCTTAAACTAGACCAAATCGAACCCATCGCGGCTTACTTCCGTGATGTACGTAAAAAGTACGCGAAATGGGAAGGTCAGCTAAAAGGTGTCGATTCTCGCATCTTAATCGCTCAAGTTCCTGGCGGAATGTTAACTAACATGGAAGGCCAGCTTAAAGAGCAAGGCGCCGCCGATCGCATGGATGAAGTTCTAGAAGAGATCCCACGCGTACGTAAAGAGCTTGGTTACATTCCTTTAGTAACACCAACTTCTCAGATTGTCGGTACTCAAGCGGTTATTAACGTTTTAACCGGTGAGCGCTATAAGAGCATCACGAAAGAGACTGCTGGTCTACTGAAAGGTGAATACGGTCAAGCTCCGGCTGAGGTTGATGCTGAACTGCAAGCGAAAGTTCTAGACGGCGCAGAGCCGATTACTTGTCGACCTGCTGATTTACTTAAGTCTGAAATGGATACGTTAACGACGGATCTGTTAGAGAAAGCGAAATCAGAGGGTATCTCTCTAGCTGAAGATACGGTTGATGACGTACTGACTTACGCGCTCTTCCCACAAGTGGGCCTTAAGTTCCTTAAGAACCGTCGTAACCCTGAAGCATTTGAACCAGCACCAACGCTAGAAGTTGCAGCTCCAGTTGCTGCAGCTCCTGTACAAGCTTCTGGTGGTATTGAAAGCTACAGCGTGAAGGTTGATGGTCAAGTTTACGATGTTGAAGTTGGCCCACAAGGTGAACTGACATCGGTGGCGCCATCTGCAAAACCTACTCAGGCTGCACCAGTAGCAGCGTCTGACGCTGAAGCGGTTCCAGCTCCATTGGCGGGTAACATCTTTAAAGTAAACGTTCAGGCGGGTACTGAGGTTTCTGAAGGCGACGTTCTACTAATCCTAGAAGCGATGAAGATGGAAACGGAAGTTCGTGCTGCTCGTGGTGGTATCGTTCAAGAATTGAATGTTAAAGAAGGCGATGCAGTTACTGTAGGCGCTCCACTACTAAGCTTAGCGTAAGGGAGTACCATGGAAGGATTGATGACCTTATGGTCTGAAACAGGGATTGCGAACTTTGAGTTCGGCCAGATCTGTATGATGCTGGTTGGTTGCTTACTGTTGTTCTTGGCAATTCGTAAAGGATTTGAACCGTTACTTCTACTGCCTATTGGTTTTGGTGCTGTATTAGCAAACATTCCAAATGCTGGGTTTACTGATCCAGGTGGTTTGCTCTACTACGTCTACTACATTGGTATTGAGACAGGTATTTTCCCACTGCTGATCTTTATGGGTGTTGGTGCGATGACGGACTTCGGTGCGTTGATTGCGAACCCTAAAACGTTGTGGCTAGGGGCTGCGGCTCAGTTTGGTATCTTCGCGACGCTATTTGGCGCGATCTTGCTGAACTACGTTCCAGGAATGGAGTTCTCGATGGCCGATGCTTCGTCAATTGCGATCATTGGTGGTGCCGATGGCCCAACTGCGATCTTCTTGGCAAGCAAGTTATCTCCGGATCTTTTAGGTGCCATTGCAGTAGCGGCTTATAGCTACATGGCTTTGGTTCCTATCATTCAGCCACCAATCATGAAAGCGTTAACGTCTCCTGAAGAGCGCAAAATTAAGATGGCTCAACTTCGTCACGTTAGCAAAGCCGAGAAGATTCTTTTCCCGCTTGCTGTACTACTGATGACGATTTTGTTCCTACCTTCAGCAACACCTCTAGTTGGTATGTTCTGTTTGGGTAACTTAATGCGTGAAGCGGGTGTGGTTGATCGCCTTTCAAAAACAGCTCAAAACGAACTGATTAACGTTGTAACTATTTTCCTAGGTCTAGGGGTTGGTTCTAAGCTTCAAGCGGATACGTTCTTGAACTTAGAAACACTGGGTATTCTAGGTTTAGGTGCGGTCGCGTTCAGTATCGGTACGGCGGGTGGTGTATTGATGGCTAAGGTGTTGAACCGATTCTCGAAAGAGGACATCAACCCACTGATTGGCGCAGCTGGCGTATCGGCGGTTCCAATGGCGGCACGTGTTGTGAACAAGGTTGGTCTTGAGGCAAACCCTCAGAACTTCTTATTGATGCATGCAATGGGTCCGAACGTAGCCGGTGTACTTGGTAGTGCGGTTGCGGCGGGCATTCTATTAGCTCTCGTGGGCTAGTGGATTTGCTGGGTCATGTATCGTTACGTTAATTGGTCGTCAATTTACGAATGAGCGGTTAACTTAGCCTTATTAAATGGTTTATAGTCAAAGGGATGCTTTCGCATCCCTTTCTTTTTATTAATTAGGGTGCTTGCTCACTAGGGCTTTTATCAATCAAGGAAATGTGGAATGGAAAATAAACAGATTGCGATTACTCAATTCGGCGGCGTCGAAAACCTAAGTATTCAAACCAGTGCGATCCCTGAGCCTAAGGCTGGAGAAGTGGTGGTTAAAGTTTCCTTTTCAGGCATTAATCCGATTGATGTCAAAACCCGAGCGGGTCTTGGTTGGGCGGCAGCACAAAACAAAGATAACCTGCCTTGGGTGCCTGGCTACGATATTTCAGGGCAAATTGTCTCGCTAGGCGAACAGGCTGAACGCTTTACTGTTGGTGATAACGTGGCTGGCTTTATTGGTTTTCCACTGCAAGGTGGCGGTTACAGCCAATATGTGTGTGTTCCAGAAGCTGCATTAAGTATGGTTCCTGATTCTGTCACTCTAGAAGCGGCAGCTGCATTACCACTTGCGAGTCAAACAGCGGCACAAGCGCTCAACAAAGCCGAAGTGAAAGAAGGCGACCGCGTGCTTATTTTAGCGGGCGCGGGCGGCGTTGGTCACCTTGCGGTTCAAATTGCAGTGGCAGCAAAAGCTGAGGTTTACACAACCTGCAGCGAAGCCAATCTTGATTACCTTGCGACGCTAGGTGCTCACGCGATTAACTATAAGTTTGCGCCAGCATCAGAAAGAGTATCTGATGTCGATGTGTTGATTGATTTGGTCGGTGGCGATACCGCGCTTGATGCATTGAAGTGCCTAAAAGATGGCGCGCGAGTAGTGACAGTACCGACTCTATCTGCAGAACTTATCTGTGAGAAAGCAACACTATTAGGTTTTACTGCATCAGGCATGCTGGTTGAACCAAACCCTGAGCAAATGGACACCATGCTTTACATGGTCAGTGTCGGATTGCTCAAAACAGAAATTCAAGGTATCTACCAGTTAGACGAGGCGCAGTCGGCGCACCTGCAGGTTGAAACCGGACACACCAGAGGCAAGGTGCTACTTAAAATGCAAGAAAGTTGATAGGCAGTGTTAGAATTTTTTAACTCCCTTTTTGAAAATATCGCGCTGTGGTTCTCGGACTCGGCGCTGTGGGTACTCTTCATCAGTGGCTTCTTGAGTGCCACGTTACTACCCGGTGGTTCAGAAGCTAGCCTTGTGGCTGCATTGAGCTTAGATCAGTTTTCAACCTCATCGATCATTCTGGTGGCGACATTAGGCAATACCTTAGGCGGCCTGACTAACTATTGGATTGGTTTGTGGTTGCCTAATCGAACTCAATCTGAAAAGCATGGTCATAAGGCTATGGCTTGGCTGAGTCGCTATGGCTACTGGACACTGTTATTTAGTTGGTTACCGATCATTGGTGACCCTTTGTGTCTCGCTGCGGGTTGGCTAAGAATGAAATTCATCCCTAGCGTTATTTTGATAGCGATTGGCAAAGCCGCTCGCTATAGCTTACTTGCTGCTATCTACTTCGGTTTTTTCTAAGGAGAACCTATGAAAAAGGTTTTACTTGGTACATTTTCTCTTATCGCCATTGCTGGCTGTTCTTACAATGTACCTAGCTCAACGCCCTTCTTTTCCTCGTTACCTGAAGGTGTCACTCTGTTAGAAGAGGTTAAGCCCTCTAAAGATAAAGTAGTGATTCCTTACACCAAGTATCAGCTTGAAAACGGTCTGACAGTTATTCTTTCCCCTGATGATTCCGATCCGTTGGTGCATGTTGATGTAACTTATCACGTCGGTTCAGCACGTGAAGAGATAGGCAAGTCGGGATTTGCTCACTTCTTTGAGCACATGATGTTCCAGGGTTCAGAGAACGTTGGTGACCAACAGCACTTTAAGATCATTACCGAAGCGGGTGGTTCGTTAAACGGCACGACCAACCGTGACCGCACCAACTATTTTGAAACTGTTCCTTCTAACCAACTTGAGAAAATGTTGTGGTTAGAATCAGACCGAATGGGCTTCTTGTTGGATGCTGTTTCTCAGAAGAAATTTGAGGTTCAAAGAGGCACGGTCAAGAACGAGCGAGCGCAGAGCTACGAAAATCGTCCTTACGGCTTGATGTGGGAACGCATGGGCGAAGCGCTTTACCCTGAAGGTCACCCTTACTCTTGGCAACCAATCGGCTATGTTGAAGATCTTGACCGTGTTGACGTGAATGATCTTAAAGCGTTCTTCCTGCGTTGGTACGGCCCAAACAATGCCGTGTTAACGATTGGTGGTGATATCGACGTTGATGACACGCTAGAATGGGTTAACAAGTACTTTGGTTCAATTCCTCAAGGCCCTGAAGTGAAGGCGGCAGAGAAGCAACCTGCTGTTCTAACAGAAGATAAATACATCACCTTAGAAGACAATATTCGTCAGCCGATGGTGCTGGTGGGGTGGCCAACAACGTATCGCGGTGAAGAGACGCAAGCTTCACTGAATGCATTGTCTAACGTGTTAGGTTCAGGTACCAACAGTTACCTATATCAAAACCTCGTAAAAACGCAGAAGGCCGTCAGCGCTGGCTCTTTCCATGATTGTGCTGAGTTGGCGTGTACCATGTACGTGTATGCAATGGGCAACTCAGGTGAAAAAGGCGATTTGACGGTTCTCAATAAAGAGCTGATGGATACCCTGGAGCAATTCTCGAAAGAGGGCGTTGAGCAAGAGCGTTTAGACCAGATCACTGGCATGGCCGAAGCGAATGCTGTTTTTGCATTGCAAAGCGTTAAAGGTAAGGTGTCGCAACTCGCGTCGAACCAAACCTTCTATGGTCAGCCTGATCGCATTGAATCACAACTCGATCAAATCCGAGCGGTGACGCCTGAGAGCGTGAGCAAGGCATACCAAGATTTCATCGAAGGTAAGCACAAGGTTACCTTGAGTGTGGTTCCTAAGAAAAAGCTCGATTTGGCGGTTCGTGAAGCGACCTTTACCACGCCACCACGTACGTTGCCGGAATACAGCAAGGTGACGGAAGATCAACTGGATTTCAGAAAGGCACCGGATACCTTTGATCGCAGTGTGATGCCAGAAGTGAACTTTGGTGTTGAGGCGACCATGCCTGAGTTGTACCGCATGCACTTTGCAAATGGCACTGACTTAATTGGTACCGTGACCAGTGAAACGCCGACAGTACAGCTGCAAATTCAATTGCCTGCAGGCGAACGCTATGTTCGCAAAGGGCAAGAAGGCCTAGCGAACCTAACGGCTTCGATGATGGAAGAAGGCTCAACTAAACGAACCGTTGAAGAGTTACAAGCGACCTTAGATAAACTTGGTAGCAGCGTGAGCATTAGTGCGGGCAGCTACACCACAGATATTTCAGTCTCGACGCTAGAGAAAAACTTGCCTCAAACCTTAGCGATTGTGCAAGAGGTTCTATTCGATCCTAAGTTCGATGAGCAAGATTTTGAGCGCGTTAAGAAACAGATGCTAGAAGGCGTTGTGTATCAGCATCAGCAGCCAAGTTGGATGGCTTCTCAAGCAACCCGTGAAGTGCTGTTTGGTGACACTGTTTTTGCTCGTGCAAGTGATGGTACTAAGGAATCTCTATCGAAATTGACCTTAGACGATGTGAAAAAATTCTATGCGCAACATTACACACCAGAAGGTGCCAATATTGTTGTTGTGGGAGACATCTCGAAGAAAGAGGTAGGGAAACAGCTACAATTCTTTGAAGAGTGGCAAGGCGATGCGGCACCATTAACGCGTCCACAGATCGTCAAAGAGCTTTCTGGTCAGCACCTGTACTTAGTCGATAAACCGGGTGCGCCGCAAAGCATTGTTCGCTTGGTTCGTAAAGGCCTGCCGTTTGATGCAACGGGTGAATTGTATTTGAGCCAGTTAGCTAACTTTAACTTAGCGGGCAACTTCAATAGCCGTATCAACCAGAACCTACGTGAAGACAAAGCCTACACTTACGGTGCAAGCGGTTACTTCGCAAGTACTCGTGAAACTGGCGCAGTGGTATTTAGCGCGCAGGTAAGGGCGAATGCGACGGTTCCATCGATTCAAGAGTTTATTAATGAGCTGAATGAGTTTAGCCAAAGTGGATTAACTGACGAAGAGGTGAAATTTATGCGCCTTGCCGTCGGTCAACAAGATGCACTTAAATACGAAACGCCAAGTCAAAAGGCGGGGTTGTTGAGTAATATTGTTGCATTGAGCCTTGATGAAGATTACCTACAACAGCGTAATCAGATAGTTGAAACGGTTTCAAAAGAGACCTTAAACGAGCTATCTAAGAAATGGTTTGACCCGAATGATTATCAAATAATCGTTGTTGGTGACGCGACTTCGCTTCGCCCGCAATTAGAAAAGTTAGATATTCCAATAGAAGAGCTTGAAATCATTCGTTAGAGTACACATTAAAGGGGGAGGGAAGAGACTCTACTTTTCTCCTCCAACCTAATTTATGATAGTTCTAATCAGAACAATATAAGATAAGTGAACTGAATTTTGACTGATTTTGCTGCGCGACTAAAGCAAGTTGCAACCAACCCTAAGACCTTCTCTCAATTTGGTCGTGGTGTTGAAAGGGAAACATTACGCTACACGGAAGATGGGCACCTTGCTACTGGGCCGCACCCTGAGGCTTTGGGATCTGCGTTGATGAACGAATGGGTAACGACCGATTTCTCTGAGTCGCTACTGGAATTTATCACGCCTGTTTCTAACGACGTTCCGACGCTTTTGAATCAGTTGTCTGATATCCACCACTTCACGCAAACCAAGTTAGACGGCGAAAAACTATGGCCGCTTTCTATGCCTTGTTACGTTGGCAGTGAAGATTACATTCAGCTAGCGCAATACGGCACCTCGAATAACGGTAAGATGAAGACCCTATATCGTGAAGGCCTAAAACGTCGTTACGGTAGCCTGATGCAGATTATCTCTGGTGTTCACTTCAACTTCTCTTTCCCAGAAAGCTTTTGGGATAGCCTGTTTGGAGAGCAAACTGAAGAAGCGCGTTGTGAATCTAAGTCAGATGCTTACTTTGGTTTGATTCGTAACTACTACCGCTTTGGTTGGTTAATCCCATACTTCTTCGGTGCTTCACCTGCGCTATGTTCTTCTTTCATCAAAGGAAGAGAAACAAACCTACCTTTTGAAAAGGTTGGTGAGACATTGTATCTGCCAAAAGCAACGGCGCTGCGCCTGAGCGACCTTGGCTACACGAACAGTGCGCAAAGTGTGTTGAAGATTGGTTTCAACAGCCTAGACCAATACCTTGAAGGTTTGAATCAAGCGATTCGCACACCATCAGAAGAATTTGCCGAGATTGGCACTAAGGTTGATGGTGAATACCGTCAGTTGAATAGCAACGTACTGCAAATTGAAAATGAGCTTTACGCTCCAATCCGCCCTAAGCGTGTCGCGAAGAGTGGTGAGAAACCATCTGAAGCATTGGCACGCGGTGGTGTTGAGTACATTGAGGTTCGTTCTTTAGATGTAAACCCATTCAGCTCAATTGGTATCAATGAGCAGCAGGTTCGCTTCCTAGACTTATTCCTAACGTGGAGTGTGCTAACGGACTCTGCTGAGATGGATAACTGCGAGCTTGAATGCTGGCGCGATAACTGGAACAAGGTGATCCTACAAGGTCGTCAGGTTGGTCTAGAGCTGCAAATCGGTTGTCATGGTGAGCGATTGTCTCTGCAAGATTGGGCGAAGCGTGTCTTCAAAGATCTGCGCTCTATTGCCGAGATGATGGACGCTGAACAAGGTGGTCGTGCATACCAAGAAACATGCGATACGCTTGAGGCTTGGATTGATAACCCTGAGCTAACTATTTCTGGCCAGTTGCTAGAAGAGACCAAAAAATTGGGCGGCTTAGGTAAAGTGGGTTGCGCGTTAGGTAAAACGTACGCTCAGCAACACAAAGCGCACCAATACAAAGTATATTCAGCTGAGTTGATGGAAGCAGAAGTTCAACGTTCTGTGATTGCTCAGCAACAAAGTGAAGAAGCAAGCACTCAAGATTTTGATAGCTTCTTAGCGGATTATTTTTCGTATTTAAAAGCATAGCGAGACTTTGGTGGAAAGGAAGCAAGCCTTATTAGGTCAGCCTACTCGAGTGAGTAGTAAATGGTTACCTGTAGTGACTGTTGGTGTTGTCTCTAGCCTGTTGGTTGGATGTGCAACGCCACCGCCAAAGCAGCAAGATAATTTGTGTAGCATCTTTCGAGAGCACCCTTCATGGTATGAAGATGCCTTGGATATGCAAGAAGAATGGGGAACGCCGATTAACGTTGCGATGGCTTTTGTGAAACAAGAGAGTAGCTATCGTCATGATGCGCGCCCACCTAAAGATTACATTCTTGGCTTTATACCGTGGGGGCGTGTAAGCAGTGCCTACGGTTATGCACAAGCTCAAGATCCTGCTTGGGAAGACTTCCAAAAGGCGACCAATAACGGTGGTTCAAGAACCAACTTTGATGATGCATTGATGTTCATCGGTTGGTATACCAGCGAGACGCGTCGTCAATTGGGCATCTCACTATGGGACCCATATAACCAATACCTGGCTTATCATGAAGGCCGTGGTGGTTATAAGCGTAAGTCATACAACAGCAAGCCATCGCTAATTAAGGTGGCGCGCAAAGTCGAACAGCAAGCAAAAGATTATGGATGGCAGCTGAAACAGTGCCGCAAAGAACTAGAAGACAATCGAAGCTGGTTTTTCTAAAGCCAGCCGTCATGGAGAAGAGCAATGCCTTTATTAGATAGTTTCACTGTTGATCACACACGCATGAACGCACCTGCCGTTCGTGTTGCTAAAACAATGCAAACCCCAAAAGGGGATACCATCACTGTGTTTGACCTGCGTTTTACTGCGCCAAACAAAGACATCCTATCTGAGAAAGGTATCCATACTCTAGAGCACCTATATGCTGGTTTCATGCGTAATCAATTGAACGGTTCAGATGTAGAGATCATCGATATCTCACCGATGGGCTGTCGCACTGGTTTCTACATGAGCCTGATTGGTACGCCTACAGAACAACAAGTGGCTGACGGTTGGTTGGCAGCGATGCAAGACGTACTGAAAGTTGAGAACCAGAATAAGATCCCTGAGCTGAACGAATACCAATGTGGTACCGCGGCAATGCACTCTTTGGATGAAGCGAAAGAGATCGCGAATGCGATCATCGCTGCAGGCATCTCTGTAAACAAGAATGATGAACTGGCACTGCCAGAGTCTATGCTGCAAGAGCTTAAGATCGACTAGTCATTGATAGCTACCCTAGATAGGGCGAGTTAGATACTAAAAGGCCCGGTTCAATGAACCGGGTCTTTTGTTTATGTGAGCTTCAGTGATAACTCAGTTAGCCGTTCACAATCTGTGGGAACACGCGAACCAGTTTGATGCGGTTCTCTTCAAGCTCAACAATTTCCATTGGGTGGCTGGCAACCTGAACACTCAGGTGACTCTCAGGAATATCTTCAAGATGTTCCAGTATCAAACCATTCAGCGTTCTTGGGCCATCGGTAGGCAGTGCCCACTGTAAGCCTTTGTTGATATCTCGGATATTGGCACTGCCTTCAATCAAGAAGCTGCCATCGCTTTGCGGAGTAATCTCTTCAGATAAGCTTGGGGTGATTGAGGTGGTAAACTCACCTACGATCTCTTCTAGAATATCTTCTAATGTAACCAAACCATTGATGTCGCCATACTCATCAACAATCAAACCGATGCGCTGCTTATTGCGTTGAAACTTAAGCAGTTGAATATTGAGTGGTGTCGCTTCAGGAATAAAGTAGATCTCATCCGCGGCACGCAACAGGGTTTCTTTATTGAATTCGTTCTTTTCAAGCATCAGACGGTAAGCTTCACGCAGCCTAAGCATGCCGACCACTTCATCTATTTGGTCACGGTACAGCACTACGCGACCATGAGGCGAGTGGGTAAGTTGACGAACGATCGATTTCCAGTCGTCATTGATGTCGATACCAGTAATCTCATTACGCGGCACCATGATGTCGTTCACGGTGACGTGCTCTAAATCCAGAATAGACACCAACATATCTTGGTGACGTTGAGGGATTAAGCTACCGGCTTCATTTACCACGGTTCTAAGCTCTTCGGAGCTCAAGTGGTCGGTTGCATCATGGCTGGCTTTAACGCCTAAGATACGAATGAAGCCGTTGGTAATGAAGTTCACTAAGATCACCAATGGTGATAGCACCTTCATCAGTATCATCAAAAGGATACTACTCGCGTAAGAGACACGTTCAGGAAATAGAGAAGCGATGGTCTTTGGGGTTACCTCGGCGAATACTAGGATCACGAGAGTCAGGGTACCAGTAGCGATAGCCACACCGATATCCCCGTAGATGCGCATACCAAGAATAGTAGCGATCGCAGATGCAAGAATGTTGACGAGATTGTTGCCGATGAGGATGAGGCCAATCAATCTGTCTGGGCGGTTCAGAAGTTTTTCTACACGTTTGGCACCTTTATGACCCGTATTGGCCAAGTGCTTTAAACGGTAGCGGTTCAGGGACATCATGCCCGTTTCGGAACCAGAGAAATAACCAGAAATTACAATGAGACACGCGAGTAGCGCAAATAAGATACCCGTTGATATGTCGTCCAAAACTATTCTTTTCCTATTTGTGTATCTTGATTAATTTATGACCGAACATGGTCGAGATGTCAATTGAATGTATTGCACTCAATATTTTAAAGGCAAGGTATGTGAGACCTTGCCTTTATTTTACAGACTAGTTCAGGATGATTTCCTGGACGAAGCGGCTACCGAAGTAGGCTAATGTGAGCATGCTGGCGCCGGCCAGTGCGAACCAAGTGACTTTCTGTCCACGCCAACCTTTCTGATAGTGACCCCACAGAAGGATGGAGTAGATAACCCAAGCGATAAAAGACAACACAGCCTTGTGTGCCTTTCCTTGAGCAAACATATCTTGCACGAAGATGAGACCCGTTAACAAGGTACCTGTTAATAAGCCATTACCAATCAAAATGATCTTGAAAAGCTGTCTTTCCACCATCATTAAAGGAGGTAGGTTAGGGTTTATCACTAAGGCTTTTTTCTTTTTAAGTTTGTGATCTAGCCACGCAAGTTGCAGGGCGTATAGCGCACCGATAGTTAACGTTGCGTATGAGAATAGAGCCAAAGAGATGTGCACGAGCAGTTTTGGGTCATTCTCTAGATGTTTGATGAAGGTGCTTGGAAGAAAAGTGGCAGCCATCAAGTTCAGCGCAGCGAAGCTATAGACGACGGGTAAGATAAACCACAGACGGGTTTTGAGCATTGCACCGCTCATTACCACAGATATGATTAAACTGATTAATGAAGCAACGTTCAAGATACTGAGGTTTTGGCCACTGGCATTAAAAATCAAATCGTCAAGCAACCAAGCATGGAAAGCTAGAGCAAGTAATGCGCTGATAAACACCGTTTTTACACGGATTCCTGTTTGGTGCACGAGACCTGGAATGATCGTGGAAATCGCCATTGTATAAAGAAAGGCTGCTGCGATCGCAATAAGACTGTCCATGGTATCCATTTTAATGATTACTAATTGGCGAATTATACCTCGCATTGCTCTTTGGGGCTATGGCGAACCTCATTCAATTCCAAGTGAATAATGTCTCACATCACAAGCACGGATGATTAACGCTCTACAACGGGTATGACTCTAATCCGCGCTAATGTATACTCACAGTAATAGTCGCAGTTTTGAGCGAAGAGAAAACTATGTTTGATAATTTAACGGATCGTCTATCCAAAACGCTGAAGAACATCAGCGGTAAAGGTCGTCTGACCGAAGACAATATTAAAGAGACGCTGCGTGAAGTACGTATGGCGCTACTTGAAGCCGACGTTGCACTGCCCGTTGTCCGCGATTTTGTTAAGCGCGTAAAAGAAGGCGCTGTGGGTGTTGAGGTTTCTAAATCTCTAACGCCTGGTCAAGAATTCATTAAGATCGTTCAAGCTGAACTTGAAGCGGTGATGGGTGAGTCTAACGAGGCTCTTAACCTAGCAGCGCAGCCGCCAGCCGTTATCTTAATGGCGGGTCTACAAGGTGCGGGTAAAACCACATCGGTAGGTAAGCTATCTAAGCTTCTAACTGAGCGTGACAAGAAGAAAGTCTTGGTTGTGTCTGCCGACGTTTACCGTCCAGCGGCGATCAAACAGCTTGAAACGTTAGCAAGCGATGTTGGCGTAGACTTCTTCCCATCTTCAGCTGATCAAAAGCCTCTTGATATTGCAAACGCTGCAATCGACCACGCGAAGAAGAAATTCTACGACGTGCTACTTGTCGATACTGCGGGTCGTTTGGCTATCGATGAAGAGATGATGGGCGAGATCAAAGAGCTTCATACTGCAATTAAACCAGTAGAGACACTGTTCGTTGTTGATGCAATGACAGGTCAAGATGCTGCGAACACTGCAAAAGCCTTTGGTGATGCGTTACCACTAACCGGTGTTATCTTGACGAAAGTTGATGGTGATGCGCGTGGTGGTGCTGCTCTGTCTGTTCGTCATATCACAGGCAAGCCGATTAAATTCTTGGGTGTTGGTGAAAAGACTGACGCACTAGAACCGTTCCACCCAGATCGTGTTGCTTCTCGTATCTTAGGTATGGGCGACGTACTGTCTCTTATTGAAGACCTACAGAAAAACGTTGATACCGAGAAAGCAGAGAAACTGGCTAAGAAGTTCAAAGAGAAGAAAGGCTTTGACCTTGAAGACTTCCGTGAACAGCTAGGTCAGATGCAAAACATGGGCGGCATGATGGGCATGATGGATAAGCTTCCAGGCATGTCTCAGCTACCAGATAACGTTAAAGATAAAGTTGATGACAAGATGTTCAAGCAGATGGAAGCGATCATCAACTCTATGACCATGAAAGAGCGTCAACGCCCTGACTTAATCAAAGGCTCACGCAAAAAGCGTATTGCCGCTGGTTCTGGTACACAGGTACAAGATGTAAACCGTATGCTTAAGCAGTTCACCCAAATGCAGAAGATGATGAAGAAGATGCAGAAAGGTGGCATGAAAGGCATGATGCGCAACATGCAAGGCATGATGGGCGGCGGTGGAGGTATGGGCGGAATGGGTGGTGGCTTTAACCCGTTTGGTCGATAATCTACAAATGTAAGCTTTAGCTACGTTACTTTTCATAGTGTTAGCCGTGTCACAGAAAGTGTACGGCAGCTATGTTGGTGAAAAAATAGCTAAAGCCCTTGCATTGCACCGGAATAAGAGTAAAATTCCGGGGCTTTAATTTGGCACGAGACCCCAAGCTATTTACTTATACTTGGGGTTAATTATTTTATTAAGAAAGCAAAGAGGACGACATGGTAACCATTCGTTTGGCACGTCACGGTGCAAAGAAGCGCCCATTTTATCAAATCGTAGTTGCGGATAGCCGTAACGCTGCAACTGGCCGTTTCATCGAGAAAGTAGGTTTCTTTAACCCTACAGCTCAAGGTCAAGAAGAAGGTCTACGTCTAGACCTAGATCGTGTTAACCACTGGGTTGGTCAAGGCGCATCTCTATCTGATCGTGTAGCTAAGCTAGTTAAAGACGCTCAAAAAGCGGCTTAATTCTTTTTTAAAGA
Organism: Vibrio sp. 10N.247.311.49; assembly: GCF_041467655.1. Taxonomy (NCBI): domain Bacteria; kingdom Pseudomonadati; phylum Pseudomonadota; class Gammaproteobacteria; order Vibrionales; family Vibrionaceae; genus Vibrio; species Vibrio sp. 10N.247.311.49. The sequence goes on from NZ_JBFSVA010000013.1 coordinate 15,339, forward strand.
GAAATAGCTTATGTCGATGAAGGGTAAAGAAACTATGAGCGAGCAAAATAATAGAATTGTCATGGGTAAACTTGGGTCTACCTATGGTATTCGTGGCTGGCTCAAAGTGTTCTCCTACACAGACAATGCTGAAAGCATATTTGATTACAGCCCTTGGTATTTAAACCTAAAGGGTAAGTGGGTTGAGTACAAAGTTGAGAGCTGGAAACGTCATGGCCAAGGTTATGTATGTAAGCTAGCGGGATTAGATGTTCGTGAAGACGCGCAACTGATGACTAACTTTGAAATTGCTATTGACCCTGCTTCGTTACCTGAATTGTCAGAAGATGAATTCTACTGGCGCGAATTGTTCGGTATGCAAGTTTTTACCACTAAAGGTTACGACCTTGGTGAGGTCACTGACCTATTAGAAACTGGCTCGAACGATGTTCTAGTAATCAAAGCAAATCTTAAAGATGCTTTTGGCCAAAAGGAACGGTTAGTACCGTACCTTGAAGAGCAAGTGATCAAGAAAGTTGATCGCGAAGCTCGCCGGATCGAAGTTGACTGGGATCCTGGATTCTAACTCCAAATTACAGAGCGAGAGAACACATGTGGGTTGGCATTATTAGCCTGTTTCCTGAAATGTTCCGTTCTGTTACTGATTTTGGAGTAACAGGTCAAGCGGTTAAAAAAGGTCTTTTATCTATTGAGACATGGAATCCTCGCGATTTCACTCATGATAAACATCGCACTGTTGATGACAGACCTTACGGTGGTGGTCCTGGCATGTTAATGATGGTTCAGCCTTTGCGCGATGCTATCCAAACTGCCAAGCAAGCAGCACCGGGAAAGACGAAAGTAATCTATCTTTCACCTCAAGGTCGTAAACTCGACCAGAAAGGTGTTGAAGAGTTGGCAACAAACGAGAACTTGCTTCTTATTTGTGGTCGCTATGAAGGGGTAGATGAGCGCATTATTCAATCTGAAGTCGACGAAGAATGGTCGATTGGCGATTTTGTGATGACGGGTGGCGAACTGCCAGCCATGACGTTGATTGATTCAGTCTCTCGGTTTGTTCCGGGTGTACTTGGAGATTTCGCTTCAGCAGAAGAAGATTCTTTTGCAAATGGTTTGCTAGATTGTCCCCATTATACGCGCCCTGAGGTGCTAGACGATAAAGATGTGCCATCGGTACTCAAGTCTGGAAACCATAAGGACATTCGTCGCTGGCGATTAAAACAATCGTTGGGCCGAACTTGGCTAAGAAGACCAGAGCTCCTGGAAAACCTAGCTCTGACTGACGAACAGGAACAATTACTGGCTGAATTCATTAAAGAGCAACGCTCTTAACGAAAAGCAAGCAGTAACCTATTAAATTTAGTATCAGTTTATTCTAGGAATTTATACAAATGAGCAACATCATCAAGGCTCTTGAAGAAGAGCAACTAAAATCAGACCTTCCTAAATTCGCACCAGGTGACACTGTTGTAGTTCAGGTTAAGGTAAAAGAAGGTGACCGTGAGCGTCTACAGGCTTTCGAAGGCGTTGTAATCGCTATTCGTAACCGTGGTCTACACTCTGCATTCACAGTTCGTAAGATTTCGAACGGTGAAGGCGTAGAGCGTGCGTTCCAAACTCACTCTCCAATGGTTGATAGCATCGAAGTTAAACGCCGTGGTGCAGTACGTCGTGCCAAGTTGTACTACCTACGTGAGCGTTCTGGTAAGTCAGCTCGTATTAAAGAGAAGCTTACTAAGAAGTAATTCTTTTTGCATTCTATCGATAAAAGCGGAGCCATTTGGCTCCGCTTTTTTGTGTCTGCTATTTAGAGTTTCACAGGTAAGAGATCCCGAACTCACTCGTTCCTCGCTTTTGGGGATGACGGACTAAAACGAAACTCACATTTAACTGTCATTCCCTAGACTGACGAAGGAAGGAGTAAGGAATCTCTATTCGTACCATGCTATAGGCAATAAAAAAGGATTGACGTTAAACGCCAACCCTTCAAAATTTACCCGCTATTTGCTTAGTGCGGGTCTTCCGACCAACCATCGCTATCTGACATGTCTGGTGCGCCAGCAATGCTGTTCTCTTCGTCTGCCCATTCACCGAAATCAATCATCTGACATTGCTTACTGCAAAACGGGCGGTGTGGGCTTTGTTCGCCCCATTCAACGTCGGCATTACATTGAGGGCATTTAACGATGGTGATTTTTTTCGACATAGTGATTCTTAATTAGAGGGTATTGTAAGAAAGAGTTTAGGCTCGAGTGAAGGCTCAAGCCAAACTATAAAAGGAAATTAATTAGCTGCAGACAGCCAATTCAAATTCGATGTCTTGAGTACAGGCTTGTCCTGTTTCAAAGCTCATGAACTTAACGGCAAAACGGTTTTTATGCCCGGAGATCATCGGATAAGCACCGTATTGCATTGGAATAGAAAGGCGAAGGATATTCGCTTCATCAGCATCGCTCTGGAAGAAGCCAGCGCGAGCAATTTGCTCTTTAAAGTGACCAGTCTCTCTGGTGAGCTTTAACCATAGCGTTAGCGCTTCATACAGAGGCTGTAAGCTGTCCATCCAAGCTTTAGCATCTCGCATTCTCTTATCAAGAGGAAGGTGCAGCCAATAATGCAGTGCCGGTAAATCAAAGCAGCATGAGCCACCTGGAAGATTAAAGCGCTGGCGAATCGCACTCAGGAAGCGGTCTTCTTTAAGTGATTGGCCAAAACGTTCTGCCTGCATCAGATCACGATAGATGTTACCAATGTCATTAAGTAGTGATGTCAGCATCTCTTGATCGACACCTTCAACATCCAACCAGCTTTTGTAGGTTACACGTTGCTTCTCAATATCTTTTGCGAGTTCGCTCTTGAGTTGGATCTGTTCGAAGATTTCAATCAGATCAAAGATGGAACGGAAAAAGAGTTGATACTGTTGAGCATCGGAAAATGTAGAAGACAAGTGTAGCTGCCTCAAGAGCGATTCAACTCTTAAGTAGATTCTTGTTTTCTCATTTAGAGGATGTTCAAATTTATGGGTGATCATCGAGCAAACCTTCATTCAACATTGTTCTATTCTGACCCATCTACAGCACTGATTGCCAGATACTTTTGATGTAAATCTGTGATTTGAGGCAAAAGTTCTTGGTTTTTAGTATGGTTTTTAATCACGTCATCTGCAACTGCTAAGCGTTGTTCTCTTGAAGCCTGTGATTTTAAAATTGATGCAACTTGTTCTCTAGAAACATTATCACGACTCATCGTTCGCTCTATTTGAACTTCTACTGGCACATCAACAATTAATACGCGATTGGCCATGCCTTGCATTTGGTTTTCCACCAATAGCGGCGCAACTAATAAACCATACGGGGATGTGATTTTAGACAGGTCACTGTCAATTTTGTCACGGATCATGGGATGAAGAAGATCATTGAGCCACTGCTTCTCTTTAGGATCTGAGAAGATCAGCTCACGCAGTCGACTTCGGTTGAGTGTTCCATCGTCAAGCAAGATAGACTCACCAAAGTGTTCTGTAATCTGTTTTAAGCCGACACTGCCCAGCGCAACCACTTCACGCGCCACGATATCAGCATCAACAATATCTATATTAAAATGTTCATTGAACAGGTTAGCGACCGTGGTTTTGCCACTGGCGATACCACCGCTTAATCCGATAATGATTGCCATGGTTAAATTCCTAGTACAGAAGTGAAATACCAACCCATGATGTCGTTACCCCACATCAAGCTTACCCAACCCGCAATCGCAAGGTAGGGCCCAAATGGAAAGGCTTTATCTATGCCTTGCTGTTTCAAGCGAAGTTGAATCAAACCAAACACAAGGCCAACAAGCGAAGATAAAAGGATGATCATCGGTAGGTGCTGCCAACCAAGCCATGCGCCAAGCGCAGCCAGGAGTTTAAAGTCACCGTAACCCATGCCTTCTTTGCCTGTCAGTAGTTTGAACAACCAATAAACAGACCATAAAGCGAGGTAACCAGCCATTGCGCCAACCACGGAATCTTGCAGCGATACTGGGCCGATATTAAACAGTGCTAATGCGATACCGGACCATACCAAAGGCAAGGTGATTTGATCAGGCAACAACATGGTATCGAGATCGATAAAGGTCGCGGTAATCAGTGCGAAGGTGAAAAGAATCAAAGCAATGGCGTAGTAACTGAAACCAAAGTGGCTAGCAACCATTGTGCAAAGTATTGCTGTAAGCAGTTCGACCAAAGGGTAGCGAGCGCTGATTGGATTCGCACAGCTGTGGCACTTACCCTTTAAGAGCAACCAGCTTAACACTGGGATATTGTCGACGATTCTTAATTGGGTTTTGCATTTCGGGCAGGTTGAACGAGGAATGCTGAGATTGAACTTTCCCTCTGGCGCTGGAATTTTATATTGAGAGAAATATTCCGAGCACTCTTGTTGCCACTCTCGCTCCATCATAATCGGTAAGCGGTGTATGACTACATTGAGGAAGCTGCCGATAAGAAGGCTAAAAATGAAAGCTAATACGGGGAATAGCCAAGGATAGTAGTGAAATACTTCCATAGTGTCCTTTACCACTTGATCTATATGAGCAGAAGTTTGCTACTCATGGGTGTTAAGTTGCTTTTGGCTATCCTAACACACTCATAAGATTAAAGATCGGTAAGTACATCGCAACCACAAGCCCGCCAACAACCGTTCCCAAAAATACGATGATCAATGGTTCTAAAATTTTGCCTAAATTGTCGACGGTGTTGTCTACTTCAAACTCGTAAATGGAAGCGACTTTATTGAGCATATCATCAAGGTTGCCCGACTCTTCACCAATCATCACCATCTGCAACACCATTTCAGGGAAGGCATTGGTATTGCGCATCGCGATATACATCGGCATGCCTGCTGCGGTTTCTCGGTGAACCTCAATGATTGCTGATTCATAATGTAGGTTGCCTGCGGTTTTGGCTGTGGTTTTTAGGCTCATTAAAATAGGAATACCGGAACTAAAGCTTGTTGATAAGGTTCGGCTGAATTTGGCTATTGAGGCTTTCGCTAATACGCCACCGAGAACAGGGAAGCGCAATCCTAGCCGACTGACAGACAGTCTGATCGAGTGGGAACGTTGACACAGTTGGTAAATAATCAGGACAACAAGCCCAATGCCCACAGCGGTATAAAAACTGTAAGCCTGCATCCAATGTGACAGATAGAGTACCTGCTGAGTGAACCAAGGCAGGTCGGCGCCAAAGCCTGAAAACATCGACTCAAACTCTGGAATCACCATGGTCAGCATTAAATAAGAAACGGTCAGTGCAACGGTGACCACCATCGCGGGGTAGATGAGTGCTTTGACGACTTTGGACTTTAACTGCTCGCTCTTTTCTCTATAGGTCGCCAAACGTTCGAACACTTGTGCTAGGTTACCGGAGAGTTCGCCTGTCGCGACCAAGTCGGTATAGAGGTCATCAAAGTGGCGGCTTGCGGTTCGCATCGCTTTTGAGATTGGCGTTCCGGCTTCTACACCTTTGCAGATATGCGATAGAATCGATTTCATTTCTGCTTTGCGGTGATTGTCTGACACTAGCTTGATGGCTTGCACGATCGGCACACCAGTTGCCAACATGGTAGCCAGTTGTCGAGTCAAAATAGTGATATCTTTGGCTTTGACTCGATGAGTTAAACGAGTGATTGCTGAGATACTTTTCTTTTTGATTTTCTTAATCTGAATATGCTGCTCTTTGAGCTTTTCTCGTACTTCTAATTCGGCGAGTGCCAAGGTTTGCCCTGACACCTTTTTGCCTGAGCTATTGATGCCTTTCCAGTGGTAGTTTTTTAATTGTGACTGAAGTTTGGTCGTCATGAGCGCTCCGATGAATTATAGATACAGAACACGTTGCAGTTCTTGATAACTGGTCGTGCCTTCAAGCAACTTATCGATACCGGACTCTTGCAGTGTTCTCATGCCTTCTCTACGCGCGATGTCTTCAATCTCTAACGCGTTAGGTTTATTGATCAGGCTATTTTTTAGTTTGTCGGTGAACGGCATCACTTCGTAGATGCCCACTCGACCGGAGTAACCCTGATTACACTCATTGCACCCTTTAGGGTTGGCTTTGTAGAGTGTTTGATTGTTAGGAATAGAGTGACGCAGAAATATGTCCGGCGATTTGTCAGCTGCTTTACAGTGGTTGCAGAGTCGCCTTGCCAGTCGCTGCGCGATAATTAAGCTTAATGACGAAGCGAGGTTAAAGGGCTCAATCCCCATGTGGGCGAGTCGGGTGACGGTTTCTGCTGCTGAGTTGGTGTGTAATGTTGAAAGTACTAAATGTCCGGTTTGCGACGCTTTGATCGCGATCTCTGCAGTTTCCAAGTCTCGGATCTCTCCAACCATTACAACATCGGGGTCTTGTCGTAAAAATGATCGTAGCGCTTCCGCAAACCCAAAGCCGATCTTAGGTGTCACTTGTACCTGATTGATACCACATAGGTTAATTTCCACCGGATCTTCGGCTGTTGAGATGTTGCGTTCAGTAGTGTTGAGCACTCGAAGGCCAGTATAAAGGGAGACGGTTTTTCCGCTGCCAGTTGGACCTGTCATTAAGATCATCCCTTGTGGGCGCTTCAGGGCATTGAGGTAGAGTGCTTTTTGATCTTCGGTGTAACCTAACTTATCGATATCTAGATTGGCCGCGCTGCTATCAAGCAGTCGAAGAACGATCTTTTCACCCCACAAGGTCGGCAGCGTTGATACCCGCATATCAATCGCCAAGTCGTCATTTAGACGCAGTTTAATACGACCGTCTTGAGGCAAGCGGCGTTCAGCGATATCAAGCTTGGCGAGGATCTTTAAGCGAGCTGATAGACGACGACTTAGGTGAGAGGCGGGTTGCTGTATTTCAACAAGGATACCATCACAACGCAGTCGCACTCGGTAGTGCTCTTCGTAAGGTTCGAAGTGGATATCTGATGCGCCTTTGCGTACCGCATCAACCAGTATCTGATTGATAAAGCGGCTGACAGGGGAATCGTCTTGGCTGAGATCTTCTATCGATGCTATCTCGTCGTCAGACACTTCAACAAGATTGGCGAGTTCATCTTGAGTGATCTCTTTGCGTTTAGAGTCTTGCCCTGAAATAGAGCGGCCATACAGCTTGCGTATCGCACCTTCTAATTCAGAGTAGTTGGCGACAACCAGTTCAATCTGTAATCCCGTCGCAAATCGAAAGTCATCTTCCGCTTGTAAATTGGTCGGGTCGGCGGAGGCTAGTGTGAGAGTAGAGCTAGAGACTGAAATCGGTATAGCACGATACTTGGTAATCAGTTCACGAAGCCCCAGCTGGTCACATAAGCCTTCATAGTCTGTATTGACGAGCTGTACTAACGGTAAGCCAAAGATGGTTTTAATGTTGTTTGCTAAGGAATCGCCGCTGAATAAATCTAGAACGAGCAAAGCTTCAGGTGTCGAAACACCCGAAGCTTGTACATGTTCCGCTACGGCTTGTTCTTGAGTCAGGCTAAGCAAACTAGCCTGACGAAGAACGGTTGGTAGGTTGGTTAGCACTTATGAGCAACCTTTTGGAGCTGCTACATTTGATGGCTGGCCCGTTAAGGCGCAAGTCCATCCAGTAGTAGTGCTTCTTGAATAAGTAAAAACAGCTCCTGTCACCGCGCCATTATCATGTGTAAATACAACTGTGTCTGTACCAACCGAAAGGTTTCCTAGACTATTAGCTCCAGCTGATATACCTAAAAGACTTGGGTTTGCACCTGATAATGACCCATTTTCTTGTATATAAAGCTCTGCTGGAGTAATTATTGACTTTACACTGGCAAATCCAGAGGCTAGCTCGCTCTTTGACACATAATCCTTATATGCAGGTACTGCAATCGCAGACAACACGCCAATAATCGCCACCACGATCATCAATTCAATCAGCGTAAAGCCTTTCTGGTTCGTTCTTTTGTTCTTGTTATTCATTGTCTAATTCCATTCTTTAGTTTGTTTCAGTGCAGGCACTGGTTGATGGAAAGAATAGAAGTTGAGATGGAGTAGTGGAATGGTGTTCAGGTGTGGTCGCGAGTGGTTTGGTATTTATTGGTGTAGTGTTTCATATAGCGCGCAAATTTATGCGATCAACTTAAATAACTGCTTGAAATACTGATAATTCAGGCAATAAAAAAGGCACCGTTATAAACAGTGCCTTTATAGAAATTATTTATTATTCAGTCAATTACGCTTTGAATCTCATTGATAGATCCATCGCTTTTAGGTGCTTAGTTAGTGCGCCTACCGAGATGTAATCAACACCCGTTTCAGCAAACTCTGCAATGGTATTTAGAGTCACGTTACCAGAATTTTCTAGTGCTGCACGTCCAGCGTTGATTTTCACGGCTTCACGCATCATGTCTGTGGTGAAGTTGTCTAACATGATGATGTCTGCGCCAGCGCTGATCGCTTGCTCTAGCTCTTCTAGGCTTTCGGTTTCAACTTCCACTGGCTTACCTGGGTTCAGCTCTTTTGCAGTAGAGATAGCCTTCTCAATGCCACCACAAGCGATGATGTGGTTTTCTTTGATTAGGTAAGCATCGAAAACCCCAATACGGTGGTTGAAACCGCCGCCACAAGCGACTGCGTATTTTAGTGCGCTGCGCAGGCCAGGTATCGTTTTACGAGTATCTAACAGGCGGCACTCTGTGTGTTTGATTTTGTCCGCGTAGGTAGCCGTCGTAGTCGCACAACCAGATAGCGTTTGAATGAAGTTCATTGCGTTGCGCTCACCCGTTAATAGCGCGCGTGCTGGACCTGTTAAGGTACAAAGTGTTTGGTTTGGTTCAACCTTGTCGCCATCTTCTACATTCCACTCGATAGTCACTTCACCGCCCAGTTGCTTAAACACTTCATCAGCCCAAGCTTTACCACAGAACACACCGTGCTCACGAGTAATGATGGTTGCGCTGTTGATTGCGTCTGCTGGGATTAGACTTGCCGTAATATCAGCCGCTGGATCTAACGTGCCACCTAGGTCTTCTTTGATAGTCTCGGCTACTGCACGAGTGATCTCTAGAGGCAGTTGCTCTTTTAAGTAGTCAAGGCGTTGGTGGCTGTTATGTGTGTTTTTCATCGCAAATCTAATCTTGAAAGGGAGTGGGAATGGAATGATACTCTTGCTTAACTTCAAATTAAAGAGGCTAGCGCGACTGCTCTATGGGCAAGGTCACATCTTATTGTGCTAGCAGAAAATAAAGTGAGACCAAGATGACGATCAGCTCCAATGGATGGTATGACTACGCTCGGCATGTTCCTTCCCCGTATTTTGATGCTAGACCGAGTGCCGACGATATCTCTCTGCTGGTGGTTCACAATATTAGCTTGCCTCCGGGTCAATTTGGTGGGCCTTACATCGAACAGTTTTTTACGGGTAAGCTAGACCCGTCGGAACACCCGTTTTTTAAGGTGATTCACCAAATGGATGTATCGGCGCACTGTTTGATTCGTCGCGACGGGGAAGTGGTGCAGTTCGTTTCTTTCTTAGACCGAGCTTGGCATGCTGGCCAGTCGAGCTTTGCAGGGCGTGAAAGGTGTAATGACTATTCGATTGGTATTGAACTGGAAGGCAGTGACTTTGTGGCTTACACCGAGCAGCAGTATCAAGCGCTTGCCCAATTAACAGCAACGATCGTATCTACGTTCCCTCAAATCACCAGCGAACGTATCACTGGCCATCAATACATAGCGCCTCTGCGTAAAACTGACCCTGGCTTGGTGTTCGATTGGCAGAAGTTTAAAAAAAATCTCAAAGTTTAAGCCTCCGTTTTTGACGATGGCCTTACCGCTGGTGGGCGTTGAATAGTCAACGCCTGGCATAATGACTTGTGAATTTTTGTTGTTGCGATGTAAAGAAAGTGGTGGAGAGAAGCGCATCAATAAATTGAGAGTGTGACGAACTTATCAAACACTCATTTATTAAAATTTATGAACAGAATTTCCACCCTAAATGTGCGCTTGGTTCGGTTTTTAAACAAGTGACGCTAATCTTTCTGAAACAATTCATTTTTATCCTGAAACTTTCTAGCACGAACACTCCCCAAAAGTATTACCCCTGTAAATGGTAAGACCAATTTGGTTGCTGTTTTAAATTTCATTTGTTAAATCATGGTTAATTCACGCTGTATTCTATGATGCAGGTCAATTTTAGGCTGGACAGTGGCGTTTTAATTATGTTAATTTCTGCCCAACTTAAAATTGGTATTACCAATTGTCAGCGAAGAAAAAGAAGAACAACAAACTATGGCTTATCAAAGGATTCGTCAGCCAAAACTCTCCGATGTTATCGAACAAGAGTTAGAAAGGTTGATAGTGGAAGGAACACTGGCTCCAGGGCAGCAGCTGCCGCCTGAGCGCGAACTGGCGAAACAGTTCGATGTGTCTCGTCCTTCAATCCGAGAAGCGATACAACGTTTAGAAGCAAAACGCTTGCTTACTCGCCGTCAAGGTGGAGGTACGTTTGTTAGCGAAAATATCTGGAAAAGCTTTTCAGATCCTTTGCTTAATTTGTTGTCGTCCCATTCTGAAACCCAACTAGACTTGTTGGAATCGCGTCATGCGATGGAAGGGATTTCGGCTTACTTCGCGGCATTGCGTGGCACTGATGAAGACTTTGCTCGAATTCAAGCATGCCAAGAAAAAATTCGCGGTGCGCAAGATAAGGTTGATATTGAAGCCGAATCTGCAGCGGTGATGGCTTTTCTTATTGCTTTAACAGAGGCAGCGCACAATGTGGTGTTATTGCACATTGTTCGTAGCTTGGCTCCGTTACTCGAACAAAACGTCTTAGAAAATTTAAAGCTGTTGCATCGTCGTAAAGACGTTGTGGAGAAAGTGAGTATACATCGAGCTAACATTGTGGATGCGATCGTTTCAGGACAGCCAGAACAGGCACGTGAAATGTCACACTCTCATTTAGCTTACATCGAAGAAACATTGATGGATTTGACCAAAGAAGAGTCGCGCCGCGAACGTTCTTTACGTCGAATTCAACAGGGTAAATAGCCGTAATACTTCGGCTATTTACGTGTTTAGTAGAATCCAACTAACAAAAAGGATAGATCGCCATGTCTGACATGAAGCATGACGTTGATGCTCTGGAAACTCAAGATTGGTTAGAAGCTCTTGAGTCAGTAGTACGTGAAGAAGGTGTAGAACGTGCACAGTTTTTACTAGAACAAGTTCTAGATAAAGCGCGTTTAGATGGTGTTGATATGGCTACAGGCATCAACACAAACTACATCAACACAATTCCAGCAGCACAAGAGCCAGCTTACCCTGGTGACGTAACTCTTGAGCGTCGTATTCGTTCGATTATTCGCTGGAACGCAATCATGATCGTATTGCGTGCTTCTAAGAAAGACCTAGACCTTGGTGGTCACATGGCTTCTTACCAGTCAGCAGCAGCGTTCTACGAAGTATGTTTCAACCACTTCTTCCGTGCTCCAAACGAGACAGACGGTGGCGATCTAGTTTACTACCAAGGTCACATCTCTCCAGGTATCTACTCTCGTGCATTCGTTGAAGGTCGTCTAACTGAAGAACAGCTAGATAACTTCCGTCAAGAAGTTGATGGTAAAGGTATCCCTTCTTACCCGCACCCGAAACTGATGCCTGAGTTCTGGCAGTTCCCGACAGTATCTATGGGTCTTGGTCCTATCTCTGCTATCTACCAAGCGCGCTTCCTTAAGTACCTTGACGGCCGTGGCCTGAAAGAAACTTCAGCGCAACGCGTATACGCGTTCCTAGGTGACGGTGAGATGGATGAGCCAGAATCACGTGGTGCTATTTCTTTCGCTGCGCGTGAGAAACTAGACAACCTATGTTTCCTAATCAACTGTAACCTACAGCGTCTAGACGGCCCTGTAATGGGTAACGGTAGCATCATCCAAGAACTTGAAGGCCTATTCAAAGGCGCAGGTTGGAACGTTGTTAAAGTTATCTGGGGTAGCAACTGGGATTCTCTACTAGCTAAAGACACTACTGGTAAGCTTCTTCAACTAATGAACGAAACTATCGATGGTGACTACCAAACATTCAAATCTAAAGATGGCGCATACGTACGTGAGCACTTCTTTGGTAAGTACCCAGAAACAGCTGCACTAGTTGCAGACATGACTGATGACGAAATCTTCGCTCTTAAGCGTGGTGGTCACGATTCTTCTAAACTGTTTGCTGCATTCAACAATGCAAAAGAGACAAACGGTAAGCCAACTGTAATCCTAGCTAAGACTGTTAAAGGTTACGGCATGGGTGATGCAGCTGAAGGTAAGAACATTGCACACGGTGTTAAGAAAATGGACATGACTCATGTTCAACACCTACGTGATCGCCTAGGCCTAGAAGACATCCTTTCAGATGAGAAGATCGCTGAACTTCCTTACCTGAAATTGGAAGAAGGTACGCCTGAGTACGAATACATGCACGCTCGTCGTAACGCTCTACACGGTTACACACCTGCACGTCTTCCTAAGTTTACTCAAGAGTTCAAGGTTCCTGAGCTAGACGCATTCGCACCTCTACTAGGTGAACAGAAGCGTGATATCTCTACAACTATGGCTTATGTACGTACGCTAAACATCCTTCTTAAAGATAAGAACATTGGTAAGAACATCGTTCCTATCATCTGTGATGAAGCTCGTACATTCGGTATGGAAGGTCTATTCCGTCAGGTTGGTATCTACAACCCACACGGTCAAGAATACACACCTGAAGATAAAGGCATCGTTTCTTACTACAAAGAAGCAACGTCTGGTCAAGTTCTTCAAGAAGGTATCAACGAACTAGGTTCTATGGCTTCATGGGTTGCTGCTGCAACTTCATACAGCACAAACGATCTACCGATGATCCCGTTCTACATCTACTACTCAATGTTCGGTTTCCAACGTATTGGTGACATGGCATGGCTAGCAGGCGACCAACAAGCTCGTGGCTTCCTACTAGGTGCTACTGCAGGTCGTACAACACTGAACGGTGAAGGTCTACAGCACGAAGATGGTCACTCGCACATCCAAGCGAACACTATCCCTAACTGTATCTCTTACGACCCAACGTTCGCTTACGAGCTAGCGGTAATCATGCAAGACGGTATCCGTCGCATGTACGGTCCTGAGCAAGAGAACGTTTACTACTACCTAACAGTAATGAACGAGAACTACGCAATGCCAGCAATGCCAGAAGGCGCTGAAGAAGGCATCCGTAAAGGTATCTACAAGCTTGAATCTCACGCTGGTGCTAAGGGCAAAGTTCAACTAATGAGCTCTGGTACTATCATGAACGAAGCGCGTAAAGCGGCTGAAATTCTAAGCGAAGAGTACGGCGTAGCATCTGACGTATTCTCAGTAACGTCGTTCAACGAACTAACTCGTGACGGCCAAGCGGTAGAGCGTGACAACATGCTTCACCCAGAAGCTGAAGAGAAAGTACCGTACATCACGACTGTTCTTGGTAAAGAACCTGCAATCGCAGTGACTGACTACATGAAGAACTACGCTGAGCAAGTACGTGCGTACATGCCAACTGAGTCTTACAAAGTACTTGGTACAGATGGTTTCGGCCGTTCTGACAGCCGTGCAAACCTACGTCGTCACTTCGAAGTGAACGCTGGCTACATCGTAGTTGCAGCTCTAACTGAACTGGCTAAACGTGGTGACATCGAGAAATCTGTAGTTGTTGAAGCAATTGCTAAATTCGATATCGACACTGAAAAAACTAACCCGCAATACGCATAAGACTGGCATTAAGGTAGGTAAATACAATGACAATCGAAATTAATGTACCAGACATCGGTGCTGACGAGGTTGAAGTAACTGAGATTCTTGTAAACGTTGGCGACAAGGTTGAAGAAGAGCAGTCACTGATCACTGTTGAAGGCGACAAAGCTTCAATGGAAGTTCCAGCGTCTCAAGCGGGTATCGTTAAAGAAATCAAAGTAGCAGAAGGCGATTCTGTTTCTACTGGTTCTCTTATCATGATCTTTGAAGAGGCAGGCTCTCCTGCGGAAGGTGCTGCAGCAGCACCGGCTGCGCCAGCAGTTGAAGCGGCGGCACCAGTTGCAGCTGCTCCTGCAGCGGCAGCTGAGCTTAAAGAAGTTCACGTTCCTGACATCGGCGGTGATGAAGTTGAAGTAACTGAAATCATGGTTGCTATCGGTGATGCAGTAGAAGAAGAACAATCTCTTCTTACTGTTGAAGGTGACAAGGCTTCAATGGAAGTTCCTGCACCATTCGCTGGTATCGTTAAAGAAATCAAGATCGCTTCTGGTGACTCAGTATCGACTGGTTCTCTAGTAATGATTTTCTCTGTAGAAACAGGTGAAGTAGCGGGCTCTGGCGCTCCAGTTGCAGCAGCTCCTGCTCCAGCGGCCGCACCAGTTGCAGCGGCTCCAGCAGCATCAGCTGAAAAAGAAGTAAACGTTCCTGATATCGGTGGTGACGAAGTAGAAGTTACTGAAATCATGGTAGCGGTTGGCGATACAGTAGAAGAAGAGCAATCTCTAATTACTGTTGAAGGCGACAAAGCTTCAATGGAAGTTCCTGCACCATTCGCTGGTACAGTAAAAGAGATCAAGATTGCAGCTGGCGACAAAGTGTCAACTGGCTCTCTAATCATGACTTTCGTCGTGGCCGGCACTCCGGTTGAAGGCGCAGCTCCTGCTCCTGTTGCAGCACCTGCACAAGCAGCAGCTCCAGCGGCGGCACCTGCTCCTAAAGCAGAAGCACCTGCAGCAGCTGGCGACTTCCAAGAGAACGGTGACTACGCGCACGCTTCTCCAGTAGTTCGTCGTCTAGCTCGTGAATTTGGCGTTAACCTTTCTAAGGTTAAAGGTACTGGTCGTAAGAGCCGTATCCTTAAAGAAGACGTTCAGTCTTACGTTAAAGATGCACTTAAGCGTCTTGAGTCTGGTGCAGCTGCATCTGGCAAAGGCGGCGACGGTTCTGCTCTTGGTCTACTACCATGGCCAAAAGTTGACTTCAGCAAGTTCGGCGAAACTGAAGTTCAGAAGCTTTCTAAGATTAAGAAGATCTCTGGTGCTAACCTGCACCGTAACTGGGTAATGATCCCTCACGTTACACAATGGGACAACGCAGACATCACTGAGCTAGAAGCATTCCGTAAAGAACAGAACGCAATCGAAGCGAAGAAAGACACTGGCATGAAGATCACTCCACTTGTGTTCATCATGAAAGCTGTTGCTAAAGCGCTAGAAGCATTCCCAGCGTTTAACTCTTCTCTTTCTGAAGATGGCGAAAGCATCATTCTTAAGAAGTACGTAAACGTGGGTATCGCTGTTGATACACCAAACGGTCTAGTTGTTCCTGTCTTCAAAGACGTGAACAAGAAAGGCATTTACGAGCTATCTGAAGAGCTAATGGCTGTTTCTAAGAAAGCACGTTCTGGTAAGCTAACAGCGGCAGACATGCAAGGCGGTTGTTTCACAATCTCTAGCCTTGGTGGTATTGGCGGCACTGCATTTACTCCAATCGTAAATGCTCCAGAAGTAGGTATCCTAGGTGTATCTAAGTCTGAAATTAAGCCAGTTTGGAATGGTAAAGAGTTCCAACCACGTCTACAGCTTCCACTGTCTCTATCATACGACCACCGTGTGATCGATGGTGCTGAAGGTGCACGCTTCATTACTTTCCTAAACAGCGCACTATCTGACATTCGTCGTCTAGTACTGTAATTGAGAAAGTAATTATTAAGGTGACTTTCGGGTCACCTTAATTCTTTATATAAAGACTATTTTTAGACAACAGTTTCCTGCATTTCTCATAATCTGATGGGGAATTGTTGTCTAGCTCACAGGCTAACTTAAAGCTACTTTCACACTGTTAACATCTCTGTAAAATGTTTCCTGTTTGAAAGCCCAATAATTTTAAGAACATCTACTCAGCCTGTTAGGGATAATGACTACAAGAGGTCACAATGAGCAAAGAAATTAAAGCCCAAGTTGTTGTACTTGGTTCAGGTCCTGCTGGTTACTCAGCGGCATTCCGTTGTGCGGATTTAGGTCTAGAAACAGTACTAGTTGAACGTTACAGCACTCTTGGTGGTGTATGTCTAAACGTTGGTTGTATTCCATCAAAAGCACTTCTTCACGTTTCTAAAGTAATCGAAGAAGCTAAAGCGATGGCAGAGCACGGCGTTGTATTCGGCGAGCCACAAACGGACATCAACAAGATCCGTATCTGGAAAGAAAAAGTAGTTGATCAACTAACTGGCGGTCTTGGCGGTATGGCTAAGATGCGTAACGTTACTGTTGTTAACGGTTTCGGTAAGTTCACTGGTCCTAACAGCATTCTTGTTGAAGGCGAAGGCGAAGCAACAACTGTTAACTTCGACAACGCAATCATTGCTGCGGGTTCTCGCCCAATCAAACTTCCTTTCATCCCACATGAAGACCCACGTATTTGGGATTCTACGGATGCACTAGAACTAAACGAAGTACCTGAAAAACTGCTTATCATGGGCGGCGGTATCATCGGTCTTGAGATGGGTACGGTTTACCACTCTCTAGGTTCTAAAGTTGAAGTTGTAGAGATGTTCGATCAAGTTATCCCTGCTGCGGATAAAGACATCGTTAAAGTTTTCACTAAGCGCATTAAGAACAAGTTCAAGCTAATGCTTGAAACTAAAGTGACTGCTGTTGAAGCAAAAGAAGACGGTATCTACGTTTCAATGGAAGGCAAAAAAGCACCAGCTGAAGCTGAACGCTACGATGCTGTTCTTGTTGCTATCGGTCGTGTTCCAAACGGTGCACTTATCGACGCTGAAAAAGCGGGTATCGAAGTTGATGAGCGTGGTTTCATCAATGTTGATAAGCAAATGCGTACTAACGTTCCTCACATCCACGCGATCGGTGATGTTGTTGGTCAACCAATGCTTGCTCACAAAGGTGTGCATGAAGGTCACGTAGCTGCTGAAGTTATCTCTGGTAAGAAGCACTACTTCGACCCTAAAGTAATCCCATCAATTGCGTACACTGAGCCAGAAGTTGCTTGGGTAGGTAAGACTGAGAAAGAAGCGAAAGCTGAAGGCATCAATTACGAAGTTGCTACTTTCCCTTGGGCTGCTTCTGGTCGTGCAATCGCTTCTGACTGTGCAGATGGCGTTACTAAGATGATCTTCGATAAAGATACTCATCGCGTAATCGGTGGTGCTGTTGTTGGTACTAACGGTGGTGAACTTCTTGGCGAAATCGGCCTAGCAATCGAAATGGGTTGTGATGCAGAAGATATCGCACTTACTATCCACGCTCACCCAACTCTACACGAGTCTGTTGGTCTAGCTGCGGAAGTATTCGAAGGTTCAATCACTGACCTTCCAAACAAGAAAGCAGTGAAAAAGAAGAAGTAATCCTTCTTTAGCCACTCGCTAATGTTTTTAAAAGCCGCTGATTCGTCAGCGGTTTTTTTATGTCTGAAGAAAAGAGCAGGAACGTTTCACTCCGAGATGCGAGTACGCTGCGCTTCGGGATGCGAAGAGACATTCCATTCTACAAAAAAGGGTTGGCCCATTAGGCCAACCCTTAAATTATTTACTCGAATCTCGAATCTCGAATCTCGAATCTCGAATCTCGAATCTACTTATAAATGCACAGCATGTTCAAATAGCTATCCGTTAAGCTTGAAAGCTCTTCTGGCGTTTCTACACGTTTCGCTTGGATGAATAGCGAGTAGCAAATGCCGTGGAATAGATTCGCTAGATGTTTAGGGTCGTGATCGTCACAGACTTCGCTGCGTTCAATCGCTTTGCTAAACATGTTTTGTACTAACATTTGGTTAGTGCGGTTCGTTGTTACGAATAGCGGCCATACTTCATCACGAGTCGAAGCGCTCCATTCGAACCATACATTTAACCAATGGCTATCTTGAGCCACTAACGTCACCATTTCAGTCGCAATATTATGTAGGTTTTGTTTTGCGTGAATATCCAGATCGATATTGTCTGAAAGGAAGTTAGAGAATTGGCGTACAACGTGATTTAGTACTTCATCAACCAGATCTTCACGGGTTGGGAAGTAGTTAAATACCGTTGCGACAGACACCTGAGCGATGTCTGCAATATCAGCGTGTCCACCACGACCGATGCCGCGGCGAGAGAATACCTCAAGAGCGATTTCCATCAATTGAAGTTTTCTTTTTAAAGGTGAAAGCCTAGTTCTAGGTCTCTTAGATATTGAGTCCATTTTATTTTCCTTGCCAACGAAATTTTTATATTAATGATTTTATTATTATTTAAGCCAAGATGAGTGTAATGGTGCATATGCGAATGGTCAATCCTTTGAGCTTATTTAATAGACAGTTACATCAAACTTGATACATAAAGCGTGATCCACATTGATGTGAAAGGAGGCGACTATCAGACAAGGCACAAGTGCACATTTCATTGATAATCTCACAGTAAATTGGAACCATAAGGTGGTGTGGGTATTTGAGCAGTGCTAGACTTACGCACAAATTGAGCGGCACCCATGGCATAACTGTCTACACTTGTCGCAATCACCAAACAAAATGAGAGCAGTATGAAGCATACAGTTGAAGTCATGATCTCTGAGCAAGAAGTTCAGGATCGAGTGAACGAACTAGGCAAACAGATCACGGAACACTACCAAGGCAGTGAAGATCTGGTTTTAGTTGGCTTATTACGTGGATCGTTTGTCTTTATGGCGGATCTTGCTCGTGCTATCGATTTAACTCACCAAGTTGATTTCATGACTGCGTCTAGCTACGGCAACAGCATGGAAAGCTCACGTGATGTTCGTATTTTGAAAGACCTAGATGACGACATCCAAGGTAAAGACGTTCTACTTGTAGAGGATATTATCGATACAGGTAACACGCTGACTAAAGTAAAAGAGATTCTGAGCCTTCGTGGTCCTAAGTCTATCGAGATTTGTACGCTACTAGATAAGCCTTCACGTCGTGAAGTTGAAGTTGATACGAAGTGGATTGGTTTCGAAATCCCAGACGAGTTCGTTGTTGGTGTAGGTATCGACTACGCTCAAAAATATCGTCACCTACCGTACATCGGTAAGGTAGTACCTCAAGAGTAATCATTACGCTTGTGGTTTAGAAGTCATTAAAAAGCCCGCTTGATGCGGGCTTTTTGTATATATGACGGAATGGGTTAGCTTTGTTGACTAAGAAGAGGCGTCGTTAAGATCTTGTTTAATGCATCTAAGTGACTGTTCTCTAAAGTATCGTTACTTGAGCAAC
Source organism: Vibrio sp. 10N.247.311.49 (assembly GCF_041467655.1). Taxonomy (NCBI): domain Bacteria; kingdom Pseudomonadati; phylum Pseudomonadota; class Gammaproteobacteria; order Vibrionales; family Vibrionaceae; genus Vibrio; species Vibrio sp. 10N.247.311.49. Next base: position 34,580 of record NZ_JBFSVA010000013.1, read on the forward strand.
GTACGCCAAGGTCCTGTAGCTTGCCATCGCCAATACCATAAACCACACCATGGATTTCAACGTCTTGGCCACGCTCCCACGCATTTTGCATAATGGTTGAGTTACCTAGGTTATAAACCTGTTCTGCGACGTTAATTTCGCATAACTTGTCACCCCATTGCTCACGAGGAAGCCCCTCGATTTGCTTGCGGTATTTTAGGTAATTGTCACGGATGTGCAGTAACCAGTTGTTGATAAGACCAAGTTTAGGGTTATCAATCGCCGCGTTAACACCGCCACAACCGTAGTGACCACAGACAATAATGTGTTTCACTTTAAGCACATCTACTGCGTACTGAACAACAGATAGACAGTTTAGGTCTGTATGAACCACTTGGTTGGCCACGTTTCGGTGAACAAACAGTTCTCCAGAATATAAGCCAGTCAGGCGCTCGGCTGGAACTCGGCTATCTGAACAACCTATCCATAGAAAACCAGGGCTTTGACCCTCTTCAAGCGTTGTAAAATACTCAGGTCTTTCAGAGCGAATTTCTTCAGACCATTTGGAATTGTTCTCAAAAAGCTGTTTTATTTCTGGCATCTTGCTTCTTACATCCCTCAATTAAGATGCTTAACTATACACAATGTTACAAATTCAATCTCGTAAAAACTGCGTCAAAATGTACTCATCTGACGTGTTCTAGTACGGAAAATCATAAACTTAGCCCACTATCAATAATCCGGTTATAAGACATGAATAATGTGATTGAATTAACACTTTCTGAACACTTGATACATTTGCTAAAGTGATAAGGTTTGTCATTTCATCATCAGGAAGGTGTGTTTTGTTTGGAAGTCGTTTTACGGATATCAATCTCAAAGGGGATATGTTTGGCGGTGTAACTACAGCCATCATCTCGTTACCTTTAGCATTGGCATTTGGTGTTGCTTCTGGCGCGGGAGCTGAAGCTGGCTTGTGGGGCGCCATTATGGTTGGCCTATTTGCAGCATTGTTTGGCGGTTCGAGTAGTTTGATTTCTGAACCTACCGGCCCGATGACGGTGATCATGACTGCCGTAATGACGAGTATGGTTGCTAAATATCCTGAAACGGGTATGGCAATGACCTTTACTGTCGTGATGATGGCCGGTGCATTCCAGATATTACTTGGTACGTTAAAGCTAGGAAAATACGTCACTTTGATGCCATATAGCGTGATCTCCGGATTCATGTCGGGCATTGGCGTTATTCTGATTATCTTGCAGCTGTCTCCATTGTTAGGGCATGCCGCTCCATCCGGTGGTGTAATGGGCACGCTCTCTGCTTTACCTGATACGCTAGCAAACTTAAAAGTGAGTGAGCTATTTCTAGGTGCTCTGACACTCGGTATTCTTTTTGGCTTCCCCGCTAAGTATCGTAAGTATGTGCCTGCTCAACTGGTCGCGTTAGTGGCTGTAACGCTCTTGTCCGTCATTATTTTTGATACCGACTCTATTCGCCGTATTGGTGAAATCCCAGCTGGTTTACCTTCCCTCGTTATCCCTACGATCAGCGCTGAACAGTTTACTACTATGGTTATCGATGCCTTGGTGCTTGGTACATTAGGTTGTATTGATACGCTTTTGACCGCGGTTATCGGAGATTCATTGACTCGTAAAGAGCATGACTCAGACAAAGAGCTTCGTGGCCAAGGCATTGCCAATATGATCTCTGGTCTGTTTGGTGCACTACCTGGCGCGGGTGCCACTATGGGGACTGTAACCAATATTCAGGTGGGAGCGCGTTCTCCGCTTTCAGGTGTTATTCGAGCTTTAGTACTTGCGCTCGTGGTATTGGTTGCAGGTGGTTTAACAGAACCGATTCCTATGGCAGTGCTGGCTGGTATCGCGATGTATGTTGGTTTCAATATCCTAGATTGGAGCTTTATCCAGCGCGCGCACAAGGTTAGCTATGCCGGCATGGGCGTGATGTACGGCGTGATGCTATTGACTGTGTTTGTTGACTTGATTATTGCCGTTGGACTGGGTGTGTTTATCTCGAATATTCTGATTATTGAAAGATTAAGCCGAGAGCAAGCCAGACAAGTTAAGGCGATCAGTGATGGTGATGATGAAGACGATATCCCATTGACTGATAGCGAACGTCAGTTACTCGATAGTGCCAATGGTAAGGTGCTATTCTTCTACCTATCAGGGCCGATGATATTCAGCGTTTCAAAGGCGATTTCACGTCAGCACTCAAGTATCTCTGACTATGAAGCGATGATTCTAGACCTGACAGATGTACCTATGATTGATGTCACTGTTGGCCTAGCGCTAGAGAATGCGATTAAAGATGCATTGGATGCGCAGTGTGAGGTGTATCTGCTGTGTCCTAATGAGAATACTCGTCAACAACTAGAGAAGTTCCACGTGATTGACCTAGTACCTGAATCCAACACTTATCGATTCAGATATGAAGCCCTGACGGCAGCAACAAGCTATGTCGACAGAGATGAGCATCAATTTGAGTCAGTTTAATTTTTCAGTAATAAGCTGATATGAATGACCTGATATGAATAAGCTATAGACGCTCACGTCAAGACTGATCATTAATGCCGTTAAGTGAATCACTTAGCGGCATTTTTATATTTATTGAACGTTGATTTAGTCTTCACGTAGCCAAGACGCTTATTTGTTTTCGAAAGAAACTCTCACACGATATTTGTATTAATCGTCAATCAACGATAAACTTGTTTGCAAAATGGCCGAGTTAACAAGTTTGGGTTAGTTTTCTGCTAGCTCGTTTTAAGCATTACTCTCTTCCTCAAGCTCGGTCGTCTACATCTTATCTATAGCAAATGGCAGTCTATCTCTATGTATGCATTAGAAATTGAGCAATTAAGAAAAACTTATGCTGGGGGCTTCGAGGCTCTTAAGGGCGTTAGTTTACAAGTAGAAAAAGGCGACTTTTACGCACTACTTGGTCCCAATGGTGCGGGTAAATCAACCACCATTGGTGTTATCTCTTCACTGGTAAATAAAACGTCAGGCAAGGTTAAAGTGTTCGGCTACGACATTGATACCGATCTGGAATTGGCGAAGCAGAACTTAGGCCTTGTGCCTCAAGAGTTTAACTTTAACCCGTTTGAAACCGTTGAACAGATCGTGCTGCAACAAGCGGGTTATTACGGCGTGCCAAAAGCATTAGCGAAAGAGCGAGCGAAAAAGTACCTATCTCAACTCGATCTGTGGGAAAAGCGTGGCGAACGCGCGCGTAACTTGTCTGGTGGTATGAAGCGTCGTTTGATGATCGCGCGTGCATTGATGCATGAACCTCATTTGTTGATCCTTGATGAACCGACAGCAGGCGTTGATATTGAACTACGTCGTTCAATGTGGGAATTCCTAAAAGAGATCAATGAGAAGCAGGGCATTACCATTATCTTGACCACGCACTACCTAGAAGAAGCAGAAATGCTGTGTCGCAACATTGGTATCATCAATCGCGGTGAGCTGATTGAGAACACAACAATGAAAGCGCTGTTGGGCAAATTGAGTGCTGAGACCTTTATTCTGGATCTGGAAGAGGGCACGACTGAACCTAAGCTTGAAGGCGTGAATAGCCAAGTGATGGTCAATGGCTCGCTAGAAATCGAAATCGACAAGAACCTAGGTTTGAATACCATCTTTGCTCAATTGAGCGAGCAACAGGTTAAAGTCCTCTCTATGCGTAACAAAGCAAACCGTCTAGAAGAGCTATTTGTGAGTATCGTCCGTGAGGGGAGTAAATAATATGTACAGCCTATATTGGACCGCTTTCTGCAGTTTGTTGACCAAAGAGATCAATCGCTTTACTCGTATATGGGTGCAGACTCTGGTGCCGCCAGCGATTACCATGACGCTTTACTTCATCATCTTCGGTAACCTGATTGGTGCGCGTATTGGTGAAATGAACGGCTTTAGCTACATGGAATACATTGTTCCCGGTCTGATCATGATGTCGGTGATCACCAACTCATATTCCAACGTTGCTTCATCGTTCTTTAGTGCCAAGTTCCAGAAGAACATTGAAGAGCTGCTTGTAGCGCCTGTTCCTAACTACGTGATTATCGCCGGCTTCGTAATGGGTGGTGTGGTTCGTGGATTGTTAGTGGGTACCATAGTAACCTTCGTGTCGTTGTTCTTTGTCGACTTACAAGTTGACCATTGGGGCGTGATCATTGCGACGGTATTTTTAACGTCGGTAGTATTCGCTTTGGGTGGCTTGATTAACGCGGTATTCGCACGCACGTTTGATGATATCTCTATTATCCCAACCTTTATCTTAACGCCGCTGACGTACCTTGGTGGTGTGTTCTACTCGATCAGTCTATTGCCTGAATTCTGGCAAGGTGTATCGAAGTTGAACCCTATCGTGTACATGGTTAACGCGTTCAGATATGGCTTCTTGGGTGTGTCTGATGTGGGGATCGTGACGTCGTTTGGCGTACTAGGTGTGTTTATCGTGCTGTTGTATGGCATTGCACACTACCTAGTGACAAAGGGTATTGGCTTACGTAGCTAACCTTTGGTTCATCTAAGTAACAGGTAAAGAAAAAGGTCGATATAACATCGACCTTTTTTTTGTTTTGCGTTAAGAGCAGAAGCCGACTATTCAGTCGTTTCTTCTTTCACTTCTTCTTTGGTTTCCGTTACCAAATCGAGAACTTGGTTATCGATAAGACGCGTCTTACCTAGGAAAGCCGACATTAGAATCACTGCTTGAGTTGATTCTGAAGTGATCGCTTGCAGAGTTTTAGCATCACAAATGAAGATTTCGTCAGGTTGAAGATCTGCAGCGCGTAGCTGGTCAGTAGCATCTTCAATCACTGATGCGTAATCATCGCGACCACCACGAATAGCGCTGCTGATCCAGCGCATAGTACGCGCTAAAACGGGCGCTCGTTGGCGCTCGTCAATCGTTAGGTTGCTATTGCGAGAGCTCATTGCCAAACCATCCATTTCACGAACGGTCGCAACGCCGACAACTTCAATGTCTAATGCTAAATCAGTGGTCATCTGGCGAATAACAGCAAGTTGCTGAAAGTCTTTCTCGCCGAAGCATGCAAAGTCTGGCTGAACGATATTAAACAGTTTAGTGACAATGGTTGATACACCACGGAAGTGACCTGGACGAGAGGCACCTTCAAGCATGTGAGATATGCCAGGGACCTCAACAAACGTCTGCTTGTCTAATCCATCTGGGTACATCACCTCTGGCGTTGGTGTAAATACTAGCTCAACCCCTTCACCTGTTAGTTTGCTTAAATCTGCTTCTAACGTTCGAGGGTAGTTGTTTAGGTCGTCTGCACGGTCAAACTGCATTGGGTTTACAAAGATGCTTACCACAACGATGTCGGCCAGTTCACGAGCTTTCTTTACCAGAGTCAGGTGGCCTTCATGCAGGTTTCCCATTGTCGGTACAAAAGCAACCGTACGTCCATCACGCTTAAACTGTTTAATCTGCTCACGAAGAGCCGCTATTTCAGCAAAAGTTTGCATACTTACTCCTAAGCGATTGTATGAGCTTCATCAGGGAAGCGCGCGCTCTCTACTTCTTCTTTGTATAGAGCTACTGCCTTACGCATATCACCTGTTTCTGTTAGGAAGTTCTTAGAGAACTTCGGCATGTAGTTCGCAGAAATACCGAACATGTCATGCATAACCAAGATCTGACCATCGGTAACATTACCTGCGCCGATACCGATAACCGGTACGTCACAAGCTTCTGTAATTCGTTTTGCCAATGAAGCTGGCACACATTCAAGTAGAACGATTTGAGCGCCTGCGTTTTGCAGTGCTAACGCGTCAGCAACCATTTTGTCGGCTTGCTCGTCGTCACGACCTTGAATCTTGTAACCACCAAAAATGTTCACAGACTGGGGCGTCAAGCCTAAGTGTGCACATACTGGTACTGCACGTTCTGTTAGCATCTTCACAGTATCAACCAACCAGCTTCCGCCTTCGATTTTTACCATGTTCGCACCAGCACGCATCAAAGTCGCTGCGCTCTCACAAGCTTGTTCTGGCGTCGCGTAGCTCATGAAAGGCATGTCAGCCATAAGAAGACAATTTGGGCTACCAGCACGCACTGAGCGAGTATGGTAAGCAATGTCTTCAACGGTTACTGGTAATGTATCGTTATGGCCTTGTAAAACCATACCCAGTGAATCACCGACAAGCAGAACTGGCATTTCTTGGCTTTCGAATAATTGAGCAAAGCTCGCATCATAAGCTGTCGAAGTCGCAAATTTACGGCCTTCACGTTTGCATTTGATCAGGTCGTTAATGGTTACTTTTTTCATTGGTTTTCCTTAATGCGCTTGGCTATTGTTGCCAAACATTGAGCCCGTTCTTATCTACTATTTTCAGTAGTTCTGTCAGCTCAGTCCCATCAGGGAGTTGTAAACTTGGTGCGATTTCAGCAAGCGGGTAGAGTACAAACTCTCGTTCTTTCATTCCATAATGAGGAACGATTAAGCGCTCTGAATCGATCACCTCATTGCCGTATAGCACAATGTCGAGATCCAAGGTTCTTGGTCCCCAACGTTCGTCTTTACGGACGCGCCCTTGCTCTAGTTCGATCTTTTGAGTGCAATCAAGCAGTTCAATTGGCGTTAATTCGGTTTGGATAGCGACTACCGCGTTGATGTAGTCTGGTTGATTTTGCGGTCCCATTGGAGTGCTACTATATAGCTGAGAGGTCGCAATAAACGTTGATCGCGGTAGGCTTTTTAGCGTTTCGATAGCCAAATTTGCTTGGCTAACTGGGTCGGCAAGGTTGCTGCCGACCGCAATGTAAGCAGTTATCATTCTGATTGCTTACTCTTTTTGTTTCGGTAAGTCTTACGGCGACGATGGCCTGACTTTGATGGTGCTGCAACGTCGTTAGCCATTGCTTGACGCATGTTACGACCTGCAGTCTGATAACGCTCCCACCATTTTGCTAACTCTTTGGTTTCGCCACCTTCAATCTCACCACGCATTTCTAGGAAATCGTAGCCTGCACGGAATTTGTTTAATTCCATTAGACGAACAGCGCGTTTACCGTTGCGACGAGGCAGTCGAAGTTGCAGTTGCCAAACTTCGCGAATGGTTGCTGTGTGACGACGAGGAATCGCAATAGACTTTACTTGCTGATCTAGAATGATGTTACTCGCTTCCATGATCGCATCGTAGTGTGCCATACCCTGTTCAGCGACAAGTTTGTCTGCCAGCTTGTTCATTGGGTACCAAAGCATCGCTGCGAACATGAATGCTGGGTTTACTCGCTTACCATCTTCGATGCGAAGGTCGGTTGAATCGAGAACCAAATCAAGCATCTGCTCTGTGTGTGAGTCGTAATCTTCGGTGAAGTGCTCCGCTACCGCTGGGAACATCTGTTGGAATAGATTGTACTCGCGCATCAAGTGGTAGGTTTCTAAACCGTGACCTGATTGCAGTAATTTCAGAGACTCTTCGTAAAGGCGCGCTGCTGGGATATCTCTTAGAAGGTGAGCTAACTCTTCAATCGGGTCAGCCGTGTCTTCTTCGATGTCGAAATCCAGTTTAGCGGCGAAGCGCATTGCACGTAGCATACGTACTGGGTCTTCGCGGTAACGCGTTTCTGGATCGCCAATCAGGCGGATCAGTTTATCTTCTAAATCTTCTACACCACCCGCGTAATCGTGGATGCTGTAGTCTGCAATGTTGTAGTACATCGCGTTGATTGTGAAATCACGACGCTCTGCATCTTCATCAACACTGCCGTACACGTTATCGCGAAGTAGCATGCCTTCTTTCGATTGTGCAGAAACGTTCTTCGATGGTTCTTGGTGGTGACCACGGAAAGTTGCCACTTCAATGATGTCGCGACCAAACATGATATGTGCCAAGCGGAAACGGCGACCGATAAGACGACAGTTTCTGAAGAGGTGTTTGATTTGCTCTGGCGTTGCGTTGGTCGCAATATCAAAATCTTTTGGCTGAGAGCCTAATAAGATATCGCGCACACCACCACCGACTAGAAATGCGTCAAAACCCGCACCATTCAGGCGATATAGCACTTTTAGTGCGTTGTCGCTGATCTGCTTGCGTGAAATATTGTGCTCTTGACGAGTATAAATATTCAGAGCTAATTCGTGGAATCCGCGTTGTTCGCTTGGGGTATTGTCGTTTGTATTCATTAGTTTAGAACAAAGTAGGTATCGCCAACTTTGTTTTTCTCTTAGTCCAAAGTGGTAGTGCAGAGTTTAATTGCGGCTAATAATAGCTTAGCGCGAGCCATTTGAGAACATCGTCTGCTTAACCACATTGGTTGGTTATGGCATTTTTATGTGTCGTTTTTGCTATTTGCCGTGAGTTTCGAGCTAATTACAGTGCTCTTTTTGTAAACTATCAGGTAACTGACTGACGTTCCATTGCTGGCAGCCCCACAATAAAATCTCATCCATTGAAGCCTCACAAAGAGCCGTCGGGATATCAAAACCTAAGAATCGCATCGCGTTGAGTAACGTTGGTTTTGGGTTGTCTAGATCTATCGCGGTGGCATGGTTCTGTTTTGACAGTTTATTCCCCAAGCCATCGGTTGCCAATGGTAAGTGCAAGTAGCTCACTGTTTTTTGCTTGAGCGTCTTATACAAACTGATTTGTCGACCGGTGGGTTCTATCAGATCTGCGCCTCTTACGACTTCTGTTACTCCTTGTTCGATGTCATCAAGGACAACGGCCAAGTTATAGGCAAACAATCCATCTCTGCGTTTAATAATAAAATCTTCTACAGCTAGTGCTTTAGGGATTTGAATGGTGCCGTGGCGAACATCATCAAAGGACTCTACTGGAAAGTCCATGCACAAGCGCACCGCCTGTTCACCTGAATCGATTAGGCCTACATCTCGACAGTGACCATTGTAAAAGCCGCCCAAAGCCTTTATCTGCTTGCGGGTGCATTGGCAGTAGTAGGCTTGATTGTCAGCAACCCATTGATCGATTTGAGCTTGATACAAGTCATGACGTTGGCTTTGATAGACGACTTCACCATCCCAAAATAGATGGTAAGCCTCAAGCGTCTTAAGAATGAGGTCTGCAGCGCCGGCCATTTCTCTTGGTGGGTCGAGGTCTTCCATACGAACTAACCATTTTCCTTGGTTAGATTTCGCTTGAAAGTAGCTACCAAGAGCAGCAACAAGTGAGCCAAAATGAAGAGGACCTGACGGTGATGGTGCAAAGCGCCCGATATAATTCATGAGTGAACAACCTAATCTAAATGGTACCGCAGTAGCCGATTCTTAAGACGTTTGACAAGAGCTTTAATGCCTAGAACTAAGCTTCAATCTATAGAACAAGGTTTGATGTATAGAACTAAGGCTTAAAGCTGCTATTTACTATCAAGCGTGTGAAATACTTCGCTTGGATAACAAACAAAAAAGGGAGCCAAGGCTCCCTTTCTTTACATCTGCAAGAATTAACCTTGCATCTGTTTTTCTTTGATCTCTGCAAGTGTTTTACAGTCAATACAAAGATCAGCAGTTGGACGAGCTTCAAGGCGACGAATGCCAATCTCGATACCGCAAGAATCACAGAAGCCGAAATCGTCTTCTTCGATCTTGTCTAATGTCTTCTCAATTTTTTTGATAAGACGACGCTCACGGTCACGGTTACGTAACTCTAAGCTGAATTCTTCTTCTTGAGAAGCACGGTCAACTGGGTCTGGGAAATTCGCTGCTTCGTCCTGCATGTGGTGCACAGTACGATCAACTTCTTCCCTGAGCTGGTTGCGCCAAGCTGCTAAAATTTTTGTAAAATGTTCCGTTTGCTCAGGTGACATGTACTCTTCACCTGGCTTCTCTTGGTACGGTTCAACACCTGCGATGGCTAGGATGCCTAGCGCTTTTTTCTTAGATTCTGGCATACAGCATCTCCTATTTACACCTAGTCAACTGCAAAGCAGCTAATTTTAAGGCGGGTATCTATAGCAGAAAGAACGAATGGTGGCAAATACTCTTATTCAAACTTGCAATCAATGTGATTAGTTCAGCATCTTTGCCTAGCTATTGATAAATTCAACAGCTTGTTTTAGTTGTATTTGAGTACTGCTGAGCTCTGCTTTATAGCAAAGCACTTGAACTCCAGCGTCTTGTGCTTGTTTTAGTAATAACGAATATTTGGCGTCTATATGGTGTGCCGCAGACACTTTTTCAATACCTGAATGTAAAACAGTGAATAAAAGTACGGCTCTATTTCCAGATTCGACCATTTCTGTGAGTTCACGCAGATGTTTTTGGCCTCTGGTTGTGACCGCATCAGGGAAAAAACCTTGCCCTTTAGTTGACGTTTCTAGCTCGTCGAGCAAAGTGACGCTTTTCACTTCGATATAGCAAGGCGGCTTTTCGTTATCTTCAAGCAGAATATCAATGCGACTATTCTCACTGCCATATTTCACTTCGGTTCGTAACGCGTTATAACCTAAGAGTTCAACTATAGTCTCATTTTCAATTGCTTCCACTGCTAGCTGGTTTGCCCGCGCAGTATTTACACAAATACGATGACCTTTGTCTGTTTCTGAGATCTCCCAGCTGTTTGGGTACTTTCTCTTTGCATTATCGGAGGTTGAGTACCACACCGTATTGCCAGGAGTCGCACATCCTGTCATCGCTCCAGTGTTAGCGCAGTGAATAGTACGCTCGCTACCGTCAGGAAGTTGGATGTCAGTGAGGAAACGTTTATAGCGTTTAATAAGAGTCGCTGGCTCTAATGGAGGATTGAAGTGCATATTACTTATTTAGACAGGTAGGTTTTTATGTACAATGTTGCCAACATTACACCACAAGGTTCTCCCATTGCCACAACTGCCCATAGAAGCTGTGATGCCAGATCTGCTCGCTGGCGTAGAAACACACACTCAACTTATTCTAAAGGCCGCTCCCGGTGCGGGTAAGTCAACATTCTTCCCTTTACAGTTAGTTAAGACCAACGCCGTTCAAGGCAAAATCATCATGCTTGAACCGAGGCGTTTGGCTGCAAGGAATATTGCTACTTACTTAGCGAGCCAATTGGGAGAAAAGGTGGGAGAGAGCATTGGCTTTAGAGTTCGTGGTGAATCTAAAAGCAGCAGTGCGACTCGCTTAGAGATTGTTACTGAAGGGGTCATGACAAGAATGATCCAAACCGACCCTGAATTAACTGGGGTTGATATGGTGATCTTTGATGAATTTCACGAGCGCAGTATTCACGCCGATACCGCATTGGCGTTTAGCTTAGAGATCCAAGAGGCGTTGCGTGACGATCTGAAAGTGGTAGTGATGTCGGCAACTTTAGATCAACAAGCTCTGCAAACTTTGCTGCCGAATGCCAAATACGTTGAATCACAAGGTCGCACCTTTCCGGTCGATTTCCGTTATCAGCCTCTTAACGCAAATGAATATCTAGCCCCTAAAATGGCTAACGTGATTCGTTCGCTGATGGAGAAAGAGTTAGGCTCACTTCTGGCCTTTTTACCGGGCGTTTCTGCGATTAAACAGGTGGAATCTCAACTAGAACAATTCGCCAATGATATCGATGTGTGTCCTCTGTATGGGCAACTCAGCTTTCCTCAACAGCAGAAAGCGCTCGCGCCATCAGAGAAAGGGCGTCGAAAGGTGGTGTTAGCGACCAATATTGCTGAGACTTCTTTGACGATTGAAGGCATTCGATTGGTGGTTGATTCTGGGCTTGAACGTGTGGCGAAGTTCGATCTGAAAACCGGTATTACTAAGCTTGAGCAAGTGAAAATCTCGCAATCTTCAGCTGAACAACGAGCGGGCCGTGCGGGACGAATTGAAGAGGGCTTGTGCGTTCGTTTGTACAGCGAAACGCAGCTGATGCAGCAACCAGCTATACCAGAACCTGAAATTCTTCATTCTGATTTGTCTTCGCTGGTGTCTGAATTGACGCAATGGGGCGCTGCGAGTGCTGATGAACTGCAATGGTTAGACGTTCCACCCAAAGCTTCTATCGGGCAAGCCAAGCAACTCTTACAGACTCTTGAATTGTTAGACGATAATGGTCAATTTACGGCATTAGGAAAACAGGTCCAACGTTTAGGTCTAGAGCCTCGTATTGCCAGCATGTTGGTTAAAGCGCAGCAAGGTAGTCCTGCTCTGTTGAATGTCGCGATTGTTGCTGCTGCTTTGCTGGAAGAGCCGGAGCGCAATGTGACGGATATTCAACACTCTTTGCATCGACTTAAGCAAAGAAAACATTCCAAAAATAGCGTTGTGATGCAGCGAGCGAAAAGTCTCGCGAGCAAACTCAATCATCACTTAGATTTGTCACAAGCTGACGAATCATTGCTACCATTAGTGCTTTGTTTTGCCTTCCCAGACCGGATTGCACAAGTGAGAAGCGCGACCAGCAGTGCTTTCCTTTTGGCGAATGGCCACGGTGCTGAGGTTCGTGATGATGATCCACTGGCGAACAATAACTATATCGTAGTGATTGATTTGATGCGCAGCACAGGGCGAGCCAGTCAGATTTTCTTAGCCACCGCGGTTGATATCGCACAGTTAGAAGCTGAATTTCCAAAACTGTTTGTGCGTTCCGATTACGCCGATTGGGATGAGAAACGTGGCCGTTTAGTTGCTGAGCAGCGTGTATCTCTGGGCAAGTTGATTATCAGCACCAAAGCTTTACCTGATCCCGATGCGAATCAGGCGAGCCAAGCGCTGCTCAATTATGTCGCTCGATGCGGGCTGGATCGCTTAAATTGGACAGCTTCGGCTAAGCAGTTGGTTGAGCGTGTGCGCTGTGCAGCACTTTGGATGCCTGAGCATGATTGGCCAGCGATGGACGATGCGAGTTTGATTGAACATCTTGATGAGTGGCTATCTCCCTATCTGAATGGCATTAAGTCGGCAAAAGGGCTGGCTAGTGTTTCGATTGAGCAAGCATTGTCGGCTTATCTTGGTTGGCCTTTGAATCAAGAAATCGACCAATGGTTGCCAACGCACTATCTGATGCCAACAGGCAGCAAGAAGGCCATTCGTTATCAATATCAATCTGAACCAGTGATCTCAGTGCGAATGCAGGAAGTCTTTGGCGAACAAGACTCGCCATTGATCGCGCAAGGGCGTAAAAAAGTAGTGCTTGAGCTCCTTTCTCCAGCACAGCGACCACTACAAATTACTCAAGATTTAGCTGGCTTTTGGGCTGGCGCGTACAAAGAAGTACAAAAAGAGATGAAGGGCCGTTACCCAAAACATCCTTGGCCGGATGACCCTGCTAACCATGTAGCAACCACTAAAACCAAACGACAGTTGAATCGATGATGACCAAAATGTTAACGCCAAAAAAGGCACCACCTAAAAAAGCGCCAGCAAAGAAGTCACCAGCGACCAAAGCCAAGCCAAGAAAACCAAGAGCGGCTGCGAAAAAGACCAAACCTAAGGCTAAGAAATCTGGCAAAAGAGGTTGGTTGAAGATCCTATGGGGCATTTCTTGGAAAGCGGGCTTAGCGCTTGCGGCATTGCTGTTGTTCGTCGGTATTTATCTTGATTCTGTGGTCAAACAGCGCTTTGAAGGTCAGCTGTTTGATTTGCCAACCGTGGTTTATGCGCGAGTGCTAGACCTGTCTCCGGGAACTCCGGTGAGTTTGGTTCAGGTTAAGAATGAGCTCGATGTACTTAATTACCGTAAGGTGAACGCGCCTCGTCACCCAGGCGAATACTCTTCTTCTTCGACCAAGATTGAAATGATTCGTCGTCCGTTCGAGTTTGTTGATGGACCGGAAGCGGATCGTCATGTGATGCTGCACTTCAATGGTAACGAATTAACTCGCATTCAGTCGCTGGAGAAGAAAGGCGACATGGGCTACCTGCGTGTTGAACCGAAAATGCTTGGCATGCTTGAGAAAAGTAACGATGAGCAGCGCCTGTTCTTAAAACGCAATCAGTTCCCAGAAGTGATGGTTGATGCCTTACTGGCAACCGAAGACCGAAACTTCTATCAACACGATGGTGTGTCGCCACTGGCCATCGCTCGTGCAATGGTCGTTAACGTCAAAGCTGGGCGAACGGTACAAGGTGGTAGTACGCTGACACAACAGTTGGCAAAAAACCTGTTCCTGTCCAGTGAACGTACATTGTGGCGTAAGGTTCGTGAAGCCTACATTGCACTTATCTTAGACCATCGTTACAGCAAAGACCGTATCCTAGAGGCTTACTTAAATGAGGTTTATCTTGGACAGAATGGTGGGCAAGCGATTCATGGCTTCGGTTTAGCGTCTCGTTTGTATTTTGGTCAACCTATTCAAGAGCTGCGCATCGATCAGCTAGCACTGCTGGTGGGTATGGTGAAAGGACCGTCGTATTACAATCCGGTTCGCTATCCTGAGCGTGCTAAGACTCGACGCGATCTGGTTCTTCGCTTATTGATGCAACAAGACATCTTAACTCCGCGACAATACGAAGAGGCGGCGAGTCGTGATTTGGATATTCAAGACAACCCACGCATTGCTAGCCGTCAGCCCGCTTATTTCCAACAAGTAAACATTGAGCTTAAGAAGTATGTCGGCGATCGATTTGAGGCGAAAAAAGGGATTCGAGTCTTTACCTCTCTGGATCCGGTATCTCAAGACAAGTTAGAGAAGTCGATTGCTCGTAAGGTGCCTGATTTATCGAAAACCGCAGGTAATAAGCTGGAAGCAGCAGCTATTGCCGTGGATAGAAATACCGGTGAAATCCGGGCGATGGTCGGTGGTAAGCGTACTGGCTACGATGGCTTTAACCGTGCCTTGAACGCGAGTCGCCCAATTGGTTCTTTGGTCAAGCCTGCAATTTACTTAACCGCACTAGAGCAGCCTCAGAAGTACACGTTGGCGACAACATTGAAAGACACGCCACTGAGCTTGAAAGGCAGTAAAGGTAGCGTGTGGAGCCCGAGAAACTTCGATCGTAAGTTCCGTGGCGATGTGCCTTTGTATGTGGCGCTTTCTAAGTCTTACAACGTACCTACTGTTCGTTTAGGCATGCAATTAGGCATTGATAGTGTCTCGGATACGATTGGAAAACTGGGGGTCGATAAAAATGAGATTCGCCCAGTGCCGTCGATGTTTTTGGGTTCGTTCTCACTGACTCCGTTCCAAGTTGCGCAGATGTATCAAACCATTACCAATTCTGGGCGTATAGCACCTTTGTCTGCGCTTCGCTCAGTTGTTGATAACGATGGCGAGGTTCTGTATCAGTCGATCCCTCGTGTATCACAAAGCGTTGACCAGCAAGCCGCTTGGCTTACAACCTATGCAATGAAACGTGGCGTGTCTGAAGGTACGGGGCGTTTCCTACAAGGTCAGTTTGCATGGGCAGGATTAGCCGGTAAAACGGGCACCAGCAATGACAGCCGAGACAGTTGGTTCGTGGGTGTTGATGGTCGCGAAGTCACTACCATCTGGCTAGGGCGCGATGATAATAAGCCGACTAAACTCACGGGCTCTAGTGGTGCGCTACGTGTCTATGCCGATTATCTGAAACATCGAACTCCAGAGCAGTTACTGTTGCCTTGGCCGAATGGCATTACGACGGCAAGTTTTACTCGAACTTCTCAAGGGGCTTTAGAGTTTGACTGTGACGGTACGGTTAAACTGCCGGTTTGGGATGAGAATGGAAACATTAAAAAGGGTTGTGAAAGTCAACCAAAACAGTGGCTAAAAAAGCTTTTTCAGTGGTAAAGTCGTAAAAGAAAAGAATGACAAGGATAGTTTAAATAATGATTTCTCGTTGGATAGTGAGCAGCTTAGGCATTGTCGGTACTGTGATCAGTTTTCAGCTGTTTGCATCTACTGTGACACCGGTGGAACAATCTCAGCAAGCTGGACAAGCTCATAAAAGACCAACCGTTGCTGTTGTGCTTGCTGGTGGAGGAGCCAAAGGAGCGGCTCACATTGGTGTACTTAAAGCGCTAGAAGAGATGCAAATTCCGGTCGATTACATTACCGGTACCAGCATGGGCTCTTACGTTGGTGGGCTTTATGCGACAGGGATGAGTGCTGATGAGATTGAAAGTTTTATTTATACGGTTGATTGGAATCGCGGCTATCGTGATCGCGTTAACCGTAGTGATCGCCGAGTGCGTGACAAAGAATATGAAGACCGTTACCAACTGAACACCGATCTCGGTTTAGGTTGGGGCGAAATCAAAGCTAGGAAAGGCGTGGTTCAAGGTCAGAATATGTTGCGTATTCTGCGTGAGACCACAGGTAACCTATCTCCACTCGACTCTTTTGACCATCTTGCTATTCCCTACCGTTCAGTCGCAACCGACATTATTGAGCTTGAAGAAGTGGTCATCGACCATGGTCACCTTGTTGATGCGATGATGGCCAGTATGTCAGTTCCCGGAGCGCTTCCCCCTTATGAATTAGATGGCCGAATGCTGGTTGATGGTGGTGTCACCAATAATATGCCAGTCGACGTTGCTAGAGCGATGGGCGCGGACATCGTCATTGCGGTGGATATCAGTACCAATTACAAAGGCAAAGAAGACTTCACGAATTTTCTAGCGGCAGCTGACCAACTCTCGAATTATTTGGTCCAACGCAGCACTCAAGAGCAAGCTGAAACACTGACTGATGATGATGTTTTCCTGCGTCCTGATGTTGGGCAAATGGAGACGACTGACTTTGATAAAATGCCATCGGCTTTCCTCGCGGGCTATGAAGCCGCTAAGCAGCATACTGATGAACTTTCTAAGCTATCGCTCTCAAATGCCGATTATCAGCATTATATCGAGGACAAACAAAAAGCGCGCAGACAGCTAAAACACGGCGATAAGACCGTCGTTGACCGAGTTGTTATCAATAACAATACCCACTATTCCGATAAGCTGATCGAAAACCGTTTAAACCTTGATTCAGGTGAGATTCTGAAGACCAGTGAAATTGAATCTAAAGTACAAGACCTCTATGCGCTAGATAGATTCGAGTTGGTGACTTATGAATTTGACACGGTAGATGGCGAGGAGCAACTGCTGGTCGATGTGAACGAAAAATCTTGGGGGCCAAACTACCTCAACTTTCGATTCTTTCTTGAAGATGATTTCTCTACTACAAGCCAATACTCGCTCGGTGTCTCAGCCAACTTTACTGATATTAATAAGCATGGCGCAGAGCTAAGAACCAATATCGAGATGGGAACGGACAAGCGAATTGAAGCGGAACTATACTCGCCATTCTTTTCGAGTCAAAAGCTGTTTACTTCGGCATCGGTTGTTTACAGCAAAGAGAACAGAAACCTACCCGCAGATATTGATGATATTGAAGAACCGACACTGGACGTAACGAAAGATTATCTCCCTATGACGTATAGTGAATATGTCGGTGAATTGGCATTAGGCTATCAACCAACCTTGTGGCAGGAGCTGACATTTGGTGTTCGTTATACAGATGGGGATGTTGAGGTTTCTTCGTTACCTTCATTGGGCAGTGGTGGCTACAAGCGTATTGGTGGCTTCATGGGTTACCGACTGGATACTTTGGATAATTTCAGCTTACCGACCAAGGGTTACTTTGTCGATTTAGAGTACCTCGTTTCTCATGATGATTTTGATAATGACAGCTCTCTTGGTGAATCGGATTTAACGTCTGAGAGTGATACGGTTTATGAGTTTTCGGCCAATTTCATGGCAGCAAAGAGTATTGAGAAGCATACTTTAGTCGCAAAGCTGGATTACGGTATTGTAGAGAGCAAAAATTCGATTTTCCCTATTGATCCCAAAGAGCTTGGTGGCTTCTTAAACCTGTCAGGTATTCCAAGGAATAGTATGATTGGTCAGAACTTGGCTTACACCAGCCTTATTTATCGTTATAAGTGGTTTGAAAATGACTTCGGCCTTTTTAAATCACCATTCTACGTGGGCGCATCCATTGAGCATGGTGGTGTTTGGTCGAACAATGATTTGAGTATTGATGAAGCGCCAATGTACACCGCGGGTTCTGTTTTCGCGGGTGTTGATTCTCCAATCGGGCCGATCATTTTAGCTTATGGCCGAACCGAAGATAATTTCGATTCGGTGTATCTGATTGTAGGTACGTCCTACAAATAATCATGCGCAGAGTCGCCATTTAAGTGCGTAATTAGGCAAAAATAGTGGGACTTTCGTCTTAACTTGCTATGTTGGTCAAAATGATAAGATTTTAATTTAACGTTAAATTTGCTATTCTACCGCCCACAGTTTGGCCTCTATGACGCCGCTCATCAATACAAATTGAATGACAAAAATGGCAATGGAGAGCCAAGTTTCCAAGGATGTTCACTTCTTTATTTTACTAACAATTATGAAGGGAAGAAGTGAACCGCAATGAGAGGAAAAAAGTCGTGCTTGAAGCCTACCGTAAACACGTCGAAGAACGTGCTGCCGAAGGAGTTGTTCCAAAACCACTAGATGCTGAGCAGGTAGCTGGCCTAGTTGAACTTCTGAAGAATCCACCTCAAGGTGAAGAAGAAATCATTCTTGACCTACTAGAAAATCGCATTCCACCGGGTGTAGATGAAGCTGCTTACGTAAAAGCTGGCTTCCTTACGGCTATCACTAAAGGTGAAGTAGCTTCGCCACTAGTAAGCAAAGCAAAAGCTGCAGAACTGCTTGGTACCATGCAAGGCGGTTACAACATCGAATCTCTAGTATCTCTACTAGACGATGCTGAGCTTGCTCCAATCGCTGTTAAAGCGCTATCTCATACTCTACTGATGTTCGATGCGTTCTATGACGTAGAAGAGAAAGCGAAAGCTGGCAATGCTGCTGCACAACAAGTACTTCAATCTTGGGCTGATGCTGAATGGTTTACAGCGAAAGATAAAGTAGCAGAAAAAATCACAGTAAAAGTATTTAAAGTCACTGGTGAAACGAACACCGATGACCTATCTCCAGCGCCTGATGCATGGTCACGTCCTGACATCCCAGTACACGCGAAAGCGATGCTGAAGATGGAACGTGATGGCATTACTCCTGATGAACAGGGTAGCGTTGGTCCAATCAAACAAATTGAAGAAATGCAAAAAGATGGCATTCCACTGGCTTACGTTGGTGATGTTGTTGGTACAGGTTCTTCACGTAAATCGGCAACAAACTCAGTACTTTGGTTCATGGGTGAAGATATCCCATTCGTACCAAACAAGCGTACTGGCGGTGTTTGTCTTGGTGGTAAAATTGCACCAATCTTCTACAACACAATGGAAGATTCAGGCGCACTACCCATTGAACTGAACGTACAAGACATGAACATGGGCGATATCATTGATATCTACCCGTACGAAGGTATTGTTCACAAGAACGGTTCTGTGATTTCAAACTTTGAGCTAAGCAAAGTACTTCTTGATGAAGTGCGTGCTGGTGGCCGTATTCCACTGATCATCGGTCGTGGTCTAACGGGTCGTGCTCGTGACGCTCTAGGTCTAGCTGAAACGGATCTGTTTGCTAAACCAATCGATCCATCTGCATCTGATAAAGGCTACACGCTAGCTCAGAAGATGGTTGGTAAAGCATGTGGCGTTGAAGGTGTTCGTGCTGGTCAGTACTGTGAACCTAAAATGACGACAGTCGGTTCTCAAGATACGACCGGTCCTATGACTCGTGATGAGCTTAAAGATCTGGCGTGTCTTGGTTTCTCTGCAGACCTTGTAATGCAGTCTTTCTGTCACACATCGGCATACCCTAAACCAGTCGATGTAAACACTCACCATACGCTACCTGATTTCATCATGAATCGTGCGGGTGTTTCACTTCGTCCGGGTGATGGCGTTATCCACTCATGGCTAAACCGTATGCTTCTTCCTGATACTGTAGGTACAGGTGGTGACTCGCATACTCGTTTCCCTCTAGGTATTTCATTCCCTGCGGGTTCTGGCTTGGTAGCATTTGCTGCAGCAACAGGCGTTATGCCTCTTGATATGCCTGAATCTATCTTGGTTCGCTTTAAAGGTGAAATGCAACCGGGTATCACGCTACGTGACCTAGTACATGCCATTCCTCTTTACGGCATCAAGCAAGGCCTACTAACGGTAGAGAAAGCCGGTAAGATCAACGAATTCTCTGGTCGTGTACTAGAAATTGAAGGTGTTGAGCACTTATCTGTTGAGCAAGCATTTGAGCTTTCTGATGCATCTGCTGAGCGTTCTGCTGCAGGTTGTACCGTTAAGCTTTCTGAAGAGTCTATCTCTGAGTACTTGAACTCGAACATCGTGATGCTGAAGTGGATGATCGCTGAAGGTTACGGTGATGTTCGTACGATTGAGCGTCGTATTACAGCAATGGAAGAGTGGCTAGAGAACCCTGAGTTGCTATCTGCTGATTCAGATGCGGAATACGCGCACGTTATCGAGATTGATCTTTCTGACATCGATCAACCAATCCTATGTGCACCAAACGATCCAGATGATGCTCGTCTTCTTTCGGACGTTCAAGGTACTGAGATTCAAGAAGTGTTCATCGGTTCTTGTATGACGAACATCGGTCACTTCCGTGCTGCAGGTAAGATGCTAGAAGAGTTTAACGGCTCGCTAAATACTCGCCTATGGGTGGCTCCGCCAACGAAGATGGATAAAGACCAACTGACAGAAGAAGGCTACTACGGCATCTTCGGTCGTGCTGGGGTACGTATCGAAACTCCTGGCTGTTCACTATGTATGGGTAACCAAGCTCGTGTTGCTGATGCTTCGACGGTTATGTCGACGTCAACGCGTAATTTCCCGAACCGCTTAGGTAATGGCGCGAACGTTTATCTGGCTTCTGCTGAGCTTTCTGCTGTTGGCGCGATTCTAGGTCGCATCCCAACGAAAGAAGAGTACTTAGAGTACGCTGAGAAGATTAATGCAACGGCTGCTGATACATACCGTTACCTGAACTTCCATAAAATGGGTCAGTACACGGAAAAAGCAGACACGGTTATCTTCCAAGAGCCTGCGTAACGTCTGATTTTGTTGTAAATATAATTAAGGCCGCTGTGAATAGCGGCCTTAATTGCTTTTAGCATACAGCGAAAATTGCTTTTAGCTTACAGAGAGCTCGATTAGTGCTTAATCGTATACATTGCTGCAACATTGCGAGCAGTAAGTTCAATATTTTTAGCCGCTTCAGCCAAAGCTGTCGGCAAGTCTACTGAACGGTTCACTACCGCAAATACCGCGTCGATACCATGCTCATGAACCACACCACAATCACTGGCTAGACAGCCGGCAATACCGATGACAGGCAGTTTATGTTTTTTGGCTGTGCGAGCGACACCAATCGGTGTTTTGCCATGAATGGTTTGGCTATCAATGCGCCCCTCTCCTGTAATCACAAGATCAGCATCTGAGACTATTTCATCTAAATTGACGGCGTCCATTACGATGTTAATACCAGGGCGAAGCTCCGCATTTAACAGGCCAACAAGTGCCGCGCCTAGACCGCCTGCCGCGCCAGCACCAGGGAGATCAATGACATCGACGCCTAACTGGTTTTTCATGATACTGGCATAATGAGCAAGGTTAGCATCTAACAGCTCAACCATTTCTGGTGTTGCGCCTTTTTGCGGACCGAATACCTGTGATGCCCCTTTTGGTCCGCATAATGGATTATCGACATCACAAGCGACCTCTAAGCGTACGTTTTGTAGGCGTGGGTCGAGGTTGGTGAGATCAATGGTTGTCAGTTTTGACAGTTCACCACCACCAAACACCAGCTCGTGACCCTCTGCATCTAGCATACGAATGCCTAGCGCTTGAGCCATTCCTAAGCCACCATCATTGGTCGCACTACCACCAATGCCAATAATAATATGCTCAACACCTTTATCTAATACGGCTTTGATCAACTCACCCGTACCATAGGTAGTGGTTTTTAGTGGATTACGTTGTTCTGGAGAGACTAAATCTAGGCCGGAAGCGGCCGCCATTTCAATAATGGCAGTTTTACCGTCACCGAACATACCGTAGAAGCCTTCGACAATTTCACCTAATGGACCAATCACTGGATGTTGGATGATAGAGCCATTGGTCGCATCCACCAGAGATTGTACTGTGCCTTCACCACCATCAGCCATTGGTAATTTTACGTATTCGGCGTTTGGTATTAGCTGTTTAAAGCCATCTTCAATCGCTTGAGCAACGCCCATTGCTGATAGGCTTTCTTTATATGAGTCAGGAGCAATTACAATTTTCATTTTGATACCTTTAAACTTAAACAAACAGACCAAATACACCGAAGATCATTACTGAGACGAAGGCGATAACAAGACCGACCGCTGACTCATAAGGGATGAGTTTTAGACGTTCATGAATACTCATATGTACCGCACCACCCGTGGCATGGAAGAAGCTACCATGTGGCATATGGTCAAGTACTGTCGCACCAGAGTGGATCATTGCTGCGCCTGCGAGAGCTGGAACACCTAGCTCAAGAATGGTGCTGGCAAATACATTCGATGCCACTACTGTTCCGGCAGTTGTCGATGCGGTTGATAGTGCCATCAGTGCGCCAGAAAACGGAGCAAGTAAGTAAGAAGGCAGCCCAGACATCGTCAGCACTTCAATCAGATCAGCTTTTAGTCCTGAGTTAGCAATGATGCCTGCAATGGTTCCTGTGCCCAGTAGCATTACAGCAACCGGTGCCATACGTGACAAGCCTGAAACCGCAAAGCTATTGGCTTGTTTGAAGCGACCCATAGCCAGTGCACCCAGCAATCCACCCAAGGGTAATGCAATTAGAGGATCAACATTGATATCAGCGAGTGGTCGCAGCGCGAGTAGGGCAATAGCCACTAACGGTGCAACGATTGAAGAAGAAAAGCTTGGCAGTGAACTTTGATCCGCTTTGACCACTTCACTTTCCGCTACTTTTGAACCTTTATTGACGAGGCGCTTTGCCAAGAAGTAGGCGAAAAGCAGCCCAAATAGACCCGGAATCACGCCTGCAGCCATCACAGAGGTTAACGGAACATTGAACGCATCAGCCGCCGCAATGGCATTTGGGTTAGGCGACATGACATTACCTGCTTTACCGCCGCCCACCATCGCCAAAAGGATCGCGGTTTTAGAAAGGTCTGCGCGGCGAGCAATAGCCAGTGCAATAGGAGAAACCGTGATAACGGCCACATCAACGAAAACGCCAACAGCGGTTAAAATCATGGTCGCAATGGCAAGAGCAAGTAAGGCGCGAGTTTCGCCTACTTTTTTGATGATGGATTCTGCAATCGAGGTAGCCGCCCCTGATTCAATTAGTACGCCGGCCAACACACCAGCGGCGAGAATTCGCATCACTGAAGTGACGATCCCTTGGGCACCACCTATCATTAACTCAACGGTTTCGGTGAGAGAAACGCCGCCAACCACGCCGCCAACCAAAGCACCGATGATCATGCCGTAGGTGGGTGGCACTTTTTTAAGAATGAGCGCGATAGCAACAATCAATGCTGAAAGTGCGCCAAGAGTTGAAACTTCAATCATGTTCTATTTCCCAGATAACGATGTGTCATTTTCGGCAAATATAAAGATATAGGGTTGGTAAGTCTTTGTCATTCTCTACAAATAAGTGCTCAAATCGGTCCTTTTAAATTGTGCAGTTGCACATTTTTTAGCTCGACCAGTGGAATAGATTTATTGCAATGTAGAGTTGAAATAGATCGTCTATATTGTTGATATTTAATGATGTTATTTGGTTTATCTTGTCTGTTCGATAGCGTAGCGTATTACGATGGATATGTAGTTCGTTACAGGTGAGAGCTGAATCACAGTTCTGCTTTAAATATGTCTTCAAAGTTTTGATCAGTATCCCTTTACTGTCCTGTTGTTGAAGATGTAGGTAAGACTGCTCCAGTTGCTCACGAATCCATGGATCTTGTAACAGGCTACTCATAATGGCCGGCAGTCGATAGTCTTGATAGAAAAACATGTCTCCGGGGCGGTTACCGACACTGCGCATAGTGAGCTCAGCGGTATCATATGAGCGTGCTAAACCAGAAAGTCCGGTAAAGTAATCCCCAAGCGCAATCTTGATTTGAAACTTAGCTTCTTTCTTTATTCTTTTGAGTAGCAATTTCACGCGCTTGGCTTCTGCATCCTTGGACCAGCTGTTCCCTATCAGGGTTATAGGCTTGAGTACCACCACTTCGTTTTGTGAAACAGACAAGATACCGACTAAATTATCGCGCTCGGGATATTCAAGTAAATGTACTAATTGCTGTAAGTTTTCCAATGAAGGCGCAGTGTCTTCTATCGGTAACACCTTGACGATGGCGGCAATCCGCGGTTGTGCAAGGTCGAGATCCAGACGCTGTGCGATGGATTGCAGTTGCATGTCATTAAGCGTGCTACCTCGGATTAATTGCAATACCAATTCTTCACGATGCCTCTTATTCCATTCTACTTGAGACATAAGTACAGCTTGTTCAACAATAAGCTCAGCGGTCATCTTCACCAGCTCACCAAAATGATGAACTTGCTGCAGTGTCCCAGAAACCCCAATCGCCCCAATGACATTATCCTGAAATAGAATCGGTAAATTAACTCCAGGCTTAACCCCTTTTAGGTGTTCGGCAGTGGCTTCGTCAATATTAACGACTCGTGATTCGGTGATGGCAAGTACCGCTCCTTCATGTTTTTGGTATAAGCGAGTAGGATCACTGGATCCAATAATGCGACCTTTATTATCCATCACATTAATCGAGTGTGGGATGATCTTCATGGTTCGTTCGACAATTTGTTTGGCAATCATTTCGTTCAACTGCATAGAGCCCTCCTCTTCATTGACTGTGTAGGTTGGATCGTAACGATAAATTCGTCAATACGCTCGTTTCTGACAAGACAATGGTATACTCAGAAATAGTATCGCTTGAGTATTAATGCAGTATAGGTTGAGTTATGGAGTTTGAATTTACTAGAAACACTCTAATGGGTGAATACTATGTGAAATGCAGCATGGGCCATGAGATTGTTGGCCGTTGGCTTCAAGAAGAGATCGGTAAAGATAAGCAAAAATTAGATCATGTGATGGCGTTGATTGAGCAATCTCGACAGGACTTGAGCAATGAAGTTACGTTGCTTGGCAAAGAGATTAGCCTTGCGATTAATGAAGACGAAGTAACGATTCAAGAAAACGTGTTAGCGCATGAGCAAGAGATGGAAGAGGGCAGTGAGTTCGACTTCTATAACTGTGAAAGCCAAGCAAGCTGTGGAATCGACGATTTCGAACTGCTCATCGAACGCTGGATGGATTTTTTAGGTTACTAGTCCTAAGACCTATTTGTTAGTCATTCAGAGCTTTGAAGGCTCCGTTGCCCAAAACTGGAGCAATAAGAGCATCGCGCATTAAGATAGTGAAAAGGCTGCACCATGTTGGTGCGGCCTTTTTCGTTATTACGACCTTATTATCTTCATCTTATTTAAAATCAATCACTTAACTTTTTGGCACGCTACTTGGATTGTAATAAGAGAATTAACGGATTAAGTAAGAATTTAAGGAACGAATATGAAATTAATAAATGCCATTGTTAAGCCATTCAAATTAGACGATGTACGCGAAGCGCTCTCTGATGTGGGTATTGAAGGTATGACTGTTTCTGAAGTGAAAGGCTTTGGTCGTCAGAAGGGACACACTGAATTGTATCGTGGTGCAGAGTACCAAGTGGATTTCCTACCAAAGGTGAAGCTAGAGATTGCTACCCAAGCTGAGAATGTTGACCGAGTTGTTGAAGCGATTAGCCAAGCGGCACACACCGGAAAAATCGGCGACGGCAAAATTTTTGTGTATGACCTAAGCCAAGCCGTACGAATTCGTACTGGTGAAATGGATGCTGAAGCACTTTAAAGAATTACAAGGACTGGAGACTTTAATATGGAACTTACAACAACAGTAACGGAACTACGTTACGCACTAGACACTTTTTTCTTCCTCATTTCAGGTGCGTTGGTAATGTGGATGGCAGCAGGCTTCGCGATGTTAGAAGCTGGCCTAGTTCGTTCAAAGAACACCACAGAAATTTTAACTAAGAACATCTGTTTGTACGCAATTGCTTGTACAGCTTTCTTAGTGGTTGGTTACAACATCATGTATGTCGACAACGGTGAAGGCGGTTGGTTGCCATCATTTGGTACTCTAATTGGTACACAAGGTGAAGGCGCAGATCACTCTCTAGAATCAGACTTCTTCTTCCAGGTAGTATTCGTTGCAACAGCAATGTCTGTAGTATCTGGTGCGGTTGCTGAGCGTATGAAGCTTTGGTCATTCCTAATCTTCTCTGTAGTACTAACAGCGTTCATTTACCCTGTTGAAGGTTATTGGACTTGGGGCGGTGGTTTCCTATCAGAAGCGGGTTTCAGTGACTTCGCAGGTTCAGGTATCGTACACATGGCTGGTGCAGCAGCAGCGTTAGCTGGTGTTCTACTACTCGGTGCTCGTAAAGGTAAATACGGTAAGAACGGTGAAATCTACCCGATTCCTGGTTCAAACATGCCACTTGCAACGCTAGGTACATTTATCCTTTGGTTCGGTTGGTTCGGTTTCAACGGCGGTTCTCAACTGATGGTTTCGGATTTTGAGAACGCAACAGCAGTAGGTCAAATCTTCCTTAACACCAACGCAGCAGCAGCAGCAGGCGCAATTGCAGCACTACTAGTATGTAAAACAACTTGGGGTAAAGCAGACCTAACAATGATTCTTAACGGCGCGTTAGCTGGCCTAGTAGCAATCACTGCAGACCCTCTATCACCATCACCTCTATTTGCTGTAGCGATTGGTTCGGTATCTGGTGCATTGGTTGTATTCAGCATCATCGCACTAGACAAAGCTAAGATTGATGATCCAGTAGGTGCTATCTCTGTACATGGTGTATGTGGTTTCTTCGGTCTAATGGCTGTGCCACTAAGCAACGCTGATGCAACGTTTGGTGCTCAGCTAATGGGTGCAGCAGTCATCTTTGCATGGGTATTCGGTGCTAGCCTAGCAGTATGGGCGGTGCTTAAAGCAACAATCGGTATCCGAGTAACGGAAGATGAAGAACTTGAAGGTATGGACATGCACGATTGTGGTGTCGGCGCTTACCCTGAGTTTGTATCAGTAAAATAATCAACAGTCGTCGCCTAATCTGAATGGGTTAGGTTGGACAAAGAAAGCCCCGCAACTCTTGTTGCGGGGCTTTGTTGTATTTACGGTTGCACAATATATAAACACGAACGTTGAAGTTAGGCTCATTGTTTAAGGGGAACGACAAGACACAAAGTTGAAATGGTTTGTTACAAAAGTGAGAGTTTGAATGGTCTGAATAGACGGATTTTTTGTTGGTCGTCATTGTAATTATGTTAATGATGAATATAATAACGCAACTGATAGACATTATCATTTCGATATAAAGGATTTTACAATGAAGAAACTGCTAACACTTTCAGCTCTAGCGTGTGGTGTAATTGCCCCGACAGCAATGGCTGCGGAAGAAGTAAACGTATACTCTTACCGTCAACCTTTCCTTGTTGAGCCAATGTTCAAAGAGTTCACAAAAGAGACTGGTATTAAAGTAAACGTTAAGTTTGCTAAAAAAGGTTTAGCAGAGAAGTTAGCTCAAGAGGGTGAATACAGCCCAGCTGACGTTGTCTTAACTGTAGATATCAGCCGTCTATCTGAGCTAACTAAACAAGGTCTGGTTCAATCTGTAGAAAGCGATGTACTTGAAAAGAACATCCCAGCTCAATACCAAGATACAGATAACGAGTGGTTCGCTCTAACAACTCGTACACGTAGCGTTTATTCTTCACGTGACCGTGTTGGTCGTCTAGGTGAAGAGTTCACTTACGAAGATCTAACTAAGCCTGAATTTAAAGGCAAAATCTGTACTCGTAGTGGTAAGCACCCATACAATGTTTCTCTAGTATCTTCGATGATTGCTCACAAAGGTGAGGCTGAAACGAAAGAATGGCTAGAAGGCGTAAAAGCAAACCTAGCACGTAAGCCTCAAGGTAACGACCGCGCGCAAGTTAAAGCGATTAAAGAAGGTCTATGTGATGTTGCTCTTGGTAACAGCTACTACCTAGGTAAGATGGTTAATGATAAAGAGCAAAAAGCTTGGGCTGACTCTGTTTACATTAACTTCCCTAACCAAGAGACTACAGGTACTCACGTAAACATCTCTGGTATGGCAATGGCTAAATACTCTCCAAATGAAGAGAATGCCGTTAAGCTGATGGAATTCCTATCTGGTGACACAGCACAAAGCATGTACGCAGAAGTGAACTACGAATACCCAGTGAAAGCAGACGTTAAACCTTCTGAGCTTGTTGCTTCATGGGGCGAGTTCAAAGCGGATACTATTTCTCTAGACGAAATTGCAAACCACCACGCGGCTGCAATCAAGCTATTAGACGAAGTTAAGTTCGATCTATAATTTATTACGGTAGGCTTCGGCCTAAGTAAAATGACAACCTCAAGTCGCCATTTTGGCTACTTGGGGTTGTTTGTTATTGGAAAATCACTTTTTGATACAAAGCACCCCGTTGATCCCTTGAGTTATTAGCATCTCACCTTGAAGTCATTAGAGTATATGGGTATAAATAACCCCACCATTAAAAGGATATGAGATGTATTTGCAAATGCATTTGTGTTTCATTAAGCCTCGTTGTAGTTAGGCGATGAAAGAAAAGAATTATTTATGGAACACCAGTAGCGGCATTATTGCTGTATTACTGGTTTTACCGATCTTAGCGATTTTTACGACGACTGTTGGAGAAACAGATGAGCTATTTTCTCATCTGATGTCCACAGTGATGCCTACCTATGCCTACAATACGGTGGTTTTAGTCATAGGAACCATGTTCCTGTCTTTAGTTTTTGGTATTCCGTCGGCTTGGGTTATGGCAATGTGCCGTGTTCCGGGAGAGCGTGTTTTGCAGTGGGCACTCGTCCTGCCATTAGCAATGCCAGGCTATATTGTTGGCTATATCTTTACCGATTGGTTCGACTTTGCCGGCCCTGTTCAGGTTCTACTGCGAGATCTTACTGGGTGGGGACCCGGTGAGTATTGGTTCCCAGATATTAGAACCTTATCCGGCGCTATTATTGTTCTGTCTCTCGTTCTCTATCCTTATGTTTATTTGCTGTGCCGCGCGGCATTTATGGAGCAAAACGTCTCCTTATTACAATCTGCTCGTTTGCTAAAATGCTCGCCTTGGGAAAGCTTCCGTCGTATCTCCTTACCACTTGTTCGTCCATCAATGGCGGTCGGTTTATCGCTTGTTGCTATGGAGACCATCGGTGACTTTGGTACCGTGAGTTACTTTGCGGTAAATACTTTAACGACTGCGGTTTATGATACTTGGCTAGGCTACTCAAGCTTAACGGCAGCTGCGAAAATATCGGCAATCATGCTGGTTATCGTGATCCTACTGTTGAGCTCAGAGCGATACAGTCGCCGTAAGCAGAAGCTATTCCAGAATCAGTTCAGCAGCCGCGAAGATTTTCGTTACGACCTTTCTGGTTGGAAAAAATGGCTGGCACTATTCTGGTGCTGGGGATTAGTTTGCGTTGCGTTCTTATTCCCTCTTGGCCAGCTCATTATTTACGCCTACAAATATTTTGCTCAAAGCTGGACCCCTGAATTCAGAGAATATGCCATCAACAGCCTTTACGTTTCGGTAGCTGCTGCGATTATTGGCGTGATTATCGCGATGATTGTTAACTTTAATCAACGCGTTAGTCCGAGTAAGAAAAATCAGGCTTATATGCGTCTCGCTTCGATGGGCTATGCCGTTCCAGGCACCGTGTTAGCGATTGGGGTGATGGTACCTGTTTTGTTCATGGATCACTTGGTCAATGACATTGCGAAAGTGATGGAGTGGGGGCGACCTGGTTTGATCTTCTCTGGCTCCATGTTCGCGCTAATTTTTGCCATGGTCGTACGTTTCTCTGCAGTGGCAATTGGCAGTATTGAAAGCAGCTTGAGTAAAGTATCCCCTTCATTGGATATGGCCTCAAAAACCATGGGTTGCAATACCAATCAGATGTTACGCCGTGTTCATTTACCTTTGATTAAACGTGGCGCATTGATCGCTGGCTTACTGGTGTTTATCGAATCAATGAAAGAGTTGAATGCGGCCTTGCTGCTGCGTCCTTTCAACTTCGAGACATTGGCGACTTATGTTTATAACTATGCCTCAGATGAGCACCTAGAATTGGCGGCGATGCCTGCTGTATTATTGGTGTTGGTGGGTTTAATTCCTCTGATCATCGTAAACCGTTCCTTGGAGCAGAAAAACTAATGAGTTGTGCATTATCAATTAAAGATCTGACTTGTAAGTATGAGTCGCAAACCATTTTGGAAGCGCTCTCGTTAGAAGTTGAGCATGGTGAAATTGTTTGTCTTCTTGGTGCGAGTGGCTGCGGTAAAACGACCTTACTGAAGGCGATTGCAGGCTTACTTCCATTAAGTAGCGGTGTGATGAGTTTGAACTGTCAAACCATTGATGATGGCGAGAATTGGTTGCCACCAGAGCAGCGTAACATTGGTATGATTTTCCAAGATTACGCCCTGTTTCCGCATCTGACGGTAAACCAGAATGTCGGCTTTGGCTTGACAGACCTTTCTGAGCAGCAAAAGAAAGACAAAGTTCAAGAGATGCTGGAGTTGGTTCACTTAGATGAGTACGGTGACCGCTACCCACACCAACTTTCAGGTGGTCAACAACAGCGTGTCGCTATTGCTCGTTCTTTGGCGTACAAGCCAGACTTGCTACTGTTAGATGAACCATTCTCAAACATCGATACTCAGGTTCGTCATGAGCTGATTTCTCAGATTCGCAAGATTTTTAAGAAGCAGGGTGTTACAGCTATCTTCGTAACTCACAGCCGTGAAGAAGCGTTCGCATTTGCAGATAAAATGGCAGTAATGAACCATGGTGTGATTGAGCAGTATGGTTCGGCATCTGAGTTGTATTTCCATCCTTCAAGTAAGTTTGTTGCAGACTTTTTGGGTGGCGGTAGCTACCTCAATGCACAGCGTATTTCGGAGCATGAATTTGAAACCAGTTTGGGTATGGTTGAAGCCAAACCGCAAACGGAGATTGAGTTCGGCAATACATGTGAGCTTCTGCTAAGGCCCCAGCATATCCAAGCAAGTTACGAGCAAGATAGTGCTATTTCGGTGCTAGAACAGCAATTTATGGGTGATCACTGTCGTTATGTAATCGAAGCGCATGGTCAGAAGTTATTAGCAACCTCGTCAGAAGCACTTGAAGTGGGTATGCCGGTCAACGTAAAAGTCGATACCAAAGGCGTATTGGCTTTTTAAAGAGATATAACGCGATACTAATCGTTACAAGAATCGCGATAAAAAAGCCCAGCACTTTAATCAAAGTACTGGGCAAGAGTTCTTCACTTATAGGCTTTAACAAGGCAGTGATTTGTTAAGTCCCATACAAAACTGCTGCACTCTATAAGCCTATAGAGAGAGGAAGTCTTTCACTTTTTGAAGAACACGTTCTGCAGTGTCTTTATCTTCCATTTCTGCGAAGATTCGTAGTAACGGCTCTGTTCCTGAGAAGCGAGCAATGACCCAGCCGCCATTCTTGAAGTACACCTTGGCACCATCTTCATAGCTGACTCTTTCAATTTCGTATTCAAATTCAGGCAGTTGCTTCTCGACGTAGATCTTAGTGTAGAGCGCTTCTTTCTCTGAAGGTTTAAACTTATAATCGCCTTCTGCGGTGTAGGCATAGCCATATTTAGAGTAAATCTCATCAAGTAATTCAGACAGCTTCTTGCCTGTCACACTGATCATCTCAACCAGTAAGCTTGAAGCAAATACGCCATCCTTACCTTTGATGTGACCACGAATGGTTAAACCACCTGAACTTTCGCCACCAATCAGAGAGTCATCGGCCTCCATTTGTGAGCTGATATGCTTAAAGCCTACAGGAACCTCAAAGCTCTTCTCACCATGATCTGCCGCCACTTTATCCAGTAGGTGTGTGGTTGCGATGTTACGAACGACAGAGCCCTTCCAGCCTTTGTATTCCAGCAAGTAGTAGTAAAGTAGGAGTAGCACTTCGTTAGGGTGAATGAAGTGACCTTTCTCATCGATGATTCCCAAACGGTCAGCATCGCCATCAGTACCAATACCAATGTCATAGCCTTCTGCTGCAACTAAGTGCTTCAAGCGATACAGCGTTGCAGCATTTGGCGACGGCATTAAGCCACCAAAATCTGGGTTTTTGCCATCGTTGATGACGTCGACATCACAGCGACCGTTAATCAGCACGGTTTGCAGAGCGTTTTTCGCCACACCAAACATTGGGTCGATCAGCACGCGTAGATTCGCTTTCTTAATCGATTCAATATCGATGGCATTAATGATGGAATCAACAAAGGCGTTCATCGGGTTGATGATTTCGATCTCTTTGTCATTCAACGCTTGCTCGAAATCGACACGAATAATATCTTCGTTGGTCAGTGTTGCGATTTGCTGTTCGATCTTCTCTGTGATGATCTCATCAGCATCACGGCCACCTTCAATGAATACCTTGATGCCATTGTAATCGGCTGGGTTGTGAGAGGCGGTAATACACGCCGAGTAGGTGCATCCCATCTCTTTTGCTTGGAACATCACGATAGGTGTTGGAACAAACTTATCGATGAAGCTTACTTTGATGTTGTTCGCCGCAAGTACTTCTGCAAACCAACATGCGGCTTTATCGGAAAGGAAACGACGGTCATAGCCGATCACAAACCCATTCTTGGCTGCATCTTCGTTGTTGATGATGTTAGCGAGTGCTTGCGCTACCAAACGGACGTTTTCTCTAGTGAACTCCTCACCAATGAAAGCGCGCCAGCCACCTGTACCAAATTTAATCATTAGAAAATCCTTTTAGTCTCATTGTCTCAAGCCTGTAAAGACTTGAGACAAGAGCTGTTCGTTAAATTGCGTGACTAGCCTAGAAC
Source organism: Vibrio sp. 10N.247.311.49 (assembly GCF_041467655.1). Classification (NCBI taxonomy): domain Bacteria; kingdom Pseudomonadati; phylum Pseudomonadota; class Gammaproteobacteria; order Vibrionales; family Vibrionaceae; genus Vibrio; species Vibrio sp. 10N.247.311.49. The sequence continues at coordinate 67,480 of NZ_JBFSVA010000013.1, forward strand.
AACGACAACATCGTTCACGCTGCCTTCTGCCTGTACTGGGATTGCGCCTTCAACTGACTCACCATTGATAGTGATAGAGGCAACGCCTTTGCTTACTGCATTCGGGTTTTGCACTGTGATGTTGTAAGTCGCGCCACGCCATTGACGAGTAACCTCGAACTCTGGCCAATCCGTTGGGATACAAGGATCAACCGTTAATCCTTCGAAGCCAGTACGAACACCTAGAATGAAGTTGGTTACCGCAAAGTAAGCCCAACCAGAGGTGCCTGTTAACCATGGGTGGTTTGCACGGCCGTGGTCTTGGTGGTCTTTACCCATGATGAACTGCACGTACGAGTATGGTTCTGCGTAGCGTGTTTCAATCATGTCATTTTGGTTGTATGGGTTTAGTGCGTCGTAGAATTTCATCGCACGGTCACCACGGCCTAGCTTCGCTTCTGCCACCCAGGCCCATGGGTTAGGGTGAGAGAAGATTGCGCCGTTCTCTTTTACGCCTTGGTAAACGCGAGTTACGAAACCGATATCATCGTTTGGTGTTGCAAATGAAGGAGAGTTTAGGTGTAGGCCGTATTCTGAGAAAAGGTTCTCATCAACAGCGTCCATCGCTTTCTCACCGCGTTCTTGAGATACAGCACCAGATAGAACGGCTAGCGTGTTTGACTCAAGGTGTACACGACCTTCAGCTTGTTGAGCGGTACCGATCTTGTCGCCATTTTTAGTTAGACCACGGATGTACCAGCCGCCTTCGTCATCCCAAAGGTGCGTTTCACACGCTTCGCGAACGTTAGCTGCCATTTCAGTGTATTTCGCAACGTCAGCATCGTTAGTACGGAACTTAGCAAGATCTAGGAATTCTTGTAGCGCCCAGAAGTGTAGGAATGAAACCATTGAAGATTCACCACCACCTAGGTTCAAACAGTCATTCCAGTCAGCTCGAAGACCTTTACAGATACCCGTTTGACCCACGTATTCAGCAGAGAAGTTCAGTGCCGCTTTCATGTGTTCATAAACTGTCGCCTCGCCACCGTCTGCGTATGGAATCACTTCATCGAAGAAGTCGTGCTCACCGGTTTCCATTACGTATTTGATAATGGTCGGAACGATCCATAGGTGGTCATCAGAACATGTGTCTTCAATGCCGTGGATCTTGTCGTCATCTGACGGTGTTGGAACAACTGTTGGTGATTTTGATGGCTCAACGTCGGCTTTCTCTGGATCGAACCAGTCAGGATCGAACAAGTGTAGACCGTAGCCCGCTTTCACTTGGCCGCGAAGCAGGTCGATAATACGTTTCTTGGTCATTTGTGGGTTGGCATGGGGTACTGAAATAGCATCTTGAGCCGTATCACGGTAACCAAGACCAGTACGACCGCCAACTTCGATGAATGATGCAAAGCGTGACCAAACCACACAGGTTTCCGCTTGGTATAGCGTCCACGTGTTGATCATTGTGTCTAAGCCTTCGTTTGGCGACTTAACTTGGAATTTGTTGCAACGCTCGTCCCAGTGATCTTTGATGCCTTGGAAAGCGGCGTCTACGTTTGCTGTGTCTTGGTACTTCTCACGTAGGCGTTCACCGTTGCCTTTACCGATACCGAGTACATACGCAAAGCGAACTTCTTCACCGGGTTGAATCGTAAATTGCTTGTGCAGAGAACCACAATGGTTGTAACAAGTTTGAGCGCTGTTAGAACACTTACCGTTTTCAACCGCAATTGGATTTGCTTCATCACGGTACATACCAAGGAAGTTGTCACGTTGGCCATCGTAGCTGTCTGGTGAGAAAGTTGAAGCTAGGTAGTAGAAGCCTTCAAAGTCGTTAGTGTTGTAGTACAGGTCGTATTCCAGAACACCTTCTTGGTAAGACGTGCCCGCAGAGTACAAAGACATCTGATGGTTTTGATTGTCTGATTGAATATGGCTGAAAGAGAACTCAACAAACGAGAAAGTGCTGATAGTACGTGGCTTGTCAGTGTTGTTCTTTAATACAACGTCCCAAACTTCTGCATCTTCACCCTTAGGTACGAATAGCGTCTTGGTTGCGGTAATGCCGCTGTATTCACATTTGAATTTTGAGTATGACAGGCCGTGACGAACTTCGTAGTTCGCTTCATCTAGGCTCTTTGCCACTGGTTGCCAAGAGATAGACCAGTAATCACCTGTCTCATCATCACGCAGGTACACATAGTGTCCAGGACGGTCAAAGGTGCCGTTTGGACGGAACTTAGTAACACGGTTGTATTCCGGAGAATTGTAGAACGAGTAACCGCCCGCATTGTGCGAAATCACGGTACAAAACTTTTCAGTACCTAGGTAGTTTGTCCAAGGTGCTGGTACATCAGGGCGAGTGATGACGTATTCGCGATTGTCGTTATCGAAATAGCCGTATTTCATTGTCATTTCCTTTTTAACAAACTGCATCTATGCAGCTAATTTTTAAATAGTGATGCTGAGTCGTATCTAACTGAGCACCTTAATTTGAGTCAGCAACCACTCGATATGAGTGTCGCTTTGGTTTGTTTTATTGAGCTTTCCAAGGGTTGCGATAATCAACATTGAGTTTGTCGAGTAATGGCAGATGCCCCTTTAGGCGAGATAGGTAATCTAGCCAGTTTCGGTTGTTTTTATGTGTCCAACATCCTTCAGCTAAAGCGCTAATTCTTGGGAATACCATGTAATCCATACGCTTTTGGTTGGTGACGATCTCACACCATAGAGCACACTGAATTCCGCGGATCCGCTTACGAATTGGGTCGGTGTCGGATACCTCAGCAAGTGCTTCGTAGGTATAAGCTTGTTCTAATGGGATAACGGCAGCCCAATCTACGCCCGGTTCTTCCGGTGCATAATCTTGGGTCATGTCGAGATAGGTAAACTGTGCAGGTTGCAACACCACATCAAAGCCTTGGCGAGCGCAATTGACAGCCGCTTCTTCACTGAGCCATGAGTAGATGATGGTCTCTTTACTCACTTTGTCGCCGTGCTGTGCTTCTTCCCAGCCGACCATGCGTTTGCCGAGTTGCTTAAGCTTGTTTTCGGCATAGCGGAATAGGTGGCCTTGTAGGTCTTTGCTGTCTTGGTACTGGTGTTCTTTCATCAATGCTTGAGCAGCAGGGCTGTTGGTCCACACACCGGGTGGCACTTCGTCTGCACCCATGTGAATCAATTCGCTCGGGAATAGCTCTGCGACTTCTTCAATAACTGCATCTAGAAATTGGTAAGTACCGGGCAAACCTGGGTTTAGTACATTGTCGTTGTAGTGCTGAATGCTCTTGTATTGAGTGGTATCCGCTTGCTCTACCAGCATGTCAGGCAGTGATTTGATTGCGGCACGGCAGTGTCCCGGAATATCGATCTCTGGGATCACCGTGATGCTGCGTTGCTCTGCATATTCAATGACTTCACGAATTTGTTGTTGCGTGTAGAAGCCGCCGTAGTTTTCCGCAATGTGGGTATATTGCGGCTCTAGTGCATGATCAGGGCCACGCCAAGCGCCAATTTCTGTTAGCTGTGGCAGGCTCTTTATCTCAATTCTCCAACCTTCATCGTCAGTTAGGTGCCAATGAAATACGTTGAACTTGTAGTGCGCCAGTTGATTGATTAAACGCTTCACTTGCTCTACTGAGTGGAAGTGACGAGCGCAGTCCAACATCATGCCGCGGTACTTAAAGCGCGGTTGGTCGGCTATCTTGCAACATGGTAGAGAGAAGTTCTCTGCGTCCAGTTGTTGAACTAGTTGAATCAAGCTTGCCACAGCGTGTGTAAAGCCCGACTGGCTGCCTGATTCAGCAATAATCTGTTGTGCAGTGATGGTCAGTTTGTATTCGGCTTCATCTAACGTCGGGTTGCTGCGAAATAGAATGTTGCCGCTTTCGTCTTTTGAAAGTTCAGCTGAAAGCGCGGTCGAAAGACACAGCTCAAAGGTCGAGAGCAACTCTTGCTGGAACCAAGAGACTGCCTTATCAGCAAGATGAGATTGAACCTCAATTCTGCAGTCGTTATTTAGCGCGAAGTTACTTAGCGCGAAACTACCTTGCTGAAATTCGATCTGATTAGGCTGAGGAATCAATGCAATCTCAGCAGCGTTAACTTCAGGTATTTGATTGCGTTCACGGTATGGCGAAGCCAGTACTATGGGTGATATCGCGACAGGCAGTACCGATGTTTCTCCATCATTATGTGACTGGATAAAGGCATCGTTAAGGCCATCAGAATAGAAGCGGAATGGTGCGCTTTGAATACTGAATTCAAAGTAGTAATGGTTGTTGGCCTTTAACACTGACGAACTTGGTGTGAATGAGCAAAAGCTGCCAACTTGAGTCAGCTCTCCTTGCGATAAACTCTCTGGAAGGATGAAACGATCAAATGCAAAGTGCAGAGACCAATCTTTTACGTCGAGGTCACTTAAGTTATGTACCGTAAGGCCAAATCGGCAGTTATTTTTTTGTTCAGAAAGAACAGCTAAGTCGATGCGATAATTCATATAACTTCCCTGCTAAGCCTGTTGATACAAGTTGTGTTGTGGTTTTCCGGCAAACATCAATGCGCCTTCAATAGCGTCGAATTGAGGTTTAACGATCCATTGTTGTACTGGTGGTGATAGCCAGTTGAGAATACGCTCAGCGATACTTCCCATTAAGCACACCTTGTCAGCGCCTTTTCGATGCAGTGCTAAGACAAACATTTCGATATCAGCCGCGGTTTGCTTGAGCATATCGATAGCCAGTTCGTCACCTTCGTTAGCGAGTTGAAAAATAACTGGTGAGAATTGACCGTAATCCTTTGGAATAGCACCTTTTGACCATTCGACAATGGCATCCACATCATTATTAAAGTGATTCATCACATGTAGAGTCAGCGGGGTTTTGTTGCGAATACCGTCTTCTGCAAGCAAGACTTGTTGAATCAAACGTAAGCCCATGACTGCGCCGCCGCCTTGATCTGAAATCGGAAATTCACGACCGCCAACCACATGTTGCTCACCGTCTTTTAGGAAGATACCGCAAGAACCCGTACCACCGATCATGATTGCGCCGTCTTGGCCATTGTGAGCACCAATGCAAGCGCCATAAGCGTCGGTATTTAGTGTCATGCTTGCGAAAGGGTGTGGTTGAGCCATGAAGTCGAACCATGCTGATTTTTGCTCAGCGCCAGCCAGCGCTAGGCCAACATGCATATTTGAAAAATGGTCTGAGTTGAGTTGCCCTTGTTGTGCCGCTTTTGTGATGGCATCAATAATTGAGCTCATCGCAACATCAACACCCAAAAGGATGTTGCCACTGCCACTTTTCGCTTCACCAATCAGTTTGCCTTGAGCGTCACGAATACGAGCACGACAAGAAGTACCACCACCATCAATACCGACGTAGTAAAGAGTCATGATTATTGCTCCTTACGCTGAGCTAAGAAGTTGAACTGTGCAGCGGTTGCTAATAAGAACCACGCACCATGAGGGATCCATTGCTCACCCCAGCGCCAGTTTTGAAGCATGTCATCTTTTTGTGCTGGTGGATTGAACGCAATGTCTTGTTCATCTTCAAAACCAGCTGTGATGCCATTACAGATACCGCCTTTCGCATTGAAGAACCCAAGCTTAGGTAGGTAGTCTGGGTTGTTATGGCCATGACCATCGAGCATGCACATGTGGTATGGGTTGAGGCCCAAGATCCAATCAAGGCTATTTTGTGAAAGCTGGATTAAGCGCTCTTGAAGTTCGCTATCTTTAATGTGCGGTTGAACTAGGTAAGCCATGGTTGCGAGTGAGCCAAGGCGTGCGTTCTCGCCTTGCCACCAGTAACCGGTTTCGTTCTGTTGAGCGACGAAGAAGGCATCACGTTTATCACCATCGACAGATTTAACGTATTGTCTTGGATAGCCAAATGGGTTGGTGACTTTGTCGGTGATGTTGATTTCGAACTGACAAGCTTGTTCAACAACTGTGCGCGCCTGTTCTTTTAATTCAGCATCGGTTTCATTGTCGATGTATTCACATAGTGCAATCACAGGAAGACCGGCTTCAGCTGCGTGAAAGTATGGACGAGAGCCATCAGAGTTTGCCGACCAGAAGTGCTCAAATGAATCATCGGATTGCTGACGAGAGATTAAACGAGTCGCCCAAGTTCTTGCTTCTGATAGGTATTGCTGGTCTTGTGTTACGCGATACAGCTCATTGGCTGCGAGTAGGGCGCAATACTCATCGATGATGTTCTCTTCACCATCGTTTAGATACTGGAGGTTGTACTCTTTTAGATGCCAGTAACCCTTAACCGCCATTTCAAGGTATGCGTGGCTCGAGTAGCTGCCAGAGATTTCAAGCTCAGAAGCTGCGGCTAATGCTGCGATAGCAACACCTGCACCTTGTCGGTAGCCCGCTTGTAAGTCCGTTGATTTATGACCTTCTTGAGTCGCATAAGCGCAGATATCGCGTTGGTTGATATCTTTGCTCCATTTGTCGAATACCGTCATATAGAAGTATCCGTCAGCGTCTTGCATACGCACTAAGAAGTCGGCACCGAACAGAGCCTCTTCCGTTAGACGAGTCATGGAGAATTTCGGGAAGTCTGGGTTATGGCTAGTCAAGCGTACGCTTTTTAGCATGTTCCAAACGACCATCGGAATTTGTTGTGGGTTTAGGTAGTTACCATAAGACAGGTGGCTAAAATATTTACTGACATCACCTGATGCGTCATACCATCCACCGTGGACATCGACGTATCGGTCGGTACCTAGAATTTGTGCTTGTCGATCTTTTTTGTCGAAAATCCCGCCACAGCGTTGTGACTTAAAGTAATGAAGCACATCAGAAAACGTGTGGTTCATTAATAGGTTGCTACCAATCTCAAATACTTCTGAACGCAGGTTGTCAAAACGTAGGTAGTAGCGACCAGATTCAGTGACTGAACTGAAATCAATAGTGAAGAATTGCCCTTGATGCCAATTTGCTACGCGGCCTTGTTTAACCACATCAAAATTTCCGACAGTCATATGGTTGTCAGCACAGACGAGTAGAGCCGTAGTGCTTGATAGGCGAGCTTTCTTAGTTTGTAGGATAGCTTGCTTCGGGCCTGTGGACTCATAGCCAATATGGTTGGTCAATAACAGCATCAATATTCTCCGACAGTCCTAGTTTCTATTGGCTAGGTACTTGAATGTTTTGGATATAAATAGTTAGGGTCCGAAGACCCTAACTTGGGTTTTATTGCTTAGCTTTCGTGTAGGTAACAGCGCACAAAGTGGTTATCAGCGAGCTGCGTAACCCCTGGTAGCTGCTCTTTGCACTTATCCATTGCGTGAGTACATCGGCCTGCAAATGGGCAGCCTGCTGATACTGGTGTCCACAGAGGAATCTCACCTTTGTTGCCTGCAAGTTGCTCGTGGATCGACTTCTTAGGATCTGGAACGGCCGAAACAAGCAATTGGGTGTATGGGTGCTGAGGGTTAGCAATCACGTCATCGGTATCGCCCCATTCCACCATGTGTCCCACGTACATCACCGAAAGGTCTTCAGCGATGTAACGAGCGGTTGCGATATCGTGAGTGATGTAAAGCAGAGACATTTGCTTCTCGAACTTCATCTCTTCCATCAGGTTCAAAACACCGGCACGAATCGATACATCAAGCATTGAAGTTGGCTCATCGGCTAGTACAACTTCGGCACCTACCGCGATGTTGCGGGCTAGGTTGACACGTTGACGTTGGCCGCCAGACAGTTGGTGAGGGTACTTCTTCGCCGTCTCTTTTGGTGGGATCAGGCCCACTTGCTCTAAAAGATCGTAAACACGTTCTTCTAGTTCTCTCTTATTGCCCGGGGTTACCTTCTTGTGGATCAACAGTGGTCGAGCAATGTGGTGGAAGATATTGTGTGTTGGGTTCAATGAACCAAACGGGTCTTGCCATACCATCTGCACGCCTTCACGGTAGTGCATAAGATCTTTTCTGCTTGAGATCTCTTGGATATCACGACCTTTGTATTCGATCGTGCCGCCTGAAGGTGCGTACATTTTTGCGATCATTTTTGCGGTTGTTGATTTGCCTGAACCAGACTCACCAACCACTGCTAGGCCACGGCTTTTGTACATCTTGAATGACACGTCGTTAATCGCACGCATCATTGGGGTTTGAATGGTGGTACTGCTTATTGGGAAGTCTTTTACGACATTCTTGCCTTCTACCAATAATTGACCGAAATCTTTGCTCATAATTGTCTCCAGAATCCTTATTCGCTTTGCTTGTTTTTAGGCGGTCGAGCCGCCTTGTTCGTTATTCACGCAAGCTATAGCTTCCTTTGTACTATTGGGTCACCATACAGGTGGCAGTTAGACAAATGTCCCGGGTCGATAGAACGCAGCTTGGTTGGCACCTTGGTACACTTTTCATGTACACGGTCACAACGAGCTTGGAAACGACACCCTTCAGGGATCTCTAACAGGTTCAGAGGGTTACCCGGAATACCTGCTAACTTTGTCTTTGGCCCTGTCAGTGGAGGGAAAGAACTTCCCAGCCCTTTGGTGTAAGGGTGGTAAGGGTTTTCTAGAATATCTTGAGAGTTAGCCACTTCGATTAGCTCACCTGAGTACATGATGCCGATGCGGTCAGAGAACTCGACCATCAATGACAAGTCATGGGTGATGAACAGAATTGAGAAGCCAAATTCTTCTTTTAGTGCATAGATCTTTTGTAGGATTTCGCGTTGCACAACCACATCAAGTGCGGTTGTCGGCTCATCCATAATGATCAGCTTTGGATTCAGTGCTAACGCGATAGCAATAACCAAGCGCTGACGCATGCCGCCAGAGAATTGGTGAGGATAGTCACTCAATCGGCTCGGGTGAATATCGACGATTTCAAGTAGACCTTCAGCACGCTGCTTAGCTTGCTCGCGAGTCATGTTGGTGTGACGCATGATTACGTCACAGAACTGCTCTTCCATCGGTAGTACTGGGTTGAGTGCGTTCATCGCGCTCTGGAATACCATCGACATCTCACTCCAACGGAACGACTGCATACGGTCATCACTGTATTCAAGGATGTTCTCACCGTTGAAGATAACCTCACCACCACTGATGTAAGCGGGCGGCTTATGAAGACGCATAAGAGAGAAAGCGACCGTTGATTTACCACAGCCAGATTCACCAGCTAGGCCGAAGACTTCACCTGGAGCGATGTCGAAACTTACGTTGTTACACGCACGAACATCGCCAGACTCTGTGATGTAATCCACGCATAAGTTGCGGATAGAAATTAGTGGTTCAGACATGATTATTTATCTCCGCTCCAAAGTGCATTTTGTGGTGGTAGTTCTGGTTCACGTTCTTCTTTGTCTTGAGCTGCTAGTTTCTTCCAACGCTTCATGCCTTTGTGAGAACGCAGTTGCGGGTTAGCAATTTCATCGACCGCGAAGTTAAGTAGAGCAAGGCCAGTTACAAGTAGTGTCAGTGCGATACAAGGAGCCAGCAGTTCCCACCAAGCGCCAATCAGCATTGATGAAGAGGTTTGAACGTTGTAAAGCATGATGCCCCAGCTGATTGTGTTCGGGTCACCAAGACCTAGGAACGAGATGGTTGCTTCCATCATGATTGCGTACATCACCGAACCGATGAAGCTTGCGCCAACGATAGAGATAAGGTTTGGCAGAATCTCTACGAAGATGATGCGGAATGAAGATTCACCCAAAACTTCAGCGGCTTTTACAAACTCTTTTTCACGCAGTGCTAAGGTTTGGGAGCGAACAACACGGGCACCCCAAGCCCAAGACATAAAGCCGATAACCAAGGTTATGGTGAGTGGCCCTGCCTCACCGATAAAGGCTGCTACTACGAACAGTAATGGGTATTGAGGGATTACCAACATGATGTTCATTGCGGCTGTTAGAACGTCATCGACACGGCCACCGAAGTAACCTGCAGAAACACCAATAACAGTTGCGAGTAAACATACGGTTAGACCCGCACCAAAACCTACAGCAAGAGATACGCGTGCGCCGTATACCACTTGAGACCAAACGTCACGACCCATACGAGTTGTACCTAGTACGTGGTCTGCCTTTTTAGACATGATCAATGTACGACGGTCGTCTGCTAGATTTTGAGCAACCCAGCCATCAGGGTTAGTTTGTGCAGACTTCACCACGAAACCAGGATATTCGTGTGGGTTACCTGTACGCTTGTCTGGTACATGTTTGGTGATTAATGGAGCTGCAATCGCGCCAAGAATAAAAATACTTAGGATGATGACGCCTGTTAGGGCCATCGGGTTACGCCAAATGAGTTTTAGAAAGTCTTTCATGATTATTTACCACCCTTACGAAGACGAGGGTCAAGAACAACGTAAAGCATGTCTGCAACTAGGTTAAAGAACAGCATGAATAGCGTCATGATAAGCAGCTGACCTTGCAGTACTTGGTAGTCACGAGCGTTAATTGCGTTGAAAAGTACGCTGCCAAGACCCGGGTAGTTAAAGATGATTTCGATAATTAACTGACCACCGATTGCCATACCTAGCGACATTGAAAGGGCTGTCACACTAGGTAGCATCGCGTTACGAGCTGCGTAGTTGAATACCACTCGGTTTTCGCTCAGGCCTTTGCCTTTCGCCATGGTGATGTAGTCTTCGGCTAGTAGGTTGATCATGTTGTTACGCATGTTTACTAGGAAGCCACCAATTTGAACAACAGAAGCACAGAACAGTGGTAAGAAGGCGTGGTAAGCGACATCTTTAATGAATGCCCAGCTTGTCCAATCAGGTATAGTACCAGCGGTGTAGGCATACCCTGTTGGGAACCACTTCAAGCCAATTGCAAAGGTAAATAGTGCAATCATCGCGATAACAACTTGAGGAACGGCTTGTAGAATCAGCATCCCTGGCGTTACGAAGGCATCGTACTTACTGCCGCGTTTCCACGCTGCGAAAATACCTAGGATTGAACCAATCGAGAAAGAAAGAATAACTGCGGTGCCGGCTAAGAAAAGCGACCAACCGAATGCTCCACCCAACAGTGTGTTTACAGAAAGTGGGTAGAATTGAATTGATGTACCAAGTTCCCAGCTAAGAATGTTCTTCATGTACGCCACGTATTGAACTAAGTAGCCACCATCAACGAAGCCTAATAGTTCTTTCATTGCAGCAATACGCTCTGGAGTAACTTGTACAGAAGCGTTCGCAAACATCATGGTAACTGGGTCACCAGGCATTGCTCTTGGAATAATAAAGTTTAACGTCGCAGCAACTAATAGCGCGACAAAATAAAATGACAAACGTCTTAAAAAATAACCCATAACTCACACCTTACTCACCCAGATTGTTTCCCTGTTTCTGGATTCAGGTCGCTCCTAGCGAAATTTGGAACGAAAAATCCCCTGACGACTAGCGCCATACTTTCAATTGAGAGTGTGGGGATTTTTATAAGCGGCGTAAGAGGTTACGCCGCAAGGATTGAACGATTACTTATTTAACTGGTTTTAGGTCCAGTACATGAAGTAGACGCTCTGGAATACCAGCCCAAATGTTTGGACGGCCTTTTGGATTTTCTTCGTTCCACCAACCAGTGAAGCGAGTTGTGTTGTATTGGTACATGTAAGCACCAGACATCACAGGGATTGTCACTTGGTCTGCAGCGATGATTTGCTGGATACCGTGTGCAATGTCTAGCTGCTCGTTCTTATCAGCTGTTTTGTAGAAGCTGTTTAGAAGACCATCTAGCTTGTCGTTTTTGTAGAAGTGCATTGCGAAACGAGGCATACCATCACCAGATTGTAGTGATGAGTTGTAAGCACTGTTCCAGTACGTGTATGGATCCGCACCGTGGAAGTAGTTTGTGTATGCTACGTCGTATGTACCTTCAAGCATTGCTTGGTTGTAAACAGAGAAGTCAGGTGTACGAGCTTTTGCTTTAATACCGATTTCGTTTAGCTGTTCTACCGCTAGTTGAACTGTGTTGTTGAAGTCAGTCCAGCCGTTTGGCGATTGAATCATTAGTTCGAAAGACTTGCCTGATGGAGTGTCAACAAAACCATCTTTGTTTACATCTTTGAAGCCAGCGTCAGCAAGAAGCTTCTTCGCGCCTTCAGCGTTGTAAGTGTTGAAGCCTTTGTACTTGTCATGAGTTTTTTCATCAGACCAAGCTTCAAACGCGTAGCCAAGACCCGATGCGAAATCGTTTACAGTACCGCCACCGTAGAATGCGATGTCGATGATAGTTTGACGGTCAAGAGCCATAGAGAAAGCACGACGGAAGTCAACGTTGCTCAATGCTTCATGCTTCGCAGCATCAGGGTGCTTGAAGTTAACGATGAATGCCTGTGTACCTGCTGGCGGGTACCAGTAGTGGTGTTTAGGGCTAGCTGCTGCGTATGTACGATCGATATCTGGAACGAAAGAAGACGTCCAGTCCATTTCACTGTTTACAACTTTACCTAGGAATTGGTCGTTGTTCGCAATTTGTGGAACACGTAGACAGTCAACATCTAGGTTGTCTGCATCCCAGTAGTTCGGGTTTGCACACTGGATGTATAGCTGCGCTGTAAACGTATCGATTTCTGTAAATGGACCAGAACCTACCGGGTTCTCATTGGTAAACGTTGATGGATCTTTAACGTCTTTCCAGATGTGCTTAGGTACTACAGGTACTTTAGCAATCTCGTAAGGTACGTTTGAGTTTGCTTCTGTTAGTGTGAACTTAACTTGGTTGTCGTTCAGTTTTTCTACAGAAGTTACCCAAGAGTTGATACCAGATTGGTCAAGCTCTGGCTTCTCTTTTACAAGGTTGAAAGAAAAAACAACATCATCAGCAGAGAAAGTTTCTCCGTCTGACCATTTAACACCCTTACGAATGTCGAAAACAACGCTCATCAGATCATCTGACATCTTGAAGTTTTCAGCTAGACGGAACACTGGAGTGTTACCGTGCATTTCGTTAAATACTACTAGCGGCTCATACATGAAGTCAGTTGTAGTATGTAGGTTAGTAGCACCAAGGTACGGGTTAAAGTTACGTACGAATGTAGTGTACTCTTTCGGGTGAACGGTCAGTTCACTGCGTTCTGCAGCGGTTGCTACTGATGCAAAACCTGTTGTAGCAGTTGCAATAATTGCTGTTGCTATTGCTGTTTTTTTTATATTGGCAAGCATAGCTGTTCCTTACTATTTGCTTTCATTTCACTAATGGATTGAATGTTATCTGTCGCTAAATTGTTTAGTAGATACACACTCTGGTTAAAGGCCTACCTCTTCTTCGTTGCTCCAGATTCATCGTTGATTCTGAGAAGTGGTAAGAGTGGCCTGTAGGCCTTTGGCAGGAGTAAGAAAACACCTTATCGATGAATTAATCAAACTCGTTTCCCGTCAAAAATGTTAAAAACACACAACCCCACGTCATTAACGTCAAAATAGGTTGCTTTGGTGGTTTTTCGTACGCAATTGTTAAAGTGATGTGACTCGCATTTGGTTTTGAGGTTCTTGCAGGTTGTAAGTGGCCACTAACTTTAAAGGCTTTTTATTATAATGCCTTACCCTACGTTGGTATAATTGTAGATCTCGGTCACTTGCCAGTTTTACGTTAAATTTCCCTAGAAAATTAAATCTGCCGTTCTGTTGTGACTCGCTTCTCAAACTGCAACAAAGAGTCAGATAACGGTCAGATATGATTGAGAATAGAACGAAAAGTACTGACGGTTACCAGCACGCACTGTGAGTAATTAGCGTGAATTTCCCCTTGTTTAAAGGCGTAAAAAAAGTGCGTTGCAAGCGTTGGGATTCTACTTTTTGTGATTATTAGGCGTACAAAAAAGCCCACGCTAGGTGGGCTCCATTATTCAAAGTATCGTGATGTTGGTTCAGGGATTAACTGGTCAGTAGTTTCTGAAGTTTATCTCTTAGCATCTCAATATGGGTTCTTTCTGGCGTCTGTTCTTTACAGTGTTCCAGTATGAATTCGATTGAGCTCAGTACCGTTCGCCAGCGAGGGGTTTTCGGTAGGGTTTCTACGCGTAGGTATTTGTCTAGCGTTCGAGTTTGCAGCGTACTGCGGTCTAAGTAGACGCGCCACAAGCCACTCTTCTCGGCGAAAGCGAACTTGGTTTCACCAGTCACCGATTCCCAGTAGATGATGGCATTAGTCATCGCATCGACCAGTACCTCGCGCATTAACTCTTGCTTGTTTTTACCTTCACCGGTTGCCTTGTCAGCAAGACGAGTAAATTCTCCGCCAAGCTCCTTCAACTGTTGCAACTTATCTTTGTCGCCTTCAAAGGCATAACTAGAGAGAGCTTCAACCGCCGTTTCAAGGTTATTGATTCGGTTTGAGTTAACACCACCACCTACATTGAAGATATACATGGTGTCGAGCCCTGAGCCTTCAGGCAGCTTAAGGATGTCACTTGGTATGCGCTGACGTGTATCGTCTATATAGATATCAATATCACCGCAGTAGTGGGCTTGTTCTACCTTAAGGTATTTAGGCGCAATGATCTCGTCGGCCATTGAGCGTTTAAGTTGTTCTTGTCCGCGTCTGAATAGCTTCGCCGCAGCTTCGTTAGCAAAGCGAATACGTTGGTCGTCACGAATACAGATGATGGCTTCAGGTGCCGATTCTAGTTGCTCTAATAAGCGGCCTTGAGTTTCTAACAAGTTAGCCTCAACCATCGCTCTATGTTTGAGCTCGAGTTGCAGTTGGTCGTTTTCAAGGCGTCTTTGTTCAGCTTTGCTTGCTGATAGATGTGCTGTAATTCGAGCCGCTAGTTCTTGTTTGTTGAACGGTTTAGACAAGTAGTCATTGGCGCCAGCTTCGAAACCTCGAACACGGTCTTCTGCTTGGTTGAGTGCCGTTAGCATGATGATTGGCAACTGAGCATGATCGTATTGCTTACGCAGTGCTTCACAAACCTGATAGCCGCTCATTCCTGGCATCATGATGTCGAGTAGAAGCAGCTCTGGCTTCTCTTTCTCAATCAGTTCAATGGTTTCAGGGCCATCACATGCAGTACGTACTCGATAACCTTCTAACTTCAAGAAGCTGTCTAATACTCGCAGGTTAACCGGCTCATCATCGGCGATAACCAATAACGGGCCATCTGGGTTTTCACTGATAACACTATTTTCTTGTTGGCTGTTATCAATTAAATCAGGCGCTTGGAAGTGCGAGTAGTGACCTGATTCGTTGTAACTGTCTAACTCATCTTGAGTAGCTAGGGGCAGGGTAAAGCTAAACGTAGTGCCGAGCATTGGTTGGCTACTAACGTACAGTGAACCGCCCATTAGCTCGATCAACTGACGACTGATCGATAATCCAAGCCCTGCACCTTGGCGGTAGTTACTCGCATCTTGGCCTGCTTGAATCAATGGCTCAAAGATGTGCTCAAGGTACTCGGCCGGTATACCTTGGCCAGTATCGACAACTTGTACACGAATGTTGTCATCGATAACGCTGGCAGAGATAACAATTTTACCTTCTGAGGTGTACTTGATGGCATTGCCGACCAAGTTATACATCACTTGCTCAAGTCGTTGAGGATCCGATGAAACCAGACCTAAATCACTTGGGACTTGGTTAATAATACGGATTGGCTTATTGCCCAATAGGTGATGAGACAACTCTAGGACCAAGCTGGTGGCTGCCGACAAATCAACGGCTGATTTCTTAATATCTAAGCTGCCATAGCGCATCTTGTGATAATCAAGCAGATCATCAACCAAGGTCGCCAATCTCTGACCGCTATTGATGATGATATCCAACTGATATTTCTGATTAGCAGGAATAGGGCCGTTAGCTCCAGATATCAACGCTTCAGCGATACCCACCATGCCATGCAGTGGTGTTCTCAATTCATGTGAAGTAGTCGCTAAGAACTCATCTTTGAGTTTATTTGCCAGTTGTAACTCTTCGTTTTGCTTTTGAATGGTCTTAAGGTTGTCCTCAAGCTCATCGTTTTGGCTTTTGATGAGCTGCATTTTTTCACGAATAGATCGCTGCATTCTTTCGAAGCTCACCGCGAGTCGGCCTATCTCATCTTTGCGCTCGGTATTGATCATGGTTTCATCGAGATCACCCGCCGATACTTTTTCGGCAGCCCACGTCAGTTTAAGCAGTGGGGATGTGATGAAGTTAGACAGATAGTGCGATGCAACGACTACCAGAATGATCGCCGTTAGCATCACGATCACGAAGATCTTTTCTAACTGATGAATACGGGCAAACGCCTCTTTCTCTGGCAGCTCTACGACAAGAGCCCATGTTGCGTATTTCAGTTCAATTGGCGTATATGCCGCGATGATCGCTTGATCTAGGGTGTTGTCGAAGGTGCCAACCGCTGTTTCGCCAGCCAATGCTTTATCGACAACATCAAGGCTCAAGTTGATAGATTCTTGTGAATGAGCAAGGCTACGCGGCAGGTGATCATCACCTACAAGCAGCGTTTGAATATTCGAACTCTTGTTGAGATCCGCAATCAACTTAGTAATGCCGTTGATTGGTAGCCTAAACATCGCGTAACTGTGTAGGTAGCCTTGTTGAACGATAGGTGCGCCTAGCCATGCGGTCTGTTTGCCATTCTCGTCTTTAAAGTCAGAAACGATAACCGGCGTGTAATCTTCGTTAGATTTGCGTCGGTCGGTTACGTCTTTGGCTAGTCGTTGAAAGGTAATACCTAGGTTGGAGTCCTTGTATTTTCCTGTCAGCAGATTGGTGCCGTAATCGTCATTTTTAAAGACGGAATAAGCGACGTTACCGTTGATATCAACTAAGAGAATATCGTCAAAATCAGAGCGTTTAAGCAGTTCTAGGTAAGCATTATGGTAGCGCTTGTGGAGCAGGCGATAACGCTCGCTGCCAATAAAGCTGCTGGATTCAGGGAGGATCGACGTTTTGATTTGATCGCCAGAGCCTTGAATATAGCGCTGCTGTGCATTACTGCGTGCCTCGTCAATATCTAACCCCAATCGTTGAAATGCATTGATCAAACCATAAAATCGCCCGCCACTGGCATTGGCCAATTCTGAGCGAACAAAGCCCATCACTTGGGATTCTTGAGCTTGTAGGTAATCGACAATTTGCTGCTGCTTAGTATCACGAACCGAAACAAGGTGTGAGGTGCTTTGTTCCTGGAGATCCTGACTGTGCGATTGGAGGAAAAATATCGCGATAAGTGTCACAGGGGTAATACTGAGGACAAGAAATGCCAGCATTAGGGTATTTTGAAGGCGCTTAAACTTCTGCTTACGATAGAATCTAAACATAAATTGGGTACTACTTTCCTTTGATGTACTGCTAAAAGGGGCGAAAACAAGTACAGAGAATAGAATTAACGGGTTCCAATTTAACGAAATTAACGAGTTTTTTTACTTTGACAAGTAAGTGGTATTTAAAGCGTGTGCAAAAGCTCATTTTTATAGAGTTTTGACAAAAATATGAACAGACAGCGCAGATAATGACCCTGCGCTGTGCTAGAGAGGTTATTTGTTTGCGTGATAGATCGCGAATTTAGTGGTCTTATTTAGAGTCGCGCATTTTCCAAACGCTTGTTCAATAATTGGAATGTATTTTAAGAAACTATTCGCAACAATAATCATCTCACCAGAACGCTTCAAATGCTTAGGAGCCTGAGAAAGTAAGGTCTCAGTCGCGCTGTAGCTAGTGTCTAAACCTGAATGGAATGGTGGGTTACTGATGATGAACTGATAGTCTTCTGCAGTATCAGAATAGACATCGGATGCGAAGACTTTACCCGTTAAACCATTCGCTTCTAGCGTTGCTTGGCTTGATGCCACGGCAAATGCACTGATGTCGCACATTTCTAGCTCGATATCTGGGTTACGAGATGCCATCACCGCGCCCAATACGCCTGCACCACAGCCAAAATCCAGTACCTTGCCTTTTAGTTTTGGCAGAGTATCCAACAGAAGTTGGCTACCGACATCGAATTGACCGTGACTGAAGACGCCAGGAAGGCTTTTTACCGTAAGTGATTGCTCACCAATGTTAACCGTGTAGGTCTTAAACCAGTCTTGCAGGTTGAACGCTTGTGGTTGCTCGAAGCATTGACCCCAGTAGAAAGAGCAACGACGCGCTGAATCGTATTTAACAACTTTGCCGTAAGGAGCAAACATCTTCTCGATGCTTTTCACGCCTGAACGGTTTTCACCAACCACGACGATCTCGGTATCTTTGCCTAGCTTGGCAAATAGCATCGCCAACAAAAATTCCGCTTCCGCTTTGGCTTTTGGCCAGTACAACATCACTAAGTCGGCTTTAGTCTCTTCGGTAAACTCCGCACCATAAAAACGTTGGATGGTGTTGTAGCCTTCTAATTGACGGTAGTAGCTGTAATTAGAAGTAAACACAGAGACAGATTCACAATGCTTCGCTAACTCAACAGGGAACAAGTCTTCTGCCTCACCGGCAACTAAAACATGTTTGCCTTCAAAGTAGGCGAGTTGGCGTTGAGCAATCTGGCTTGGTGCAATATAAGCTGACATAGGACACTCTGTTGAATCGTTAGCAAAAAATGAGGGCGGATTTTCGCATAATCCGCCCAAAGCTTGAAGTGTTTAATACGGGTTCGCCAATCAAGTTGACGTCAAGTTCGTTAACTCTTGTCTTGCTGGTTTAAAAAGTCCTTAAACTCTTCATCGTAGATGTTGAATAGGACAATGGTAATCGCAAAAATCAATGGTCCGTAGATAAGACCAATTAGGCCAAACAGTTGAATACCACCCAATAGTGAGAAGAAGATCATCAGGGTATTCATGCCTGCACTGCCTTGCATTAGCAGCGGACGCAGAAGGTTATCAATTGAACCAACAATCGCTACACAGTAAACCGTTAGGAAAATCGCCCACGTGGTATCACCAGTTAGGAACAAGTAGGTTGCTGCTGGAATCCAGATTAATGCGGTACCCACAACTGGGATGAAAGAGGCAAAGCCCATCATAGTACCCCAAAATAGACCTGGGAAACCGGCAATCCACATACCTAAACCGCCGGCAAAACCTTGCGCTATTGCGGTTAAGAATGAGCCCATTACTGCTGATTTAGATACTTGTTCTATCTCTGTTAGAAGTTTGTCTTCTTGGCTACGAGACAGCGGCAGAATATGACGAACCACACTGATGATTTTGTCATGATCTCTTAATAAGAAGAACAAAACGAACAGCATCAAGAAGAAATCCATCAAGAAATTGGTTGCGTCACCTAAGATTTTGGCACTGATACCAACTAGCTTAGAACCAAAGCTGGTCGCAAACTCACCGACTTTTTGTGCGATGGCTTGGGGCTCAATGTTGTCGAAAGGCAGGTAGTTATTCACAAATGACAGCGCTTTGACCACTAACGGATGAGCAAACAGAGTCTGAATGCCACCGTGGGTCACCCATTGGTAAGTATTCTGAGAGAACAGAGAACCTTGCTGAACAATTGCTGCGAATACTGCCAATAAAGGGATAACAATAATGAAGGTCAGTATGATACAAGACAGCAGAGAGACGATGTTTTCTTTATTCGGGAGCTTTTTTTCAAGCCACTCATGGATTGGGAACATCAATAGTGAAATGATAAAGGCCATCACGATAGAGTTAACGTATGGCTCGATAAGCAAGTAACAAGCATAAGCCGCCGCGAGTAGGGCAATGATGATCACCCAGTGGCTGGAATTGATTTTGAGTTTTTCTGACACGGTAATGGTCTCTATATTTGCGTTCTGAGTTTATAATGGCTGCAAAACAGAGAGTTAGCAATGAGGAGTTTTGATAATGGGATGCTGTAATAAAGATAAGAAATGCCAAGACGAAGAACAGCAAACAAAAAAAGAGATCCCTTGGTTCAGAATGTTCCTTGGTACCTTGATGTTGTTGGTTTTCCTTTTCTGGGAACGTTAATGCTTTTGGTTCAGCTTTAGCCTTAGTCGACGGCTAAATAAGCTGTCATATTTGTGGCTGGTGAGCGCGATATATAAAAAAGGGCTGCATTTAATGCAGCCCTAAATTCAATCGGTTAGCGACTTATAAAGTGCTTTCGATTATTTGCTTTCAGCAGCAATGATCGCAAGAGAGCGGTCAGCAGCTTCTAGTGTTGCATCAAGTTCTTTTGAACCATGAGCAAGAGAAGTAAAGCTTGCTTCGAATGCTGAAGGTGCAAGGTAAACACCGTGATCTAACATTAGGTGGAAGAAGCGCTTGAAGCGTTCTACATCACACTTAGTTACATCTTCGTAGCACGTCACAGTTTCTTGGTCAGTGAAGAAGAAACCAAACATACCGCCAACTTGATGAACTAGCATCGGGATGCCGTGCTTGTCAGCAAGTTGCTTGAAGCCTTTTGCCAACTGCTTAGTTTTTGAAGCTAGACGCTTTTCGTTGCCTTCTTCTCGTAGAAGGTTCAAACATGCGTAGCCAGCAGCCATTGCAACAGGGTTACCTGAAAGCGTACCCGCTTGGTAAACAGGGCCAGTTGGTGCGATGTATTGCATCACGTCTTTACGACCACCGAAAGCACCGACAGGCATGCCGCCGCCAATCACTTTACCAAGACACGTTAGGTCTGGCTTGATGTTGTAGTAAGCCTGAGCACAACCTTCAGCAACGCGGAAACCTGTCATTACTTCATCAAAGATTAGCAATGCACCTTCTTGATCACAGATTTCACGTAGACCTTCGTGGAAGCCTTCTACAGGAGGGATACAGTTCATGTTACCCGCTACTGGCTCAACGATGATACAAGCGATCTCGCCTTTGTTTGCTGCGAAGATTTCACGTACTGAATCTAGATTGTTGAAGGTTGCTGTTAGCGTTAGTTTCGCAAAATCAGCCGGTACGCCTGGAGAGCTTGGTTGACCTAAAGTCAGTGCGCCAGAACCAGCTTTTACAAGTAGGCTGTCTGCGTGGCCGTGGTAGCAGCCTTCAAACTTAAGAATTTTGTCACGACCAGTGAAGCCACGAGCTAGACGAATCGCGCTCATTGTTGCTTCTGTACCTGAGCTCACCATACGTAGCTGTTCCATTGATGGAACCATCTCAGATACCAGTTCAGCCATTTTGATTTCAGTTTCGGTTGGAGCACCGAAGCTAAGGCCGCGTTGAGCTGCTGCAATCACAGCATCACGAATAACAGCGTGGTTGTGACCAAGGATCATTGGCCCCCAAGAGCCAACGTAATCGATATACGCTTTACCATCAGCATCAAAAATAAGTGGGCCATCAGCGCGTTCAACGAAGATTGGAGAACCACCTACGCCATTGAATGCACGAACTGGAGAGTTTACGCCACCAGGAATAGTTTGCTGTGCTTTTTCGTACAGCTCTGCTGATTTGGTCATTGATATATCCTCTTTTGACTGTCGGACCAATTGGCACGCATTGTACCTATCCCTAATCCAACTAGGAATGCTTTCGCCCAGATAATCACCCGAATCTGGTTGTTTTGTGTGGTTACACGTTTTAATTGTTAGATATTGGTGAGTTTACAGCAGTAAAAGGACCGATCCTGTGGTGAATACTTGAACGTTTCAGTCAGGTATTAGATAATCACCGGAATATAAGAAAATACTCAACAACTATGGTCTCGAATTAGATTTGTATCATGTTGTTTTTGACACAGGTAAGAGAGGTTGTCGTGAGCGAAGTAAATATCCCATTGTCTTTTTCTGATGCAGCAGCTACCCGCGTACAAACGCTAATTGCTGAAGAAGAAAACCCAGAACTAAAACTGCGTGTATACATTACAGGTGGTGGTTGTAGCGGTTTCCAATACGGCTTCACATTTGATGAAAAAGTAAATGATGGCGACACTACAATTGTAAACAGCGGTGTAACGCTGGTTGTTGATCCAATGAGCCTACAATACCTAATGGGCGGCATGGTTGATTACACTGAAGGCCTAGAAGGTGCACGCTTCTTTGTGAACAACCCGAACGCTACAACAACATGTGGTTGTGGCGCATCATTCAGCGTATAGCATGAGTTGAAAATAGCTTGAGCTCAAAGCTGTATTAGATACATTTCAAACGCCGAACTTATGTTCGGCGTTTTTGTTTTTACTTAGTAACTTATTACTTTTCAAAGCATTCCTCTCATTTTTAGTACACGGCATATTTTTTAAACTGTCGATAGCGTCCAACTTCGTTGAGGATTGGTCTGTTAAGGTTACCTTTGTGCATAAGGAAGTTGCACATCACGCTATTAAGCCAACTAGCGCGCCTGAATGACATCGGACAAAAGGATTTGTTATGCCCACTCTATTTTCTAACTCACCACTTTTTCAGAAATTGAAGCAGCCGTGGCTGGTTTCTCTGACTCTAGTCGTGTTGTTGTCGATCTGGCTTGGTTTAGGCGTAGGGCAAGCAGAAGAGTCACCTGAAAAAAAGGCAACAGAAATTCCGCTGGCTAAGGTTTCCTTTCAAACCTTCACCTCATCACCGACCTTTAAAACGATTGATCTCTATGGAAGAACGGCGCCCGATAGGCATGCTCGTCTAGGTGCAGAAGTCGCGGGTAAGATTGTCAGATTGAATGTTGTTAAGGGGGGGATGGTTAAAGCAGGACAAGCCATTGCCCAGATAGATAAGGGTGATTTAGAGATTCAACTAGAGCGAGCATCTGCGTTATATCGCTTGAAGCAGAAAGAGTTCAAAGCGGCGCAGTCACTGAAGAAAAGAGGACTGCAAGGTGAAATCGCCTACACCACAGCTGAGGCTTCATTAACAGAATCAAAAGCCATGATGCGCAATGCGGAATTGGCTTTAAAGAATACTGTGATTACTTCGCCTTTTTCGGGTGTGGTTCAAGATTTGATGGTGGAGCTCGGTGATTTCGTTAGTGTTGGCGATCCTGTTGCTGGCGTGATTGACCTCGATCCTTTGGTTATTGAGGCGGATGTCAGTGAGCGTCATATCCAACATTTGCTAGTCAATCAATCTGCTTTGGTTCGTTTGTTAGGGCGAGAAGAAGCGGAAGGCCGTTTACGCTATGTTTCTCGTATCTCTTCTGTTGCTACTAATACCTTCCCAATCGAGATAGAAATCGATAACTCTAAAGGCCTATTACCAGCAGGTGTCAGTGCCGAAGTTAAACTCAACCTAGAAACAAGAGATGCAATAAAGATAACACCGGCGATGCTAGCATTGGATGAGGCGGGTAACCTAGGGGTCAAAACCTTGGTTTCAGTCGATGACTCACCAACGGTGAAGTTTGTAGGCATTCAGCTAGTAAAGGCCGAACAAGATGGAGTGTGGCTCACGGGGCTAGGGCTAGGTCAACGCGTCGATATCATCACAGTAGGCCAAGGGTTTGTGCGTGATGGTGATTCGGTGATTGCTGTTGAGCAAGTCGCTGAACTCTCTAACGTAACCGCAGAGTAGGAGATAACCGATGTATTCAATTATTGATGCAGCCTTGTCTCGTGCTCGAACAATGCTCTCCCTTTTAGCGTTAATCCTTGTAGCCGGTGTCGTCACCTATATCACGATACCTAAGGAATCGAGCCCAGACATTACCATCCCAATTATCTATGTTTCGGTCGGGCACCAAGGGATCTCGCCAACGGATGCAGAACGTTTATTGGTTCGACCTATTGAGCAAGAGCTGAGGTCGATTGAAGGCGTAAAAGAGATGACAGCAACCGCAGCAGAAGGGCATGCCTCTGTTGTGTTGGAGTTTAATGTTGGCGTCGATCTCACCAAAGCAATGGCCGATGTGCGTGACGCGGTTGATCTGGCTAAACCAAAACTACCAGAAGACAGTGACGAACCGACCGTAAATGAGGTGACGCTGGCTTCTGAGCAACCTGTTTTGTCTGTTGTGCTATTCGGTACCGTTCCTGAGCGCACCATAGTGCAAATTGCCCGAGAGCTTGGAGACAAATTAGAAAGCTATCGCCAAATCCTTGAAGTCGATATTGCGGGCGATCGCGCTGACATCGTCGAGATCATTGTCGATCCGTTATTGATGGAGAGCTACAGCTTAGATCAAGCGGATATCTATAATCTGATCGCTCTGAACAATCGAGTGGTGGCCGCAGGTTTTGTTGATACTGGCTACGGACGTTTTTCTGTCAAAGTCCCTTCGGTATTTAACTCCTTAAAAGACGTGCTTGAGTTGCCTATTAAAGTGGATGGCAAGCAGGTGGTCACTTTTGGCGATGTCGCTACGGTTCGTCGAGCGTTTCGAGATCCTGAAAGTTTTGCTCGTTTAGATGGCAAATCTGCGGTGGTGTTGGATATCAAGAAGCGTGCAGGTGAGAACATCATCGAAACCGTTGAGCTAGTCAAAGCGGTAATGGCTGGTGCTCAGCAGCAAGCGGAATGGCCAAATAACCTGTTGGTCAAATACACCTGGGATGAATCTAAAGATGTGAAGATCATGCTTAATGATCTGCAAAACAATATCTTATCCGCCATTATTCTGGTGGTGATCGTTATCATCGCGATTCTTGGTGTGCGTACCGCTTTGTTAGTGGGTATTTCCATTCCAGGCTCATTCCTAACCGGGTTATTGGTTCTTTCGGTGTTTGGCTTAACCGTCAACATCGTAGTGCTGTTCTCTCTGATTATGGCGGTGGGGATGCTAGTAGACGGTGCGATTGTGGTGACCGAATTTGCAGACAGGCGAATGCAAGAGGGGGAAGGGCGCAAAGCCGCTTACCGAGATGCAGCGAAACGGATGGCGTGGCCGATAACCGCATCGACTGCCACAACCTTAGCCGCATTTGCTCCGTTACTGTTTTGGCCTGATGTGACGGGCGAATTTATGAAGTTCTTACCACTAACTCTGATCGCGACTTTAACTGCATCATTGATCATGGCGTTGTTGTTTGTGCCCGTGCTGGGCGGTTTGATTGGCAAACCTCAATACGTATCGTCTAAAAGCCAAGCTCGAATGGTCGCACTGCATAATGGTGACTTTTCACAGGCTACTGGTTTAACCAAGGCTTACTACCACACGCTTTCTTTAGCGATTAAACACCCCTTTAAGATTTTGTTCAGTGCGGCACTGCTCGCGGTTGCAGTTGGTTTTACTTATTCAAAAGCGGGTCTAGGTGCAGAGTTCTTCCCAGAAGTTGATCCGCCATTCTTTAATGTCAAAGTTCGCTCGCATGGGGATCTGTCTATCCAAGAAAAGGATGACATCATGCGTGATATTGAACTGATGATGCTCAATCATGATGAGTTCGATACCGTTTACACGCGTACTGGTGGTGACGACCAGATTGGTTTGATCTCAATTACGCCTGTTGACTGGCAATATCGACGCAGCGTTAAGGCGATTATTGATGAGTTGAAGGTACAAACCGATCAATACGCTGGTGTTGAGATTGAATATAAGTTCCCTGATGCTGGGCCTCCGGTTGAAAATGACTTAGTGATTGAGCTGTCGGCAAGAACTCCAGAGCAGCTCAATCAGGCTGCAAAAATTGTGAGAGGTTGGGCTGATGGAAATAAAGCACTGACCAATATCAGCGATACTGCGAGTAAAAATGGCATCGATTGGAAGGTGGATATTCGCCGCGACGATGCTGCGCGCTTTGCAGCTGATGCGACCTTAGTGGGTAATACCGTTCAATTCGTGACTAATGGTCTCAAGATTGGTGATTATCTGCCCGATGACTCTTCAGAAGAGGTCGATATCTTGGTGCGCTACCCTAATGATAAGCGTGATATCGGGCGCTTCGACCAGCTTAGGGTGAAAACGCCAGCAGGTTTAGTACCTATTACTAATTTCGCTCAGATCGTTCCCGACCATAAGCAAGACACCATTAAACGCCTTGATGGCAAGCGTGTGGTGAACATCATGGCGGATATGGAAGAAGGGTATAACCTTGCTCTCGAACTACCAAAGATCGAACAAGCATTGAGTGAGCTAGGGCTGCCGAGTAGCGTGGAATTTCGCATCCGTGGTCAAAACGAAGAACAAGAAAACTCGTCAGCCTTTTTACAAAGTGCTTTCTTGGTTGCTTTGGCGGTAATGGCTTTGATTCTGATTACTCAGTTCAATAGCTTCTATCAAGCGTTTTTGATTCTGAGTGCGGTGCTGTTCTCAACGGTTGGCGTGTTCGTTGGCTTACTGATCTTCCAACGTCCGTTTGGCATCGTGATGTCGGGAATTGGGGTAATAGCGCTCGCCGGCATAGTCGTGAACAACAACATCGTGTTGATTGATACTTATAATCAGCTCATCAAAAGAGGCTTGGACAAGCGAGATGCGATTCTAAGAACCGGTGTTCAGCGTTTAAGGCCAGTAATGCTCACGACGGTTACGACTATCTTAGGTTTAATGCCGATGGTGTTAGAGATGAACATCGACCTGATTAATCAAAAGATAGAGTTTGGCGCGCCAAGTACACAATGGTGGTCACAGCTTGCGACCGCTATTGCTGGTGGTTTGGCGTTTGCCACGGTGCTGACTTTAGTATTAACCCCTTGTTTGTTAATGCTTGGACGGAACAACAAACCTGAAAAACAGTAGCTAGTTGTGGTATGTGAGCATAAAAAAGAGCGCCTTGATGGGCGCTCTTTGCATTTTTCTATTTTGCAGTGAAGCTACAAACGCCTAGTTAGTCGCTAGTAACTGACCGTATCGCTCAAGGTTTCTTAATCGAATCTCTGAGTTGGCAATAAAGGTTGCTTTTGCTTTACCAGTTAACGACTTGGATTGAGGCAATTTCACGGTACGCGCATTTTTATGTACGCCATTAACCAAGAATTCATAATGTAAGTGCGGGCCAGTCACACGGCCTGTACCGCCCAAAGTACCAATGGTTTGGCCTTGTTTTACGCGCTGACCGGTTTTCACCATACGTCGCTTCATGTGCAGGTACTTGGTGATGTAGGTGTTGCTGTGGCGGATGAACACGTAGTTACCATTGAATTGGTTGTAACCTGACTTCTGAACAATACCGTCACCGGCTGCCCAGATAGGCGTGCCAACAGGGGCTGCGTAGTCAGTACCGCGGTGAGCTCGAATCTTACCGGTTACTGGGTGTCTCCTGGTAGGGTTAAAGTTCGATGTTACGCGACGAAAATCAATTGGTGAGCGCAAGAACGCCTTCTTCATCGCACGACCATTTTCATCGAAGTAGTTGCCGCTTTTATCATCCAATACCGCGGTAAATGAATCGCCTTGGTTTTTGAACACGGCTGCCATGATCTTACCGCGACCAACTACTTCACCTTCAACCACTTTCTCTTGGTATAAGATTTTGAAGCTGTCGTTCTTACGAATATCTAACGCAAAGTCGATATCCCAACCGAAGATGCCGGCCAGTTCCATAATTTGGTTTGCGGTTAAACCTGCGCTGACGCCAGCGTTCCAGAAGTTAGAGGTGATGTTGGCTTCGGCATAATTGTATTGGTATACCACTTCTTTTTTGTCGAAACTTGATGAGAAAGAATCGCCAGATTTAGTGATCTTGAAGCTTTCAAACGCACTAAGTTGTCGTTTTAACTGAATAAGGTCGTTGTTTTCATCAAAGCCGAACTGCAAGACATCACCAGGTCTTAGGTTAGACAGCTGCTTCTTAATATCATTATTGGTATTGAGTAGCGTGATCAGCAGACGGTATGAGAGGCCAATACGTTCAAATAAAACAGAGGTGCTTTCGCCAGAGCGAACGGTGTATTTCTCCCAATTGAGCACTGCCGTCGGTGGAGCGTCACTTGAGCTAATAAGTGCAGAGGCATTGATAGTCAGTGGGTAATGTTTTCCCACAACTAAAGCGCCCGAATCGTCACGCAAACTGTTGACGTCGGGGAGTAAGAAAATCGCGACGAAAATTATGGCACTAAAAAATGCGATAAAAGCCCGGTGCAAAATAGGAAGGCGTGCAAAAATAGACAACATGTTCCGGTTCGTTCTGTAAATATTATGAAAATCGACGACGGAATAGTGTAACTGGTTTCAAAATACATCGCTATTCAAGTAAGATGTCTAATTAATGTATTTTTGCCAAATCTGTGGGAGTGAACAAGAATGGCGAGTATTGAAGCTGCACTAGCCGAGATCAAACGTGGCGTAGAAGAACTGATTCCAGAAGACGAACTGATTGCAAAACTAAAAGAAGGTCGTCCTTTACGCATTAAGCTGGGTGCCGATCCAACAGCTCCAGATATCCACCTAGGCCATACGGTTATCTTTAACAAGCTTCGTGCTTTCCAAGAGCTTGGTCATGAAGTGACATTCCTTATCGGTGATTTCACTGCAATGGTTGGTGACCCATCAGGTAAAAACTCAACACGTCCACCGCTAAGCCGCGAAGACGTATTGAAGAATGCTGAAACTTACAAAGAACAAGTATTCAAAATTCTAGATCCTGCGAAAACGCAAATTCGCTTCAACTCTGAATGGCTATCTGAGCTTGGCGCTGAAGGCATGATTCGTCTTGCTTCTAACCAAACTGTTGCTCGTATGCTTGAGCGTGATGACTTCAAAAAGCGTTATGCTGGTGGTCAACCGATCGCAATCCACGAATTCATGTACCCACTTCTACAAGGTCACGACTCTGTTGCACTAGAGAGCGACGTTGAGCTTGGCGGTACTGACCAGAAGTTTAACCTTCTAATGGGTCGTGAACTGCAAAAAGCGGCAGGTCAAAAACCACAAGCGGTACTGATGATGCCACTACTTGTTGGTCTAGACGGTGTTAAGAAGATGTCTAAGTCTGCGCATAACTATATCGGTATCAGCGAAGCACCAAGCGAGATGTTTGGTAAGATCATGTCTATCTCTGACGATCTAATGTGGAGCTACTACGAGCTACTGTCTTTCCGTCCTCTTGAAGAAGTTGCGGAACTGAAAGCTGGCGTTGATGCAGGTAAGAACCCGCGTGACGTTAAAGTACTGCTAGCGAAAGAGATCATTGCTCGTTTCCACAGTGAAGCAGATGCTGAAGCCGCTGAGCAAGAGTTCGTTAACCGTTTTGCTAAGAACCAAGTTCCTGATGAAATGCCGGAGTTTGAATTCGAAGCAGGCCTGCCAATTGCGAACGTTCTAAAAGAAGCGGGTCTTGTAAACTCGACTTCTGATGCGATGCGTATGATCAAGCAAGGTGCGGCTAAGCTTGAAGGCGAGAAGATTGAAGACAGCAAATTCGTGCCTGAAGCAGGTACTGCCGTTTACCAAGTAGGTAAGCGTAAGTTTGCTCGTATTACTATTAAGTAATAATGCACATCAATAATTGAACCAAAGGCATCCACGGATGCCTTTTTTATTGACTTAAAATTGACGAAACTTTGAAACGCCTATTGCTACACTATGCGCGCTGTCAAATTGACAGTAATTCTGGAGATTTTTATGAACAATACCGACCATCCTCCTAGTTTGAATGGAGAAGAATAACCTGTCTCGGTATTGATCTATTGTCCTGCCGTTCAGGTAGGGTATCTTTGTTTTCCCCCGCATTCTTTTCCACACACTAGATTCTAACAAGTAGACACATCAGTAGCTTTCAGCTCTTGGTGCGCTTAGCTGTACGCTCTTGGTGTATTAGCTATAGGCTATTTGTTTTGATGGTCGTTACCTTTGCCAATCGGGAGATTCGCCATGACGGTAATGAACAACACTTTTTTATCTATTGAAGCTCTGTACTCAGAGCAAGACATCCAAGCTGTATCGAATGCATTTCAACAGTACGGACGTGAACAACAAATTAATCTTTTGAATCGAATGCCGCTCGAAGATGCGGTGCTAGTGCTGGGGCAATGCTCTTTGAGTACGATTCAGACTTTACTTAGTGAGCTAGAAGAGCAGGGCTTTGAGAAGCGCTCTCGACATCTAGCTCACCAACTAGGGCTGATCTACTCTGAGGTAGAACCTCAACAGGGTTACCTTTCGACTGGCGTCATGAGCCACGTCAGGCAGCGTATCGGTTGGATTATTTCGTTAGCACTATTGGGAATCGTCTCAGGGCTTATCATTGCTCAGTATGAAGACATTCTCAGTCAGTTGGTACTTTTGGCAATCTACATGCCGGTAATTGCTGCTGCTGGTGGTAACACCGGAACACAAGCAGCGACTTTGGTGATCCGAGCCTTAGCCACAGGTGAGTTGAAAAAACGCCAATGGGCTAACGTTCTATGGAAAGAGTTTAGAGTTGCTATTTGTTTAGCTTTAGCGATTGCTGTAGTGATGATTGGACGTATTTTGCTCTTTAGTGAAAACCAAGCGACAGGTGGTTATGATATCAACATGATTGCGTTAGCTATTGCGGTAGCGCTGTTTATTCAGGTGACCATATCAACCGTGCTGGGTGGCGGATTGCCGATAGTTGCTAGGCTATTTAAGCTTGATCCAGCGGTGTTAGTGAGCCCAGTGCTTGCTTCCATAGTTGATATCTCAGGAATGTGGATCTACTTCACTGTGGTTAACTCATTCCTCGGTATCGCTTAGCTCCTATAAAAATAGGCACCTATAAAAATAGCTAAATACATCTGAGAAACAAAAATGGCGCTGAAGATTTAAGGTCTTCAGCGCCATTTTTATTGTTTGAGTAGAAGTTTACACAGAGCTAAGCATTACTTAGATTTGCTTTGTGTTTGACTGAACTCGACCACATCTTTGTAGAAAGCACGCTCAAACTGGGTGATAGGTGCTTCCACTGGTTTGTCTGGATCTTGTTCTTCAGGGAAGTAATCACGGACAAATTGTACAAACAGAGAGTTTGGTTTTCCCGCTTTATCTAATCCGTATCCCGCCATGTTGTAACTGCCGTATAGAGAACCACTCTTGGCGATAATGTTGCCTTGAATCGGTGCTTTTCTCATGCTCTGACGGTATTTGAGCGTTCCATCAGTGCCAGATGTAGGCATAGCCTCAATCAGGCTGAGCTGTTGATCGTTTTCCCAGATATAACGAAGCACTTGAGCCATGGTCTGTGACCTCATTCGGTTATTTCTGGATAACCCTGAACCATCGACGAGCTGCGCTTTACTGAGGTCAATATTAGCCTTGGTCAGCAGTATCTGTTTTATTGCTTCAGTGCCGTTATTGAAGCTGCCCGGTTGAACATAAAATGTTGCTCCTAGCGTTTTAGTTAGATTATCTGCGATAAGGTTATCTGACTTCTTGAGCATGATATCGAGCAGTTCAGGAAGCTTTTCTGAGTTGTGACTAGCGACTAACGTGGTTTTGTCTGCTTGCGCTTTTTTACCAATAATCACATCACCTTTTACTTCTATTTTCAGTTCTTTGAGAAGCGATGTAACGACTTGATAGGTGTAAAGTTCTGGATTTTGAATCGCGAACTTGAGTGGCAGTGGCTTTTTACGCTCAACCAAGCAACCAGAGAGCTTGTAAGCGTTATCTGGTGTGGTGATGAGCTCCAAGTCGCATTGTGTTGCCTTCTGCCCAGAGCGAGTTACCGTGGCAGCGGTGGTCGTCACGTCTATCGGATAGTGAGCGGGAATATAAACGCGTGTCGCACCATTATCTTTTGTATAAATAGAGGCTTGTGCACAGTTGCTGTCTAAGGTCATTGCACTAGAGGGCGCGCTGTAACAAACGCCTAGAATGTCCCAAGGCCACCCCACCGCTCGCTGATAGCCGGTATAAGCTGTGTTATCCAGGTATAAGTTGCCTTTGATGGTTCTGGATTGAGACTTAGCATACTGAGCTAACAGGCTTTTTAGCTGTTCACGTTGTAGTGTTGGGTCACCGCTAAATGAAATGATCGAATCATTGCCAGAACGAACAATGCTGGTGATGTAATGAAAGTTGTCGCCCAGCTCTAATTTAGCCGCTAAAGCCGTCACCAGTTTTAACGTGCTGGCTGGTGGATAAAAGTCATCGCTATCGGTATTAAGTTCGCCCGAATTATCACTCAACGATTTGAGTATCAAACTCGTACTACTACCATCGGGCAGTGTTTTTAGAGGGGCGTATGCGAAAGCGTTAATCGAGAAAACGCTAATGGAAAAACTACATAGAAGTAGAGTGGGTAGAAGGCGCATAGAAGATTTTCTTGGATGGCTGATTTTTTCAGTATACAGATATAAAAAACGCCCGCTAGAGAGCGGGCGTTTTGATTCTCAATTAACTAATTAATCAATTAGATAATCAGAATTAGAAGTCGTAACGTAGACCAATAGCTAGCTCGTCTTCAGCTTGTGCTTTAGTTGCACCACGGTTAACTAAAGTATCAGCCGTACCGAACTTGTCGCCTTCAGAGATAAGGTTGAAGTTGTACGAGATGTACGTACGGAAGTTAGGCTTGAAGTAGTAAGTCGCATCTACAGCAACGTTATCAGCAGATGTATCACCATTTGTTTCTGCGTTGTTGTACGTTAGAGTGAATGCAGCTTTGTCTAGCGTGTAAGCAGTTGCGAATTCGTAGCCAGTGTAGTCGCCGTTATCTTTAGATAGTTCACCGTCAGTGAATACACCAGCAAAGTATAGAGCTTCAGTGCGGAAAGATGCCGCTAGCATGTACTCGTTTTGCTCGTCTTGGTCAGCGTAACCTGCACCTAGCTTAAAGCCAGAGTCGCCGATTGCGTAGATACCAGATAGAGAGTAGCCGTCTGCTTCGTTCTCAACGAATTCGCCACCTTGTTCAGCGCGGTCAGCAAAGCGGTAGCTTGCTTTAACCGCTAGGTCTTGGAACTCACCTTTGTAAGAAAGCATGTTGTCTGTACGGTCTGCTGCTGCAATTTTGTATGCCGCTGAGTTACCGTGGTAAGACATGATATCGGTAAAGTCTGTGATAACGCCTAGCGCACCGTCGTTTTTACCGTATGTCACTTCACCGAATGTACCGCCGATACCAGCGTATGTGTAACGGTGGTCGATATCAGAACCATTGTCGGTAGCTGTCGCGTCAGAGTCTGCAGTAGTGTATTCACCTTCGTAGAAACCAACACCGTATAGGCCGTCTTGGATTTCAACTTTACCTAGGAAGTTTAGACGTACACGAGAGTTGTCTTGTGCTTTGCCATCTTTTAGAGATAGACGAGCTTCCGCACGACCACCGATTTCTAGAGAAGTGCCGTTTGAGCTGTATACAGATGTACCTTCGATACCACCAGCTTGTTTACCGTCCGCTGCCACTGCGTTAGTAGCAAGAGCTGCAGCAGATACAGCAAGCGCGATCATAGTCTTGTTCATGTTATTATTTCCTAATTACTGTCCATAGAAGTTTTATCAAGGATTTGAACCCTTTTGTGTATTGCCTGTATTAATCAGGCTTCATAATCATGATTAGAACAGAAGTCTGAAAAATGCCAGTGCAATCCATGGGTTACTTTTTACCTCTAAAGTTCCATGGTCAGTTAGTAAAATGATATAAAACTAAAAAATGAACACTGTTTTATTATATCTCTTGTTGATTAAGTGTTTGTTTTAAAGTGATTTTTATAAAAGTGTGATCTGTGTTTATTTTGTTTGTTTTTTGTTTTTTTAGGTATTTAATTCTCAACTTATTGATGGGGAGGTTATTATTCATTTTTGTGATGTCTGTAATTTAGACCTAGATAAAGCTTTTATAACGCAAAGTGGAATAAAGGTGATTTAGCCATAAAGTTTGTTTACACTAAGCCAAATCGTTTTGTTTCTATCACCCAATAAATACGTTGGGTGTATTTATGTTGGCCAAAGAAAGCTTTGGCATAGAGGTAAAAAATGGAAAAGGTTCCAATGACAGTACGTGGCGCTCAGCAGCTACGTGACGAATTAGATCGCCTACTTAAGCTACGCCCTGTTATCTCAGCAGCTATTGGTGAAGCACGTGAACTAGGTGACCTGAAAGAGAATGCTGAATACCACGCCGCTCGTGAAGAGCAGGGTATTTGTGAAGCTCAGATCCGTGATATTGAATATAAGCTATCACTGGCTCAGATCATCGATGTAACGCAAATGGATAATACGGGCAAGATTATCTTTGGTACGACAGTGACACTGATTGATGTGGATACCGATGATGAGTTCCGCTACCAAATCGTTTCAGAAGACGAAGCAGACATCAAAACGGGTCGCATTTCTGTGAAATCGCCAATTGCTCGCGGTCTTATCGGTAAAATGGAAGGCGACGAAGTCATGATCTCTACCCCTGGTGGTGACAAAGACTTCGAAATCGACAAAGTAGAATATATCTAATTGAATTTTCTTTGTTTCTGATAAGTAAAAAGGTCGCTAAATGCGACCTTTTTCGTTTCTCACGCTACACTAAAAGATAAGCGCTGTGGCTTCCTATTAGTGAAGTTAGCTTATATCAAACTCGCTTATTTACGTGGAATCTCGATTTTACGTGCTTCTGACTGACGGAACAGTACTAGAACTTTACCGATAGTCTGTACTTTCTCAGCTTTAGTTTCACGTACAATTGCATCGATAATCAGCTGCTTAGTTTCACGGTCTTCTGATGCAACTTTAATTTTGATCAGTTCGTGGTGATCTAGAGCTAATTCGATTTCCGCTAGAACAGCTTCAGTAAGTCCATTTGCGCCCATTAGCACTACAGGTTTTAAACTGTGAGCTAGGCCCTTTAGATGCTGCTTTTGTTTGGTACTTAGGTTCATTACGCGGCCAATTTTCTTTACTATTAGGGTTGAAAAAACCTATTTTAACGCCATCTAATGCTGAAGACTATAATTTATTCAGCAATTAGTACTTTCCTCCAATTTAGGTATCCAATGAGCAAACAGAAACACTCGGCCAGTTCAGGCCGTTGGTTGAAGGAACACTTCGACGACAAGTACGCAAATGAAGCAAGAAAGAAAGGCTATCGTTCACGTGCTTATTTCAAAATGGAAGAGATTCAAACGAAAGATAAATTGCTGTCTCCTGGGATGACCATTGTGGATTTGGGTGCAGCACCTGGCGGTTGGTCTCAATATGCTGCTAAGATTGTTGGAGACAACGGACAAATCATTGCGTGTGACTTGTTACCAATGGATCCGATTGCTGGTGTTAGCTTTTTACAAGGCGATTTCCGCGAAGAAGCTGTGCTAGATGCCTTGTTGGAACGTATACAACCAAACATGGTTGATGTCGTGATGTCAGATATGGCACCTAATATAGCAGGCAACAATTCTGTGGATCAGCCAAGAGCTATGTATTTAGTTGAATTAGCTTTGGATATGTGTCGACAAGTTCTAGCTACCAATGGTAGTTTTGTTGTAAAAGTATTCCAAGGCGAAGGGTTTGACCAATACGTTAAGGACGTCCGTGAGATGTTTAAAACAGTAAAAGTTAGAAAACCCGACTCTTCTCGAGCTCGATCTCGTGAAGTGTTTATCGTAGCCACTGGTTACAAAGGTTAACGATTCTCTTCCAAGAGTGAGAGTTAACAACATGGCTACAGGTTACAAACTGTAGTACCCTACCTTTAATTACAATTAGTTATCGAGAGGCTTACACCTTGAGTGACATGGCAAAAAATTTAATTCTGTGGCTTGTTATCGCGGTAGTGTTGATGTCGGTATTCCAGAGCTTCGGCCCTGGGGAAAGTAACGGCAGAGCAGTAGATTACACCACGTTTGTACAGGAAGTTGGCCAAGGCCAGATTCAAGACGCACAGTTCAATAACAGCGAAATCACTTTCACACGTCGTGGTGGTGGTTCTAAGTATGTAACTTACATGCCTGTTTATGATCAAAAGCTACTTGATGACTTAATTAATCAAAACGTAAAAGTTCAGGGTACACCACCTGAAGAGCAGAGCCTGCTTGGCACTATCTTCATCTCATGGTTCCCAATGATCTTACTGATTGGTGTATGGATTTTCTTCATGCGTCAAATGCAAGGCGGCGGCGGCGGTAAAGGCGCGATGTCTTTCGGTAAGAGTAAAGCTCGAATGATGAGCGAAGAACAAATCAAAACCATGTTTGCTGATGTTGCTGGTTGTGACGAAGCAAAAGAAGACGTGAAAGAGCTTGTGGACTACCTTCGTGACCCAAGCCGCTTCCAAAAGCTAGGTGGTAAGATCCCGACAGGTATCCTGTTGGTTGGTCCTCCTGGTACGGGTAAAACATTGCTTGCAAAAGCGATTGCCGGTGAAGCGAAAGTACCGTTCTTTACTATCTCTGGTTCTGACTTCGTTGAAATGTTTGTTGGTGTTGGTGCATCTCGTGTGCGTGACATGTTCGAACAAGCGAAGAAAGCGGCACCTTGTATCATCTTTATCGATGAAATTGATGCTGTAGGTCGTCAACGTGGCGCTGGTGTTGGTGGTGGTCACGATGAACGTGAACAAACACTGAACCAAATGTTGGTTGAGATGGATGGTTTCGAAGGTAACGAAGGTATTATCGTTATCGCTGCGACTAACCGTCCAGACGTACTAGACCCTGCATTACTTCGTCCTGGTCGTTTTGACCGTCAAGTTGTGGTTGGTCTACCGGATGTACGTGGTCGTGAACAGATTCTTAAAGTACACATGCGTAAAGTGCCACTATCAGGTGATGTTGAACCGTCGCTGATCGCTCGTGGTACTCCAGGCTTCTCTGGTGCAGATCTTGCGAACCTTGTGAACGAAGCGGCGCTATTTGCTGCTCGTGGTAACAAGCGCAATGTATCTATGGTTGAGTTTGAACTTGCGAAAGACAAAATTATGATGGGTGCAGAGCGCCGTTCAATGGTTATGTCTGAAGAAGTGAAAGAGTCAACGGCTTACCACGAAGCGGGTCACGCAATTGTTGGTCGTTTGGTACCTGAACACGATCCAGTGTACAAGGTGTCAATCATTCCACGTGGTCGTGCGCTTGGTGTAACCATGTACCTACCTGAGCAAGACCGCGTAAGCATGTCTCGCCAACATCTAGAATCAATGATCTCTAGTTTGTACGGTGGTCGTCTTGCTGAAGAACTTATTTACGGTAAAGACAAAGTGTCAACTGGTGCGTCTAACGATATCGAACGTGCAACTGATATTGCTCGTAAGATGGTTACGCAGTGGGGCTTCTCTGAGAAATTGGGTCCTCTTCTTTACGCAGAAGAAGAAGGTGAAGTTTTCCTAGGTCGCGGCATGAGCCAAGCTAAGCACGTTTCTGATGACACGACTAAGCTTATCGATGAAGAGATTCGTATCCTTATCGACCGTAACTACGATAGAGCTAAGAAGATTCTTGAAGATAACATGGATATCATGCATTCGATGAAAGACGCTCTAATGAAGTTCGAAACGATCGATGCAGGTCAAATTGATGACTTGATGGAGCGTAAGCAAGAGATTCGTGATCCAGCTGGTTGGGGTGATCAGGTAAAAGCTGAACCTACAAAGGAAGAAGCAAAACCTGAAGCTAAGGCAGAAGAAGCTAAAGCGGAACCTAAAGCTGAAGAGTCAAAAGTTGAAGAAGTTAAATCTGAATCAGATGATGCTCAAAACAAAGATTCTTAATCGCTAAACTATCAATTAAAACCCTGAGTACGCTCAGGGTTTTTCTGTTTATAGCCTATGGTGTTTTTCCCTTTAAGATCGGCCTTCCATGATATTAAAAGCAAAGAATAAAACTCTCGTGTTAGATCGCCCACATGTGATGGGCATCCTCAATGTCACCCCTGACTCTTTCTCTGACGGTGGGAAATTTAACTCACTTGATAATGCCTTACAGCAAGCTGAACGCATGGTTCAAGCGGGCGTTAGCATTATCGATATTGGTGGTGAGTCAACTCGACCTGGCGCTCCTGATGTTTCGTTAGAAGAGGAGCTTGCCCGTGTCATTCCTGCTATTAAAGCCATTCGTGCCAAGTTTGATGTGTGGATCTCGATAGATACCAGTAAAGCGGAAGTGATGCGCCAAGCTGTTGAAGCGGGCGCTGATTTGATCAATGATGTGCGCGCTTTGCAAGAGCCTGGAGCATTACAAGTCGCCGCTGATGCTAATGTTCCGATTTGTCTGATGCACATGAAAGGTCAGCCGAGAACCATGCAAGCTAACCCAAGTTATGATGATGTTCTTCAGGATGTAGAAGCATTCTTGCAAGAAAGGGTAGAAGCGTGTGAGGCGGTGGGTATTTCAAAAGATCAGCTGATCCTTGACCCTGGTTTTGGTTTTGGTAAAACCATTGAGCATAATTACCACCTATTAGCGCACCTTGAAAAGTTTCACAGGCTTGGGTTGCCAGTCTTAGCGGGGATGTCGAGAAAGTCGATGATTTTTAAGCTACTAGACAAAGCTCCAGCAGATTGCATGGTTGCTAGCGTCACTTGCGCTACCATCGCTGCAATCAAAGGCGCACAAATTATTCGCGTTCATGATGTTGAAGATACATTGGAAGCGATGAAGATAATCGAAGTGATGAATAACAATCACTAATCATAATTAAGGAAAATCAATATGTCTGATAAGAGACGTTACTTCGGCACAGATGGTGTGCGTGGCAAAGTAGGCCAGTACCCGATTACACCTGATTTTGTTCTGAAGCTTGGCTGGGCTGCGGGTCGTGTTCTTGCGAAGCAAGGCACAAAGAAAGTCATCATTGGTAAAGATACTCGTATCTCTGGTTACATGCTTGAGTCAGCGCTAGAAGCTGGCCTTGCTGCTGCTGGTCTTCAGGCTACGTTTACTGGCCCAATGCCAACACCTGCTGTGGCTTACCTAACTCAAACCTTCCGCGCTGAAGCCGGTATTGTTATCTCTGCATCACACAACCCATACTACGATAACGGTATCAAGTTCTTCTCTTCTGAGGGAACAAAACTGCCGGACGATATCGAGTTGGCAATTGAAGCTGAGTTGGATAAAGACATCGAATGTGTTGATTCTTCAGAGCTAGGTAAAGCAGTACGTTTGAACGATGCGGCTGGCCGTTACATCGAGTTCTGTAAAAGTACGTTCCCACATAAAATGACATTAGCTGGCATGAAGATCGTTATCGATTGTGCACATGGTGCGACTTACCACATTGCGCCTGCTGTATTTAAAGAACTGGGTGCTGAGGTCGTTGCGATTGGTGTTGAGCCAAACGGTACTAACATCAACCACGAAGTCGGTGCGACGGATGTACGTGCTCTGCAAGCAAAAGTGCTTGAAGAAAAAGCGGCATTAGGTCTTGGCTTTGATGGTGATGGTGACCGTATCATCATGGTTGACGAGCTAGGCAACAAAGTTGATGGCGACCAAATCGCTTACATTATTGCTCGTGATGCACTGCGTCGCGGTGAGTTGAAAGGCGGCGTTGTTGGTACACTAATGACCAACCTGGGTATGGAAAACGGCCTTAAGCAGTTAGGTATTCCGTTTGTACGTGCTGCTGTTGGTGACCGTTACGTAATGGAACAGCTTCTTGCTAAAGGCTGGAAGATCGGCGCTGAAAACTCGGGGCACGTTATCCTACTAGATAAAGTGACGACGGGTGATGCTATCGTTGCTGCTCTGCAAGTTTTGGCTTCAGTTGTTGATAGCGAAATGACACTGAATGAGTTGTCTCAGGGCATGACGTTGTACCCTCAAGTTCTAGAAAACGTTCGTTTCAGCGGAGATTCAAACCCACTAGAAGCCGAAGCGGTAAAAGCAGCGGTTGTTGAAGTAGAAGCTGAGCTTGGCGAGAAAGGTCGTGTGCTATTACGCAAGTCTGGTACCGAGCCACTACTGCGTGTCATGGTTGAAGGCGAAGATGCAGAGCTTGTTCAAGCATCAGCGCTTAAGATTGCAGATGCAGTAAAAGCAAACTGCTAATTTAACCTTTTACTTAGCTGGCGCAGCGAATAGCGCTTGTGATTAGAAGTGGTTGACTTATATCACGGTCAAAAGATATAACGGTCAAAAGAGACATAAATGAGTTTTGTGTCGCTTTTGACCTTTTTTTGACCATTCACTTGGTAAAGGCTTATTTTTTAGCAAATTCTCCTTGTCAGCCATCGTCGCATTCGCTAGTATTGCTCGGCCTTCAGTTAGGAGGTCGCTAGCCTTGTTCTTAAAAATAGTTTTTTGAACGGCGCTGGCTCAACAATTAGGAACATAGGTGGAAAAATGTTTACAGTTCTACTTGTGATTTACCTGTTGGCAGCGCTTGGTGTAATTGGCCTAGTGTTGATTCAACAAGGTAAAGGCGCAGATATGGGAGCCTCTTTCGGTGCTGGCGCTTCAAACACTGTGTTTGGTGCTGGTGGCTCAGGAAATTTCCTTACCCGAATGACTGCAATTTTTGCAACTACATTTTTTATCCTTAGCTTAGTGCTTGGTAATATGTCTACACATAAAACTGAGTCACAATGGATTGACCCGACCCAAGGTCAGGTGATTCAACAAGCTGATGATGCAGTGAGTGAAGTTCCGGCGCAAGGCGACGAAATTCCACAATAATCTGTAAAGATTTGATGCCGAGATGGTGAAATTGGTAGACACGCTAGCATGAGGTGCTAGTGCCTTAGGGTGTGAGGGTTCGAGTCCCTCTCTCGGCACCATGTTTACAAACTTGTAAAACATCTTGTTGGGCGTATAATGCTCGCAAGTCGGACGCGGGATGGAGCAGTTTGGTAGCTCGTCGGGCTCATAACCCGAAGGTCGTCGGTTCAAATCCGGCTCCCGCAACCAATTTCAATGCTATTATATAGCTTGTATTGGTAGCAAGTTTGCACAGTGTGAACCTCACTGTGAGTTAGGTGCGATATCGAATGTGATGGCACTTAACATATAAGGGTCCAGCAACAAAAACCCCGGCTTATACGGGGTTTTTTGTTATCTAAGCATTTGTAAATGTATTTAGATAATGTTTGCTTGGAATTTAAATTGGGCTTTGAGCCCTTTTTTTGTTTCTGGAGTGGTTAAATGACTGGTTTAGAAAGACAACTTACTGAAATGCTTGACGCTCCAGTAGCAGCATCAGGTTATGAGTTAGTTGGATTAGAATTTATTCGTGCTGGTGAGCACTCAACGCTACGTATTTACATCGATTCACCAAACGGTATCAATGTAGATGATTGCGCTGAAGTTAGCCACCAAGTAAGTGCCGTAATGGACGTTGAAGATCCAATTTCAGTGGCTTATAACCTTGAAGTGTCTTCACCAGGTTTAGAGAGACCACTGTTCAAAGCAGAGCATTACCAACAATTTATTGGTCACGAGGTAAGCATCGTTTTGAAAATGGCTGTCGGCAACCGTCGTAAATGGAAAGGTGATATCCAATCTATCGAAGGCGAGACAGTGAAAGTATTGGTTGAAGGACAAGAAGAAGAATTCGTCCTGAGCAATATTGCGAAAGCTAACCTGATCCCTAAATTTTAGTTCTCCTAGAGAGAAGAGCTTAAGAGGCTAGATTAATGAACAAAGAAATTTTGGCGGTAGTAGAAGCTGTTTCAAATGAGAAAGCAGTTCCTCGTGAGCGTATTTTTGAAGCGCTTGAAATCGCGCTTGCAACGGCAACAAAAAAGAAAAGCGAACTAGAAATTGAAGTTCGTGTTGAAATTGACCGTAAAACGGGTGATTTCGAAACTTTCCGTCGTTGGGAAGCTGTTGAGGAAGTTGAATTCCCAACAAAAGAAATCTCTATTGAAGCTGCAAAGTACGATGACCCAGAGATCGAACTTGGCGGTTTCATTGAAGATGATATCGAATCAGTAACGTTTGACCGTATTACGACTCAAACGGCTAAGCAAGTTATCGTACAGAAAGTACGTGAAGCTGAACGCGCTCAAATCGTTGAGCAGTTCATCGATAACGAAGGCGAGCTAGTAACTGGCGCAGTTAAGAAAGTTAACCGTGACACTATTATTCTAGACCTAGGTAACAACGCTGAAGCGGTAATCCTTCGTGATGACCAACTTCCTCGTGAAAACTTCCGTCCAGGTGACCGTGTTCGTGGTCTTCTTTACGCAGTTAAACCAGAAGCTCGTGGTTTCCAGCTTTTCGTTACTCGTTCGAAGCCAGAAATGCTAGCTGAACTATTCCGTGTTGAAGTGCCTGAGATTGGTGAAGAGCTAATTGAACTTAAAGGTGCTGCACGTGACGCTGGTTCTCGTGCTAAAATCGCTGTGAAAACAAACGACAAACGTATTGACCCAGTTGGTGCGTGTGTTGGTATGCGTGGCGCACGTGTACAAGCTGTTTCTAACGATCTTGGTGGTGAACGTATCGATATCGTTCTTTGGGATGATAACCCGGCTCAATTCGTAATCAACGCAATGGCTCCTGCTGATGTTGCTTCAATCATCGTTGATGAAGACGCACACTCTATGGATATCGCTGTTGAAGCGGATAACCTAGCACAAGCGATTGGCCGTAGCGGTCAAAACGTACGTCTAGCGTC
The DNA here is from genome assembly GCF_041467655.1 of Vibrio sp. 10N.247.311.49. NCBI lineage: Bacteria > Pseudomonadati > Pseudomonadota > Gammaproteobacteria > Vibrionales > Vibrionaceae > Vibrio > Vibrio sp. 10N.247.311.49. The sequence goes on from NZ_JBFSVA010000013.1 coordinate 109,627, forward strand.
TCAACTTACTGGTTGGGAACTGAACGTAATGACTGTTGCTGATCTTGAGAAGAAGCACCAAGAAGAAGCAGTTGCATCTATTGAAAACTTCATGAAGCACCTAGACATTGAAGAAGACTTTGCTCAAATGCTTGTTGAAGAAGGCTTCTCTACGCTTGAAGAAGTAGCATACGTTCCTGTGAACGAGCTTCTTGAAGTAGACGGTCTAGACGAAGGTATCGTTGAAGAACTACGTAACCGCGCAAAAGACGCACTGACTACTCTAGCGCTAGCGAAAGAAGAAACTTTCGACGGTGTTGAGCCTGCTGAAGACTTACTTGCACTTGAAGGTCTTGAGCGTGAAATGGCTTACAAGCTAGCAGCAAAAGGCGTTGCGACACTGGAAGACCTAGCTGACCAAGGCGTTGATGAACTAGAAGGCATCGAAGACCTAACTGCAGAGCGTGCAGGCGAGCTAATTATGGCTGCGCGTAACATCTGTTGGTTCGGCGACGAAGAATAATTCAGCAAGGAGAGAAAGCGGTATGACACAATTAACAGTTAAAGCACTGAGTGAAGAGATTGGTACGCCAGTTGACCGCTTAATTGAACAACTTGCTGATGCAGGCATGAAGAAAGCAGGGTCGGATCAAGTGACTGATTCAGAGAAGCAAACATTGCTAACGCACCTTAAAAAGGAGCACGGCGATACTTCAGGCGAAACAGAACCGACTCGTTTAACTCTTCAACGCAAGACCCGCAGCACGCTAAGTGTTGCCGCTGGAGGCGGTAAGAGTAAGGATGTTCAAGTAGAGGTACGTAAAAAGCGTACTTACGTGAAGCGCAGCACTATTGAAGATGAAGCGAAACGTGAAGCTGAGGAAGTAGCTAATCGTGAAGCGGAAGAGAAAGCACAACGCGATGCTGAAGAGCAAGCGAAACGTGATGCTGCAGAGAAAGCACAGCGCGAAGCTGAAGAAAAAGTAACACGTGAAGCGGATGCAAAACGTGAAGCTGAAGAGAAGGCTCAACGCGCACAAGCTGAAAAGGCTAAAAAAGACATGAATTCAAAAAATGCAGACGCTAACGCACAAGCGAAAAAAGAAGCGGATGAACTTAAAGCTCGTCAAGAGCTAGAAGCAACTCGTAAAGCAGAAGCTGAAGCAGCTAAGCTTGTTGAAGAAGCTCGTAAGTTAGCAGAAGAGAACCAAGAACGTTGGTCTGAAGAAGAGAAGAAGAAGAAAGAGCAAGAGAAATCTGCGGATTACCATGTGACTACTTCTACTTACGCTCGTGAAGCTGAAGATGCGGCAGATAAGAAAGATGAGAAAGCACCTCGTCGTCGCAAGAAGAAAGCAGCTCCTGCTAACCAACCTGCAAACAACCGTGGTGGTCGTAACCAGCGTGGTCGTGGCGGTAAAGGTAAGCTTGCTAAACCAACTTCAATGCAGCAAGGCTTCGATAAGTCAGCAACTGTTGCTAAATCTGACGTTGCTATCGGCGAAACTATCGTTGTTTCTGAACTGGCTAGCAAAATGTCAGTTAAAGCAACTGAAGTTATCAAAGTAATGATGAAGATGGGCGCTATGGCGACTATCAACCAAGTGATCGACCAAGAAACAGCACAACTTGTTGCTGAAGAAATGGGTCACAAGGTAATCCTACGTAAAGAAAACGAACTTGAAGAAGCAGTACTAGCTGACCGTGATAGCGATGCTATCGCTGAAGGTCGTGCTCCTGTTGTTACTATCATGGGTCACGTTGACCACGGTAAAACTTCAACACTTGATTACATTCGTAAAGCACACGTTGCTTCTGGCGAAGCTGGCGGTATCACGCAGCACATTGGTGCTTACCACGTAGATACTGACAACGGTATGATCACTTTCCTTGATACTCCTGGACACGCGGCGTTTACAGCTATGCGTGCTCGTGGTGCTCAAGCGACAGATATCGTTGTACTTGTAGTTGCAGCAGACGATGGCGTAATGCCACAAACAATCGAAGCAATCCAGCACGCGAAAGCGGCAGGTGTTCCTCTGATTGTTGCTGTGAACAAGATCGATAAAGAGGGTGCAAACCCAGACAACGTTAAGAATGAGCTAGCTCAATACGACGTTATCCCTGAAGAATGGGGCGGTGAGAACATCTTCGTTCACATCTCTGCAAAACAGGGTACAAACATCGATGGTCTTCTAGAAGCAATCCTTCTTCAGTCTGAAGTTCTTGAACTTACAGCGGTTAAAGAAGGCATGGCGTCTGGTGTTGTTGTTGAATCTCGTCTTGATAAAGGTCGTGGTCCAGTTGCAACAGTACTAGTACAGTCTGGTACTCTAAACAAAGGCGATATCGTTCTTTGTGGTCAAGAGTACGGCCGTGTTCGTGCAATGCGTGATGAAAACGGTAAAGACATCGAAACTGCAGGTCCATCTATTCCTGTAGAAATTCTAGGTCTTTCTGGTGTTCCTTCGTCAGGCGATGAAGCGACTGTTGTACGTGATGAGCGTAAAGCACGTGAAGTTGCGAACTACCGTCAAGGTAAATTCCGTGATGTTAAACTAGCTCGCCAACAAAAAGCGAAACTAGAGAACATGTTCGCGAACATGACGGCTGGCGAAGTTGCTGAGCTTAACGTGGTACTTAAAGCTGACGTTCAAGGTTCTGTAGAAGCGATTGCTGACTCTCTACTGAAACTGTCAACTGACGAAGTGAAAGTGAACATCGTAGGTTCTGGTGTTGGTGGTATTACTGAAACTGATGCAACGCTTGCTGCAGCTTCTAACGCTATCATCCTTGGTTTCAACGTTCGTGCTGACGCAACTGCGCGTAACACGGTTCAGAACGAAAACCTAGATCTACGTTACTACTCAATCATTTACCAACTGATTGACGAAGTTAAACAGGCGATGGGCGGTATGCTTGCTCCTGAATTCCGTCAAGAGATTATTGGTCTTGCACAAGTTCGTGACGTATTTAAGTCGCCTAAACTTGGTGCAATCGCTGGTTGTATCGTGACTGAAGGTACGATTAAGCGTAGCAACCCAATCCGCGTACTTCGTGAAAACGTTGTTATCTACGAAGGTGAACTAGAGTCACTTCGTCGCTTTAAAGATGACGTACAAGAAGTTAAGAACGGTTACGAGTGTGGTGTCGGCGTTAAGAACTACAACGACGTTCGCGTTGGTGACCAGATCGAAGTATTCGAAATCGTTGAGGTTAAACGTACTCTAGACTAATCAGTCTGTACGACTCGACATATTGACTAAGGTTACTAACATTACTAGTAAAGGTAATAAGTAATCGGTTGTTGAATACACCATGGGGGGCTGGTAATTACCAAGCCCCCCATCTTTCTAAGTGAGAAAAGAAAATGTCAAAAGAATTTAGCCGCACACAACGTGTGTCTCAGCAGCTTCAAAAAGAGCTTGCTCTTATCCTACAACGTGAAGTTCGTGACTCACGTATTGGTATGGTAACTATCTCAGACGTAGAAGTGTCTCGTGACCTTGCTTACGCAAAAGTGTTCGTGACTTTCCTGTGTGTTGGTGAGCAAACTCCTGAATCATGCCTTAAAGCTCTTAAAGAGCATGAAGTGCCAGTTCGTATGGCTCTTGGTAAGCGTATTCGCCACCGTCTAACGCCTGAAGTTCGTTTTACTTACGACAACACACTAGTAGAAGGCATGCGTATGTCTAACCTAGTAAGTGAAGTTCTGAACGACGACAAGCGTAAGCAAGAAGAAGCTGGCCGCACTGACGAAACTCAGTCTAAGGGCGAAGAGTAATGGCTCGCCGTCGTAAAGGTCGCCCTATCAACGGGGTAATTCTATTAGATAAGCCGACTGGTATTTCGTCTAATGATGCACTGCAAAAAGTAAAGCGTATTTACTTTGCAGAGAAGGCAGGGCACACCGGTGCTCTGGATCCTCTTGCGACTGGCATGCTGCCAATTTGTCTTGGTGAAGCGACGAAGTTCTCTCAGTTTCTTCTAGATTCTGATAAGCGCTACGTTGTTATCGCTAAGCTTGGTGAGCGTACCAATACCTCTGACTCTGATGGTGAAGTGGTAGAGACACGTGATGTTAACGTGACTCAAGAACAGCTTGAGCGTTGCATTGCGAGCTTCAAGGGTGAAACCGATCAGATACCATCAATGTTTTCGGCATTGAAGTATCAAGGTAAGCCTTTGTACGAATACGCACGTGCAGGTATTGAGGTTCCTCGTGAGTCTCGTAAGATCACTGTGTACTCTATTGAACTGCTTCGCTTTGAAGGTGATGAAGTTGAAATGGAAGTGCATTGTTCGAAAGGCACATACATCCGCACAATTACCGACGATCTTGGTGAGATGCTAGGTTGTGGTGCTCACGTGACCATGCTTCGTCGTACAGGTGTCGCGAAGTACCCATACGAGCGTATGGTGACTTTGGAGCAGTTAAACGAGATCTTAGAGCAAGCACAGGCGCAAGAAATTGCACCGAAAGAGCTGCTTGATCCACTGCTGATGCCAATGGACACTGCCGTTGAAGACTTACCAGAAGTAAACCTGAACGCGGAACTGACTGACCTAGTTCAGCACGGTATGCCAGTTCAGGTTGCTGGTGCGCCAACTGAAGGCACGGTTCGTATGACAAGTGGCGAAGAGAAGCTGTTTGTCGGCGTAGCTCAGATTGCTGAAGATGGCCGAGTTGCACCGAAGCGTTTGGTTGTTTTCAGAGATGAAGAGCCACAAGCGTAGCGCTTACATCGGATCTTAGCGCTGAGTCGTGAAAAGCGAGCAAATAAGATAGAAAGCGAACGCCTAATTTAGGTGGTTCGCTTTTTTCGTTTTTAATGGGTTCGATTGTTATTGCACCAACTGACAAACTTCCCTATAATCCTCGGCTCGCGTAGCGGCTGAATCAGAGATTGGCTGCTACAAATATAAACTTACTCTTATCAGGAGAGAATTATGTCTCTGAATGCAGAAACTAAAGCAGCAATCGTTGCAGAATACGCACAATCTGAAGGCGACACAGGTTCACCAGAAGTACAAGTAGCACTACTTACTGCTTCTATCAACCACCTACAAGGTCACTTCAAAGCGCACAAACACGATCACCACAGCCGTCGTGGTCTACTACGTATGGTTTCTAGCCGTCGTAAGCTTCTTGATTACTTGAAAGGCAAAAACCTTGCTCGTTACCAAGACCTAATCAAGCGTCTAGGCCTACGTCGCTAATAGCGATGTCTGCAAAGACAGTTTGAAGAAAAGGAGCATTTATGCTCCTTTTTTTGTGCCTGTAAGAAAATGCTAGGCTGGATGCTCAGAATATCATCTGGCTTTTTCTGATAGGAAATATATCTCCTAATAAAAATAGTTTATACTACGCCCGCCTATAGCGTTTTCAGCGTTTGGCAATCAACCTCTCAAGAGATTACAGTCACAGATGTCGGCCAATAGGTCGCGACTATTCAAAGGCGGATTTGGTCTTAATTCGGCGTATGAACACATACAAAGAGTCACCATCCTAAGTCCCTTTTCACTAGTCGCGATTGGTAATGTCTTGAGTCATTATTCACTTAATCTAAAGTCTGACTTTAGAGCTAAGGATATACAATGTTTGAAAAACCAGTTGTAAAATCGTTCCAGTACGGTAACCACACCGTTACTCTAGAAACGGGCGTAATTGCACGTCAAGCTACTGCTGCTGTAATGGCGACTATGGACGATACTTCAGTATTCGTTTCTGTTGTTGCTAAGAAAGAAGCAGTTGCAGGTCAAGACTTCTTCCCACTAACAGTAAACTACCAAGAGCGTACATACGCTGCGGGTAAAATCCCTGGTGGTTTCTTCAAGCGTGAAGGTCGTCCATCTGAAGGCGAAACACTAACAGCTCGTCTGATTGACCGTCCAATTCGTCCACTTTTCCCAAGTGCGTTTAAAAACGAAGTTCAAGTTATCGCTACGGTTGTTTCTATCAACCCTGACGTAAACCCAGACATGATCACTATGATCGCAACATCTGCTGCGCTTGCTATCTCTGGTGCTCCATTCAATGGTCCTATCGGTGCTGCACGTGTTGGTCACATCGACGGCGAACTTGTTCTTAACCCATCAAATACTGAGCTTGAAAACTCTAAACTAGACCTAGTTGTGTCTGGTACAGAAGGCGCAGTACTTATGGTTGAATCTGAAGCAGATAACCTATCTGAAGAAGAAATGCTTTCAGCTGTTGTTTACGGTCACGACCAACAACAAGTTGTAATCAAAGCAATCAACGAGTTTGCTGCTGAAGTTGCAACTCCATCTTGGAACTGGGAAGCACCAGCAGTTAACACTGAGCTTAAAGCTCAAGTTGCTGAACTTGCTGAAACTCGTCTATCTGACGCGTACCAGATCACTGAGAAAATGGCTCGTTACGAGCAAGTTGGCGTAATCAAGAACGACGTTGTTGAAGCTCTAATTGCACAAGACGAAAACCTAGATGAGCGCGAAATCCGCGGCATGCTTGGTTCTCTAGAGAAAAACGTAGTACGTAGCCGCATCATCGCTGGCAACCCACGTATCGATGGCCGTGAAAAAGACATGGTTCGTGCGCTAGACGTACGTACTGGTGTTCTTCCACGTACACACGGTTCTTCTCTATTCACTCGTGGTGAAACTCAAGCACTTGTTACTGCAACGCTTGGCACACAACGTGATGCTCAAATCATCGACAGCCTGATGGGTGAGAAGAAAGACAACTTCCTTCTACACTACAACTTCCCTCCATACTGTGTAGGTGAAACTGGTTTCGTTGGTTCTCCTAAGCGTCGTGAAATTGGTCACGGTAAGCTTGCTAAACGTGGTATCCAAGCAGTAATGCCTTCTGTTGAAGAATTCCCATACACAGTTCGTGTTGTATCGGAAATCACAGAATCTAACGGTTCTTCTTCAATGGCTTCTGTATGTGGTACATCTCTAGCTCTTATGGATGCTGGTGTTCCAATCAAAGCTTCTGTTGCGGGTATCGCAATGGGTCTTGTTAAAGAAGGCGACGATTTCGTTGTTCTTTCTGACATCCTTGGCGACGAAGATCACCTAGGTGACATGGACTTTAAAGTAGCAGGTACTAACGCTGGTATCACTGCACTTCAAATGGACATCAAGATCGAAGGTATCACTAAAGAGATCATGCAAATTGCACTTAACCAAGCGCAAGGTGCACGTAAGCACATCCTTTCTGTAATGGATGAAGCTATCTCTGGTGCTCGTGAAGATATCTCTGAATTCGCTCCACGTATCCACACAATGAAAATCAGCTCTGATAAGATCAAAGATGTTATCGGTAAAGGCGGCGCAGTTATCCGTGCTCTTTGTGAAGAAACTGGTACTACAATCGAAATCGAAGACGATGGCACAATCAAGATTGCTGCTACTGAAGGCGCAGCTGCTAAAGAAGCTATCCGTCGTATCGAAGAGATCACAGCTGAAGTTGAAGTTGGCCGCATTTACCAAGGTAAAGTTGCTCGTCTAGCTGACTTCGGTGCATTCGTTACTATCCTTCCAGGTAAAGATGGTCTAGTACACATCTCTCAAATCGCTGACAAGCGCGTTGAGAAAGTGTCTGACTACCTAACTGAAGGTCAAGAAGTTCCTGTTAAGGTTCTTGAAATTGACCGTCAAGGCCGTGTACGTCTAAGCATGAAAGAAGCAGTTGAAACGCCAGCTGAAGGCGAAGCACCTGCTGCTGAGTAATTCTCAGTGTGTCGATGGTGATATCGCTTTTTAGTGATTTCTAACCTATCGTCAACAAAGCATGTTATAAAGGGGAGCATATCGCTCCCCTTTTTTATTGCGGTCATAACAGGAGTAATTATTTGTGAAATGGTTTCAAACCGCGAGTATGTGTTTACTGCTTGTACTAACAGGTTGTGCGACAACATCAGATAACACCTCAAGTTGGGTTTATCCACCGATGGCTGTGCCACTGCAACCAAGCGTTCAGCAAGAAGTTCAAATTGCACGTCTTAGTCAGTTATTACAGCGCCCAGATTTGAACGATGAAGTTCGAGCTAAGATGCTGTTTGAACGTGGTAACTACTACGACAGTGTTGGCCTGCGTGATCTCGCGCGTCTCGACTTCAACCAATCTCTTTCATTGAACCCTGCTCAACCTGATATCTTCAATCTTTTGGGTGTTTACTTTACGCAGGTAGGGGAGTTTGATGCGGCTTATGAATCTTTTGATTCTACGTTAGAGCTTGATCCTGCAAACTCTTACGCAGAAAGGAACCGCTCTATCGCGCTTTACTATGGCGAGCGTTACGACTTAGCCAATGAAGAGATGATGAAGCACTATGCCGACGATCCTAGCGATCCGTTTCGCGCTCTGTGGTTGTACATCATTCAGCATGAGCTGACGCCAGAGCAGGCTAAGCTTGATTTGCAAAAACGTTACGAGAGCCGTGATGAGCAGTGGGGTTGGGTATTAGTCGCGATTATGCTTGATGACATTACTGAAGAGCAGGCTTTCAAGGCGATCTTAACCGGTACTCGTGACAACACGTTACTTGCGCAGCGTCTAACAGAGACGTACTTCTACCTTGCTAAGCGTTACCATATGAATGGTGATTACGCGAATGCTATCTCTTTGTACAAGTTAGCGGTTTCTTTTAACGTGTATGAATACGTAGAACATCGTTACTCTTTCTTAGAATTAAGCCGTATCTTCACCACACTTAAAGCTGAGCACTTAGCGCAAGTTAAGCTGGCTGAGGCCGAAGAAGAAGCCAACGCTAAGTAAGCAACACATTTTGATTCCGAAAAGCCGCTGTCTGTCAGCGGTTTTTTTATGCTCCTTTTTTATGATCTTCATCTCGTTTTGATTGCTTTTTATTTAAACAACACTAAAATAGTTAGCCTTGCTAACTAAATGCTATTCTTTGATTAGGTGAGTATGCTGAACCAGAATTTAGAAAAGATTGAGCGCTTCGCCTCTAAGATATGGCGCACTCAGGTAAATGAAGATCCTATTTGCCAATTGAGCTTCAATGAATATGACTATTTGAAGGTCATTCAAGCCTCTCCTGAACCGATCCGATTGACAGATCTGGCGATTGAAATGCAAGTAACCAAGCCTTCAGCAACTACTATGGTTCAAAGGTTAGAGAGAAAAGGTCTCGTTGAGCGTAAAGCTTCGCTCGAAGATGCGAGGTCTAAGTTGGTCGTACTGACCAGCAAAGCGGAAGTCGGCTTGGAAGAAGAAAGTAAGATCTATCAGGTCATGGCACAGATACTGGAAAGCCGTTTGTCTGAGCAAGAATCTCAGCAGTTAAACCTATTATTAAATAAAGCTTTAAAGTAAATAATTTAGATATTTAGTTAGCCTTGTTAACTAATTTTTCGAGTCATATCTTGTTGATATGCGACTCACAAATGAAAGTAGAGTAAGAAATGAGTAACTCAATTAGTCGTCAATTTTGGCGATACACAATCCCTACCGTGGCGGCCATGTTGGTTAATGGCCTGTACCAAGTGGTGGATGGCATCTTCATTGGCCGCTATGTGGGGGCTGATGGACTTGCAGGTATCAATGTTGCGTGGCCTGTGATTGGTTCGATTCTTGGTATTGGTATGTTGGTGGGTGTGGGCACAGGTGCGCTTGTCTCGATTCGCCAAGGTGAAAAAGATACTCAAGGCGCTAAGCAGATCTTAGCAACGGGCTTAACCTTGTTGTTAGCGATAACGCCTATTGTCTCTGCATTGCTGTTCTTGTTTGCTGATAACTTCTTGCTTTGGCAGGGCGCTGAAGGGCGAGTGTATGAACTTGGTCTGCAGTACTTACACATTCTGATTGGTGCTAGTGTCTTCACGCTAGGTTCGATCGCGATGCCGTTTCTACTGCGTAACGATGACAGTCCGAACTTAGCGACGATACTGATGATCGTTGGTGCGGTGATTAATATCGTGCTCGATTACCTGTTTATCGCTCTCTATGGCTGGGAGTTGATGGGTGCAGCATTAGCAACAGCGATTGCCCAGTTTGTAGTAACGGCTCTCGGCTTGGCTTACTTCTTCTCGCGTCGAGCAAACCTACGTTTACGTTGGAATGAGTTGAGATTGAAGCTGGATGTGATTCCACAAATCTTCGCCATTGGTACATCAAGCTTCTTTATGTACGCTTATGGTTCGATGATGGTGGCGTTGCACAATGCGTTGTTCTCTCAATATGGCGACCAGTTGATGATCGGTGCTTACGCGATTTTGGGCTACATCGTGACGGTTTATTATCTCACGGCTGAAGGTATCGCCAACGGCATGCAACCATTGGTGAGCTACAACCATGGTGCGCGTAACCAAGCAAACATCCGCAAGCTACTTAAGATTGCGATGATGAGTTCGGTATTGATTGGTGTGGCGTTCGTGCTGCTTCTCAATGCGTTCCCACGTGAGTTTGTATCAGTATTTAACTCAGACGAACCTCAGTTGGTTGAGTACACCGTGTTGGGTATTCGCCTTCACATGTTTGCACTGGCGCTGGATGGCTTCTTGGTAGTCGCAGCTGCTTACTATCAAGCGGTGAACAAGGGCAGCAAGGCGATGTTTGTGACTATAGGTAATATGCTTATCCAACTACCGTTCTTGTACATTATGCCTAAGTTGTATGGTGTGCCGGGGATCTGGATTGCGTACCCACTGTCTAACATCGCACTAAGTGTGGTGGTGATGGTAATGCTCTACAAAGACTTAAAGAAGCTCGATGCCTCACCGATGGAAACAGCGACGGCATAGGCCGTGTTTCTTAAGTCGCATTAAAAAGGTCTAGCGAACGCTAGACCTTTTTTGTATCTGTTGCTGGTTAGTCCAATGCGAGGAACTAGATGTTCTTAACGTCTAAACCTGCAAGCTGATGCCAGTAACCATTACATTGGCGGCTTTCAATCTTCATCGGTTTTTGACCTTGCTCGTTCGCTCTGAAGTTATTGATTTCAGAGAAGGTATCGATGCCGAGTGGGCTTAAACGAACCACATCAACCAAGTCGTGCATATTTGGCAAATCGTTGACTAGGTTGTAGCAGTAGCCTGATTGCGTCTGAATACCGTTAAGGTTGAAGACTGATTGGCCTTCTTGGCTTTCTACTTGTAGCCCTGTTGGGTACTTGATACAGCAGGTTTCGCAATCGTCTTTAGCTTTGTTTTCAGCGCGAGCGGTAAAGCAGCGTGCTGAGTAAGCAAGCGGTAGGTAGCCGTGGCTAAACACTTCAACTTCGAACTTGTTACGAATATTTAGCTCTTCGCACTGGGTCATTACGTTGCTTAGCCATTCGCGAGAAAGCTCAACCGGCATACACCAACGCGTCATACCTTGTTTCAAGAACAGGTTCAGGGTGCGTGCGTTGTAGGTGTTTACTGCCGGGCCAACCACGAAAGGTACTTTGCTTTCGCTGGCCAGTTGAATAGCAGACACATCATTGGCTTCGATCGCAAAGTCACCGTTATCGATGTACTTCTTCATGATGTTGACTTCGCTTGGTGCTTCTAGCAATGCCATGGTGGAAAGTACGACTTGCTTACCTGAAGCCGACAGCTCTTTAGCAATGTCCATCCAGTGTTTCGCTTTCATCTCACGACGCTTTGAACACACCGCTTCACCTAGGTAGATGATATCGGCAGAGCTTGATTTCGCTTGCTCATAGAAGCTTTCAACGTCTTGTTTTGGCCAAAAATAAAGTAGAGGGCCTAATGCGTATTTCATTGAGTTCTCCATTTGGCTCTATTGCCATTTACGGTGATAAGCGCCAAGCGTGGTTTGTGTACCTTCAGATACATTCGCCAGTGTCGCATTCCAAGCTTGTTCCACTTGGTATTGTTCTGGGTTCGCTAAGTAGCGATCGATAGCTGCGCGCCAAGTGCGAGTGACTTGTTCAACATAAGCCGGGCTGCGTTGGCGACCTTCAATCTTCACTGAGGCAACGTTTGCCGCGAAAAGCTCAGGCAACATGGATAGCGTGTTGAGGCTGGTGGGCTCTTCAAGTGCGTGATAGCGCTTACGTTCACCATCGATCTCGGCTTCAAAGCGGCCTTTACACAGCGTTGGGTAACCTGCGTTCTCACCTGCTTCATACTTATCGATAAGGATTTCGTTCAAGCGAGACTCGAGGCCAGTTTCTGTTTCTTGCCAGCGAACGTATTTTGCGGGAGAACAAGCACCAACAGTATTTGGTGATTCGCCTGTCATGTATGAAGAGAGGTAGCAACGACCTTCTGCCATGATGCACAAACTACCGAAAGCGAATACTTCAAGGTCAACGTCAGAAGTGATATTACGAGAAAGCTGTTTGACCTGATGAATCGACAACACACGCGGCAGTACGACACGCTTAACGTTGAAGTTTTTATGGTAGAAGTCGATAGCCGCCGCATTGGTCGCAGATGCTTGCACTGATAGGTGCAGTTCTAGATCTGGATACTTATTTGCTGCGTACTCAAGCACCGCGATGTCTGCGATGATCAGCGCATCAACACCCAGAGCAGCGGCGTTGTCTACGGCATTAGTCCAACGGTCGAAGCCATTTGGGTGAGCAAACGTATTTAGGGCAACATGAATTTTCTTGTTGTGGTCATGCACATACTGCACAGCACGATCGAGCTTTTTACCCGCAAAGTTTAGGCCTGCAAAGTGTCGGGCATTGGTATCGTCTTTGAATCCGATATAGACAGCATCCGCACCACAATCAATAGCGGTTTTCAAAGCAGGTAAGTTACCCGCTGGGCATAAGAGTTCCATTTGCTCACTACCAGTAGAATTAAGTTGAAGCGAGCATTTTATGAAGAATTGTGAATGACGGAATTGATGTAAGGCAGGTTTAGATGGATAAATCTGCTTTTACTCCGTTTGAGGTACTGACGAGTGACCGTTTTACATGTTGGCTTGGTTTAAATATGAGGTACTTGATTAGTTCTTATGACGGCGGTTTTGGGCAAACAACTCTTCGACATCTTGTTTTGGTTGCGGACGGTAGAAGTGGAAGCCTTGAATCGAACTACAGTTGAGGTTCGATAGCAGAGTTGCTTGCTCACTGGTTTCGACACCTTCAGCAACCACGGTCAAATCGAGAGATTTACCTAGGTTGATGATGTTTTCAATTACGGTGATTTGCTTTGGTAGGGTATCGATATCAGAGATGAAAGCACGGTCTATCTTAAGCTCATCAATTGGGAAGCGAGCAAGGTAAGACAGTGAAGAGTAACCTGTACCAAAATCATCAATGGAGAGAGCAAAGCCAAGTTTCTTGATGGCGTTAAGCATTTGGAGTGTGTGTTCACTATCACTCATCACCGCACTTTCCGTTAGCTCGAACGTAATCGCACTTGGATCAAGCTCGGTCGAACGCAGTAGCTTTTCCATGTAATCAATCAGTTTCGGGTTACCAAACTGTTCTGGTGAAAGGTTGATAGCCACTCGACCTGGAAGGATACCTTGCATCTTCCAGCGCTTAACCGTAGCAAATACTTCACGCATTACCACTCGGCCAAGTTGTTCAATAAGCCCTGCTCGTTCCGCCACAGGAATGAACGCGGCCGGACTGATATAACCTTCGACAGGATGCTTCCAACGTACCAGAGCTTCAGCGCCGTTGATGGTGAAATCACGGGCATTCACTTTCGGTTGATACCAAACCTCAAGTCCATTTTGTTGCAGTGCTTTTTGGAGCTCTATCTCAAGCCACAGTCGCATACGCGCTTCTTTATTCATCTGTTCGTTGAACTTGATCAGACGATTACGACCACGATCTTTCGCTTCATACATTGCTGTGTCTGCATTTTGCAGCAAGATACGAGCATCAGTACCATCTTGAGGAAAGCTCACACTACCAATAGAGCAGGCTAAGCGCTTGCTAAAGTGGTGAAGATCGAAGGGTTGATTGATCAGGGAAATGATCTTTTCAGCGAGCATTTCAGGTGTTCGCTGATGTTCAGGTTCTGGAAGGATAATACCAAACTCATCCCCGCCTAAATGTCCAATCACGGCCTTACGAGGCAGTAAGCGTTTAAGACGCGAAGCGACCTCTTTAATCACCTTGTCACCGATGTGATGACCAAGTGAGTCATTGATATTTTTAAAGTTATCAATGTCTAAGTAGAGCATCACCACCGGCGTATCGTTGTGAATGAACTGCTCAAGACGCTTAGTAAACCCAACTCGATTGTAGAGTTTGGTCAGTGCATCTATGTAGGCATCTTCACTGTTTGCTGGTGTGTATTGTTTTGCGGTTTCTTGTGCGTCTTGGATAAGCACCAACTGAGTGTTGCTTCCAAGAACAGTGGTGGAGTCGATGTTGAGCTGAACCTTACGTTCAAAGCCGCATCGTGCACCCGTTAAGCAAACCAAACCAGACTCAGAAATAATAGAGCTGAGGTTATTATTGAAGACTGTTTTGGTTTGTTCATCGATAAATAGGCGTCCCAACTCTTCACCAATTAACTCTGTGGTTGAGTTAAAGCCAAGCAAGCGCGCTGCTGCTGGGTTAGATGACAAGATGTAGTCACTTTCAACGAGCAGTAATCCATCTGGAAGTAGTTGAGATAGTTTGTGGAATTTGGCTTCGGATTCTTCTAAAGAACGGACAAGTACTTGGTTTTCTGATGTGTCGAAGGCGTGAAAGACGATGTAGTCGGTTTTGTTGCCATTGGTAAGCGGAGATAGGCTGAAATGAAGGCTGGTATCGAGGTCTGTTTCGTTGAGGGTGACTTCGGCCTCAATCGTTTCGCCACTGAATGCACGCTCATAGTAAGGCTTGAGATGTTGGTAGAACTGTTCGCCCAATGTTTGGCGATCATTCATGCCTGCAAGCTCTGTTTGACTCAAACCAGCAATATCGCAGTAACGCTCATTCACCATAAAATAGTTATGTTGAGCATCAAGTACTGCAAAAAAGAACGGACTATTTGCAGTTAGCTGGGTAAACCAATGTTGTAGTTGTTGGGGAGGCATCAAAGTACTACCAATTCTCCAAGAGCTTGAATATTCACTATCGATAAATATTTATTACTTTTTGTGTGGCTATCGATATTTACCTGTGAGTGCAGCGATCCGCTGTAATTCTCATTACCTGAGTTACTATAACTGTGATTTTCAGGATATTAAAGGTCGAGTATCAAACAGAAGTTAATTTGATACATAACAGTAACTGAGATCTCAACATCATCTATGATGCATTCCATATTATTGACAAAGTTACGGATAAGTCACGTGATAAACAAGATTCGCACTCAACTAGTTCAAAATGCCGCATCAATTTTGCGATCTCCAGTCCAGTTATTGCCTAAAACAGTACAAAAAAGAGCCTTATTGGAGGCGCTTAAGAATGTATTCAAGGAAGCTTTAGAGGACGGTGACTTTGAGTTTTTAGAAGACAAATGGCTGAAAGTCTCAATAAAAGACATGGGGTTAAGTTGGTGTATTAGCTACAAAAATGAGCAACTGGTTGTAGCTGATAAAGAGGTGGTTGAAGATGTAAGCTTTAGCGGCAATCTTAACGATCTTGTGTTGATTGCGGGGCGTAAAGAAGACCCAGATACGCTTTTCTTCCAACGTAGACTGTCTATTGAAGGCGATACCGAGCTCGGTTTAGAAGTTAAAAACTTGATGGATAGCGTAGATTTGGACTTATTGCCGACTCCTATGAAAACTTTGTTAAATCAATTAGCTGATTTTGTGCAGAAGGGAGTACAATCCCCAGATACACAAAGTGAGGTAATGAATGCTTATTCGAACTGAAGCACCGGCAGATATACTTGTCATTGATCGTTTATTGAAATCTGTTTTTGAAACAGATGCAGAAGCTAACTTGGTTATGAGCTTGCGTGAGAATAGCCATTTAACGCTATCGCTGGTGGCTTGTTCTGATGAAGGCGAGGTGGTTGGTCACCTGATGTTTAGCCCTATCACTCTTGATGGCGACGATCATAACTGGCAAGGGCTTGCGCCTCTCGCTGTGAAAGAAGAGTTCCGCAACCAAGGCATTGCCAAATCTCTAGTTGAAGATGCGTTTTCCACTTTGGTTGATTTTGGTTACCCAGCTTGCGTTGTGTTGGGTGACCCTGCTTATTACAGCCGCTTTGGTTTCAAGGCTGCGAGCGAGTTTGGCCTGAGTTGTGTTTGGGATGTGCCTGAAGGTGCTTTCCAAGCGATTGAATTGGTAAACGGTGCGTTTGCTGGACATGCTGGTGAGATTGCTTACAGCCCCGAGTTCAACGACTTATAAGCTGATTTATCACGCAACAAGATACAAACTGATTTAGTCTAAATAAAGGAGCTTGATGCTCCTTTATTTTTTGTTAGTATCAGCCCTGCTCTAATAAGCGCTCTTTCAATAGAGGCAGCTTTCACAAAACTAGTTCTAACAAACTTCTGGCTCCAATAAACTTTGGCTCCAATAAACTTAAGGTTACTACCGCTAGATATGTCACAAACACACGCGCAATACCTACATGAGATGGGCATTAGCCAATGGGAACTAAGTCACCCAGAGCGTTTAGCAGGTTATGA
Source organism: Vibrio sp. 10N.247.311.49 (assembly GCF_041467655.1). Taxonomy (NCBI): domain Bacteria; kingdom Pseudomonadati; phylum Pseudomonadota; class Gammaproteobacteria; order Vibrionales; family Vibrionaceae; genus Vibrio; species Vibrio sp. 10N.247.311.49. The sequence goes on from NZ_JBFSVA010000013.1 coordinate 126,122, forward strand.
ATCTGAATTGACTCCGCTCTCGAGCGATTGCAAGTTACTGTTGGTTTCGCCTGAAAAACCTCAGGAAGATCTCGCCGTGATGTTTGAGCGAGTACTCAAAAGTATCAAGCTCGACTTATCTCAGGCTTTACACCTTCAACCGCAACACTTGTCTACTGTGGATTTAGGTTCGGTTGAGTGGATATGGTTTGCTGGTTGTGAGTCGGCTCAAGAGCTGAAGGCTAAAACACTTCAATCGCCATTACTGTCTGACATTAACGGTAACAACCAACACCGCCGCGACTTATGGCAACAAATTTGTGCTTATGACTAATCAATTTTTACCGACTTCACAACAACACCTAGACGCCATTTGGAAGATAGAGCAGGCCGCGCATTCTCACCCTTGGTCTGAAAATATGATCCGAGATCTTGATAGCCGAGGCGCTTGTCATCATGTCCTTGAGGTTGATGGACAAGTGGTGGGCTATTTCTTCGCGCAAAACATCGTTGGCGAAGTCACATTGCTTAATATCGCGGTAGACCCAAGCCAGCAAGGCAAAGGGTATGGAAAAGCGTTAACGGAACATTTCCTTGATATGTGTGAGCAAGCTGACGCTGAAAGCGCTTGGCTGGAAGTTCGCGAAAGTAATGTGAACGCGTTTAATCTTTACGAAAAGGCAGGCTTCAACGAAGTTGATCGCCGTCGTAATTACTATCCAACTAAACAAGGCAACGAAGATGCCATCATTATGAGCTATCTTTTTATGTCTTTTAGCTAGTCATGTTACGTCTTTTCGCTAACTAGATAGCTAATCACAAAATTAGCCAAAAAATAGGGTGTAAACTGACCCTTTAGAAAGTGATACGCTTTCTGTATAATCCGCACACAGAATTCAAGGGCAAGTATTATCTACTTGCCCTTTTTACGCTTTAGATCAGCAAAGGGCGACTATGTCTTTCCAACAAGAAGTGAGCAAACGTAGAACGTTTGCGATTATCTCTCACCCGGATGCGGGTAAAACCACGATTACTGAAAAAGTTCTTTTATTCGGAAACGCGATTCAAAAAGCGGGTACCGTAAAAGGCCGTGGCTCTAACCAGCACGCTAAATCTGACTGGATGGAGATGGAAAAAGAACGTGGTATCTCGGTAACTACGTCGGTAATGCAATTCCCATACAATGATTGCCTAGTAAACCTACTCGATACTCCAGGACACGAAGATTTCTCGGAAGATACGTACCGTACGCTAACAGCGGTTGATTCTTGTTTGATGGTTATCGATGCTGCTAAAGGTGTCGAAGACCGTACTCGTAAGCTGATGGAAGTAACACGTCTTCGTGATACTCCAATCGTAACGTTTATGAACAAACTTGACCGTGATGTTCGTGACCCGATGGAAGTGCTTGATGAAGTGGAAAGCGAGCTAGGTATGGCCTGTGCTCCGATCTCATGGCCAATCGGTTGTGGTAAAGAGTTTAAAGGTGTTTACCATATTCACCGTGACGAAACGATCTTGTACGAATCTGGCCACGGTCATGAGATTCAAGAAGTTCGCATCATTAAAGGTTTGGACAACCCTGAGCTAGATGAAGCGGTAGGTGCTGATCTTGCGGAAAGCGTACGTGAAGAACTAGAGCTTGTTATTGGTGCTTGTCCGGAGTTTGATCACGAACTGTTCCTTGCTGGTGAGCTAACGCCGGTTTACTTCGGTACTGCATTGGGTAACTTTGGTGTGGACCACATGCTTGATGGTCTAACGAAGTGGGCTCCTGCACCTCAAACGCGCCAAGCGAATGAGCGTGATGTAGAAGCGACAGAAGAGAAATTCTCTGGTTTCGTGTTTAAGATCCAAGCAAACATGGATCCAAAACACCGTGACCGTATCGCATTCATGCGTATCGTATCAGGTACTTACGACCAAGGCATGAAGATGAACCATGTTCGTACTGGTAAGAACGTAAGTATTTCGGATGCGGTAACCTTCATGGCGGGCGACCGTGCGCGTGCTGAAAAAGCATACGCGGGTGATATTATCGGTCTACATAACCACGGTACTATCCAGATTGGTGATACCTTTACTCAAGGTGAGAGCCTTAAGTTCGCTGGTATTCCTAACTTCGCACCTGAGCTATTCCGTCGTATCCGTCTACGCGATCCACTGAAGCAGAAGCAACTTCTAAAAGGATTAGTTCAGCTTTCAGAAGAGGGCGCAGTACAAGTATTCCGTCCTATGCAGAACAACGACCTGATCGTTGGTGCGGTTGGTGTCCTTCAGTTCGACGTGGTTGTAGCGCGCTTGAAAGCGGAATACAACGTAGAAGCTATCTACGAAGGTGTTAACGTTGCAACAGCTCGTTGGGTTGAATGTGATGACGCTAAGAAACTAGAAGAATTCAAACGTAAGAACCAATCTAACCTAGCGCTAGATGGCGGTGACAACCTGTCTTACATCGCACCAACTATGGTGAACTTGAACCTAGCTTCTGAACGTTTCCCTGAAGTTCAATTCCGAGCGACGCGCGAGCACTAATTTCTCAGCGATCTATTAGAGTTAAACAAAAACGTCTATTGTTCTGCAATAGGCGTTTTTTAATGCGTTTTATTTGAGGTTTAAAGGCTGAGGTTAGAGGCAGTTATGTTGGGTTGGATAAAAACTTGGGTTAAAAGATACGATAAGTGGTGTGAAGAGCTTGGGTTAACGCCTGAGAACAAGCGCAGTTGTGTTGCTTATCGCCGTGATCCTCAAGGGAAACAAACAGAGAGTAGGGAAGATGACACAGCAAATAAGTGACTTTCCGCTGTTTGATACTCATTGCCACGCGGATTTTGAGGCGTTTGAGCAAGGTTTTACACCTGAACAAAGTATTGATGGCTATCTTAAAGAAGCAAAGCAAGCTCAAGTCGAGAAGTTAATCATCCCTTCTATTGGCCAAAGTAACTGGAGGAAGCTCGATGAAATCGCTCAATCTCACCCCAATGTTTACTACGCATTAGGCTTTCATCCTTACTTTTTAGAGCAAGCGGATGAGATGCAATTTGAAGAACTTCACCAATTACTCGCTTCAAAAAACAGCCAATGTGTCGCGATAGGTGAGTGCGGGCTCGACTTTTTTGTGGACGTTGAACGAGAGAAACAAGAGCGCTTTTTCATCCAACAAATGGAGCTTGCGAAGGAGTTTGACCTGCCTTTAATCATCCATGAGAGGAAGTCTTACAACCGACTTATCGAGCTAATAAAGCAGCATAAGTTCACCTTAGGTGGTGTGATTCACGGTTTTTCTGGGAGTGAACAGCAAGCTTTGGCGTGGATCAAGCTCGGTTTCTATATTGGCGTCGGTGGAACGATAACTTACCCAAGAGCGCAAAAAACACGCACAACCATCGCAAAATTGCCCCTTGAATGTCTGGTATTGGAAACGGATGCTCCGGACATGCCCATGTATGGAAACCAAGGAAATGTTAATCATTCCAAATATTTAGTTACGATCTTAAATGAACTTTTTTTGCTTAGAAAAGAGCCAAAGCAATCGATTGCAGCGCAAATTTGGCAAAATAGCCATCGCGCATTCGGTATATGTGAATAAAATCGAAGGTTTTTGTTTATCGTTTGCGTAAATTGCACTGAGCTTGTGATTTGGGTCACATTTGTGTGTGAATGGTACATGAATCTTCTACGAAAGTGTGAGGACGGCATTACTTTATTAGTGGTCGCATGAGTATAATTGCCTCCGCTTTATAGCCCCATTTTGTAACACGCCAATAAATAACTAATAAGGAAGTCATAAACTATGAGCCTGTTTATGAGCCTAGTCGGAATGGTTGCACTGATCGCAATCGCAGTACTACTATCTGACAACCGCAAAGCTATTAATCTAAGAACAGTGGGTGGCGCTTTCGCTATCCAATTCGCACTTGGTGCATTCGTACTTTACATCCCTTGGGGTCGTGATCTACTTGCAGGTTTCTCTGCTGGTGTAGCAAACGTGATCGACTACGGTAAAGACGGTACTGGTTTCCTATTCGGCAGCCTAGTTAACTTCTCAGTTGACGGTATCGGTTTCATCTTTGCTTTCCAAGTACTACCAACTCTGATTTTCTTCTCTGCACTTATCTCTGTACTTTACTACATTGGTGTTATGCAAATTGTAATCAAAGTTCTTGGTGGTGGTCTTCAGAAAGCTCTAGGTACTTCTCGCGCCGAGTCTATGTCTGCAGCAGCAAACATCTTCGTTGGTCAAACTGAAGCACCTCTAGTTGTTCGTCCATTTGTTCCTAAAATGACTAACTCTGAACTATTCGCAGTAATGTGTGGTGGTTTGGCTTCTGTAGCTGGTGGTGTACTAGCAGGTTACGCATCTATGGGTGTACCTCTAGAGTACCTAGTTGCAGCGTCATTCATGGCAGCACCTGGTGGTCTACTATTCGCTAAAATCATCAAGCCTGAAACAGATACGCCAGACGACAACATCGCTGACGAAATGGACGGTGGCGATGACAAACCAGCTAACGTTATCGACGCAGCAGCAGGTGGCGCATCAGTTGGTCTACAACTAGCACTTAACGTTGGTGCAATGCTACTAGCATTCATCGGTCTAATTGCTCTAATCAACGGTATCCTAGGTGGCATCGGTGGTTGGTTCGGTATGGAAAACCTAACTCTAGAACTTCTTCTAGGTTGGATCTTCGCACCGCTAGCATTCATCATTGGTGTTCCATGGGAAGAAGCAACTATCGCTGGTTCTTTCATTGGTCAGAAGACAGTTGTTAACGAATTCGTTGCATACCTAAACTTCGTACCATACGTTGGTGAAAACGCTCAAGTTGTTGCAGCAACTGGTCAAGTGATGTCTGAGAAGACTCAAGCTATCATCGCATTCGCACTATGTGGTTTCGCAAACCTTTCTTCAATTGCGATTCTTCTAGGTGGTCTAGGTGGTATTGCACCAAGCCGTCGCCACGACATCGCACGTATGGGTGTTAAAGCGGTAATTGCTGGTACTCTATCTAACCTGATGGCAGCAACAATTGCTGGCTTCTTCCTGTCTTTCTAATTAGTTAGAAATCGATATATAGACGCCATAATAATATCGCCCCGTAGCAAGAAATTGCTGCGGGGCTTTTTTGTTTTTAGGCCTACCGTTTTTAGTATATGCACGCGCTTATGCTTAGATTCGATGTAGGGTCTAGAATGTTTTTTTGAGATACAAACCGTTTGCGTTCTAAGGAGCACTACAATTTATTGATGGATACCTATAATGTATAAGCTAAAGGGATAGGATGTCTCTGTTGGCAAGAAAGTAACCTCGAAATCAACTCGAACGTTATTCTTCTGGGATTAAGCCAAAATTAGCGATACGCTATAGATGTTAGACACAACATGACTGATTTGTTGTGCCATAGACCAAACTGGTACTGTGCGGTGACAAGGATTGCAATTGGTAGCGAAAGTTATCAAGTCTTCAGGGAACCAAGTCCGTTCATTTGTGGCTACTGAGCATTACTAAAATATCCATCTATACTGGATGGAGGGCGAAGTAGTTAACTATTTGAATATATTGATCGGAGATAGAAATGAGCGATTTAAAAGCAGCAGCTCTACGTGCACTTAAACTTATGGACCTAACTACGCTAAATGACGACGATACTACTGAAAAAGTAGTGGCGCTTTGTCATGACGCGAAGACTGCAGTAGGCAACACCGCTGCAATCTGTATTTACCCTCGCTTTATCCCAGCAGCTAAGAAAGCGTTGCGTGAGCAAGGTACTCCAGAAGTACGCATTGCGACTGTAACTAACTTCCCTCATGGTAATGACGACATCGAAATTGCTGTTGCAGAAACAAAAGCAGCGGTAGCGTACGGCGCAGACGAAGTTGACGTAGTATTCCCATACCGTGCTCTTATTGCTGGCAACGAAGAAGTTGGCTTTGAGCTAGTTAAACAGTGTAAAGCAGCTTGTGGTGACATCACGCTTAAAGTGATCATCGAAACAGGTGAACTGAAAGAAGAAGCACTAATCAAGAAAGCTTCTCAAATCTGTATCGAAGCAGGTGCAGACTTCATCAAAACTTCAACAGGTAAAGTGCCAGTAAACGCGACTCCAGAGTACGCGCGCATGATGCTTGAAGTTATTCGTGACATGGGTGTTGCTAAAACAGTTGGTTTCAAACCAGCTGGTGGCGTACGTACTGCTGAAGATGCAGCACTATACCTAGCAATGGCTGATGAGCTACTAGGCGCTGAGTGGGCAGACAACATGCACTACCGTTTTGGTGCTTCAAGCCTACTAACTAACCTTCTTAATACATTAGAAGTGACAGACCAGACTGCTGATCCAGCAGCATACTAATTTACTCGTCATATTTGACACCGCAGCGTTGTTGACTGCGTAAGTTCCTCCTAATCACATAGAGCCTCTATGCTCATAGGAATGAACTCACTGGTCGCCTAACTGCAACGCCAAATATTTAGAGTATTGAACATAATAAGTCTGTTTGATGGAGTGGCGTCAAGCCACTCCATATTACCTCTTTTCCCTACAAACCATACTCACTAGAGTTTGGGAGGCACTAATGTATCTACCTCAAGAAATTATCCGCAGAAAACGTGACGGTGAAGTCCTAACAGCTGAAGAAATTAACTTCTTCATTCAAGGTGTTGCTAAAAACACGGTTTCTGAAGGCCAAATTGCCGCATTCGCAATGGCTATCTTTTTTAATGAAATGACGATGCCAGAACGTATCGCACTAACGTGTGCAATGCGTGATTCAGGTATGGTGATTGACTGGAGCCACATGAACTTTGATGGCCCAATCGTTGATAAACACTCTACTGGTGGTGTTGGTGACGTAACTTCTCTGATGCTTGGCCCTATGGTGGCAGCATGTGGTGGTTTCGTTCCAATGATCTCTGGTCGTGGTTTAGGCCACACTGGCGGTACGCTAGACAAGCTAGAATCTATCCCGGGTTACAACATTACACCAACCAACGAAGTGTTCGGTGAAGTAACGAAAGATGCTGGTGTGGCTATCATCGGTCAAACAGGCGATCTAGCGCCTGCTGACAAGCGTGTTTACGCGACTCGTGATATCACAGCAACCGTAGATAACATCTCGCTAATTACGGCTTCAATCCTATCTAAGAAACTGGCTGCTGGCCTTGATTCTCTAGTGATGGATGTAAAAGTAGGTTCAGGCGCATTCATGCCGACTTACGAAGCGTCAGAAGAGCTAGCGAAATCTATCGTTGCAGTAGCAAATGGTGCAGGTACTAAAACAACAGCAATCCTAACGGACATGAACCAAGTTCTAGCTTCTTCAGCGGGTAACGCAGTAGAGGTTCGTGAAGCGGTTCAATTCTTAACGGGTGAATACCGTAACCCACGTTTGCTAGAAATTACGATGGCATCGTGTGCTGAAATGCTGGTGTTGGGTAACCTTGCAAAAGATTCAGACGAAGCGCGCGAAAAACTGATGACAGTACTGGATAACGGTAAAGCAGCAGAGTGCTTCGGTAAGATGGTAGCGGGCCTTGGCGGTCCAGCTGATTTCGTAACGAACTACGATAACTACCTAGAAAAAGCAGAAATTATTAAACCAGTGTACGCGCTAGAAAGCGGTGTGGTATCAGCAATGGATACTCGTGCAATTGGTATGGCTGTGGTTGGTATGGGCGGCGGTCGTCGCGTAGCAACTGACAGCATTGATTACGCAGTCGGTTTTGATCACTTCATTCGTCTTGGCGAAGTAGCAAGTGAAGATAAACCATTAGCAATGATTCATGCTCGCAACGAACAACAGTGGCAAGAAGCTGCAACAGCATTACAAAATGCAATCACTGTGGGCGGAGAATATACAGCAACGCCAGACGTTTACCGTCAGATTCGTTCTGAAGACGTGTAAATAACAGGTATCGGCATACCTCGTGTATGCCGATAAACAGAGTTCTGGTGCAAAGAGCAATAAGTTGGTGAAGAAAATGAAAAGAGCATTTATTTTAGTTTTAGATTCATTCGGTATCGGTGAAACAGCGGATGCAGACAAATTTGGTGATGTAGGTTCTGACACTATGGGCCACATCGCAGATCATTGTGACCAAGGTCTTGCAGACAATGCAGATCGTAAAGGTTCACTGACATTGCCAAACCTGTCTAAGCTAGGTCTAGCGATGGCTCACAAAGAGTCTACAGGTCGCTTTGCTCCTGGTATGGATGCAGACGCTGAGATCATTGGCGCTTACGGTCACGCTGCTGAGCTGTCTTCTGGTAAAGACACGCCATCAGGTCACTGGGAAATTGCGGGTGTTCCTGTACTGTTTGACTGGGGCTACTTCACCGACAAAGAGAACAGCTTTCCAAAAGAACTGACTGACCGCATCCTTGAGCGTGCAGGCCTGTCTGGTTTCTTAGGTAACTGCCACTCATCTGGCACGGAAATCCTAGATAACCTAGGTGAAGAGCATATGAAGACTGGCTTGCCTATCTTCTATACTTCTGCAGATTCTGTTTTCCAGATCGCTTGTCACGAAGAGACATTCGGCCTGCAAAACCTATTAGACCTTTGTCAGATTGCTCGTGAAGAGCTAGAAGACTACAACATTGGTCGTGTTATCGCTCGTCCGTTCATTGGCCCAGGTAAAGGTCAATTCGAACGTACTGGTAACCGTCGTGATCTTTCTGTTGAGCCACCTGCAGCCACCATTCTTCAGAAGTTGGTTGATGAGAAGGGCGGTAACGTTCACTCAATCGGCAAGATCTCTGATATCTACGCGGGTTGTGGCATCACTCAGAAAACCAAAGCAACAGGTATTCCTGCGCTATTTGAAGCAACCAAAGAAGCGATCAATGAAGCAGGCGACAACACTATCGTGTTCACTAACTTCGTTGATTTCGACTCAGCTTACGGCCACCGCCGTGATGTTGCTGGTTATGCAGTGGCACTTGAGTACTTCGATGGTCGCATCAATGAAATCATCGATATGATGAAAGAAGATGATGTGCTTATCCTAACGGCTGACCACGGTTGTGATCCGACATGGCCAGGTACAGACCATACTCGTGAGCACATCCCTGTGATTGTTTACGGTCAGAAGGTTCCAGCCGGTTCTTTAGGCCGTCGCGATACGTTCGCTGATATCGGTCAAAGCTTAGCGTCATACTTTGGTACATCGCCAATGGGACACGGTACAAGCTTTCTATAATAGTTAACGAAGAGAGAGGGAAACCTCTCTCTTCTTTTTTTGTTTTGAGATTAAGGATATTTTCAATGGCTACTCCACATATTAATGCTGAAATGGGTGATTTCGCTGACGTAGTTTTAATGCCAGGTGACCCGCTACGTGCTAAATACATCGCTGAAACCTTCTTAGAAGAAGTGGTTCAAGTGTGCGACGTTCGCAACATGTTTGGTTACACCGGTACTTACAAAGGTCGTAAGGTTTCGGTAATGGGACACGGTATGGGCATTCCATCTTGTTCTATTTACGCGACTGAGCTTATCAAAGACTTTGGTGTGAAGAAGATCATTCGTGTGGGCAGTTGTGGTGCAGTGAGCGAAGATATCAAAGTGCGTGATGTGGTGATCGGCATGGGCGCATGTACTGACTCTAAAGTGAACCGTATTCGCTTTAAAGATCATGACTTTGCGGCGATTGCGGATTACAAAATGGTGCGCGCGGCAGAAGATGCAGCCAAAGCTCTCGGTGTCGGCGTAAAAGTCGGTAACCTGTTCTCGGCTGAGCTGTTCTACACGCCAGATCCAGAGATGTTCGAAGTAATGGACAAATACGGCATTGTTGGCGTAGAGATGGAAGCGGCTGGCATCTATGGTGTGTGTGCTGAATACGGCGCAAAAGCTCTAACGATCTGTACTGTTTCTGACCACATCAAGACTGGTGAGCAAACGACATCAGATGAACGTCAAACGACTTTCAACGACATGATGGTTATCGCACTAGACTCAGTGTTGCTTGGTGACCAAGAATAATCTTGATTTGTCTTAGCTTGATAAGTTAACAGATAACAAAAAGCCCCGTTGCTGCCTGAGCGTCGGGGCTTTTTATTGGATTGCTGTACTTATTCTGAGTCTAGTATTTATTGTCAGCCTAGTGTGTTTATGAGCTTACATTTTTCAATAGTAAGTTCTCACCAGACTTAGTTGGTCTTCTGCGAATCAGCATGATGAACAACACGCCACTCACAAACCCCATCAACACCATACCGATCATGTAGTGATCACTTTTGCGGTAGTGGTGATCAGAAATCGCCGTCATCTTACCGGTTTCAAAAGTCACTCGAATAAAGCCGATGATCGTTTTCTCTGGAGAATAAATAGGTTCAACTAACTGTTGTCTGCCGATACTTGCTGTTGAAAGTGGCGTATCTAAGCCAAGAACCTCACGTACCGAGAGGGCTTTTTCGCTCGAAGCCAGTCGAATACCCTCTGCATCATAGATGGTGGTATCGAACACCAGTCGGTCTTGAGATAGCTGGTTAGTCAGATCAAGCAATCGCTCTTGGTCTTGTTGCGTGATCATCTTGCTGGCTGAAAGTGATGCCTGAGAGATAAGCAGCTTGGTAAGAGTTTCCAACTGTTTTGCTTGGATCTTCTCGTTACCTTTACTGATCACGACCGTATTTTTAATCGTTACAACGAACATGGTAGCCAACAAAATGAGGGCTAGCATTCGTAAAGCGTTACGTATTGAGAACAATGATTCATTCATGTTTCACGAAGCCTGAAATAAACAAATGTTATGATTAAGACATATTGAGACTTGCGTTTTCAAATTGCAATAGGTTAACGTTTAGCATAGTTAATTAGGAATCATACACATGGACGCTCAGAAATATCTGCCGATAAAAAGGCATACGACATTATTAACTCGACTCCCCGAGACTCGTTTCGCTTCTCAACTCGCTAAATCCAAGGCCAATTGGATTGTGTTTGGTGAGTACCTATCTCCACAATCTTTCGATGACATCGACTTTTTCACTGGCACTTACAACACCATCCTCGATACGTGGAAGGTTGGGCATTATGAAGTGGCTTTGATGTCAGGCAATCTAACGCCAGCACACGAAGAAATCCTCCAAGCGCTAAAGCTTGATTATGCTTGCCTTAGCGAGGTACCAGACTTATCTAAGCCAGGTTTGATCGTGATGGATATGGATTCCACAGCGATTCAAATTGAATGCATCGATGAGATTGCCAAGCTAGCTGGAGTGGGAGAGTTAGTCTCTGAAATCACAGAACGAGCAATGCAAGGCGAGCTCGACTTTGAACAGAGCCTACGCCAGCGAGTAGGAGCACTGAAAGGTGCGGATGAATCGATATTAGAGCAAGTGCGTCAGTCATTGCCATTCATGCCAGACTTGGTCGGGCTGGTGAATACTCTAAATAAGCTTGGCTGGAAAACGGCGATTGCATCAGGCGGTTTTACTTACTTCTCTGACTACCTGAAAGATACCCTTGATCTAGACCATGCTCAATCAAACACGCTTGAGATCGTCAACGGTAAGTTGACGGGTGAAGTCTTAGGCGATGTTGTTTCGGCGCAGACCAAAGCGGATATCTTGGTAGAGTTGGCTGAAGAGTACGAATTGGAACTACATAATACCGTTGCCGTTGGTGATGGTGCCAATGACTTGGTGATGATGGGCTCTGCAGGTTTAGGCATTGCCTACCACGCAAAACCAAAAGTAGAGCAGCAAGCTCAAACTGCTGTTCGTTACGCAGGTTTAGGCGGTGTGCTGTGTATCTTGTCGGGTGTATTGGCTAAGCAACAGAAGATCAGCTGGCAAGCGAAACCTTAGGGGCTCTACCTAAGTGCTATTGGCTATGTATCTTATTTAGCAATAGTGGCTCAGACACAAAAAAAGCAGGCTATCAGCCTGCTTTTTCAATTTTCATGCTTAAGTTAATACGCCACTCGAGGCTAGCGTGTTAGCTCCAATCGAATCAGCACTTCATCGGTAATGTCCTCTATCTCGCCATAACCGATAAACGCCGTCACCTCATTCTCTAGCTTCTTAGCTTGATGCATACTGATGCGTGAAAGCTCTTCTAAATCCGACTGGAATAAACTCGTTAGCGGATTAAAGATAGGTGCCGTGGTGACTCGCAATACATACACATCACCTAAGTGCTGCGCTTTCTTGATGAATAAGATGCGTTCCTTTGCTGAGGCGAAGTCTTTGACCAACTTGGTGTGTACCGACTGGATTTTGTCGCCAAACTTCACTGCAGCAATGTACACGTCATGATGCTTAGGCTCCGCACCTTCAATTCTTTTTAGTGGCTCAGCCAACAGTGAGTTGGTGTGACCCTTGAAGATTGGCTCGAGTGAGAACTTTTGATTATGGCCAAGCTTAGCAAGTAACGTTAGATGCTTATTCAGTGGGAAATTCACACCAATGATCTTACAGCGCAGCGTTGAACTTGGCTTATCAATGAATATTGGGTTACTGACCATCTTGCTCAACAAAATGTTGTGCAGTGATTCGAGTAGCGAATGTGTTGGCAGTATCTCTTGCTTCTTAATCAGCTTACTTTGGTTTTGATCGATAAGCCCATTAAGGAAAGCGATGGTACGCATTGTCTTGGCGTTCTCGGCAATAACCAACTGCACGTTGCGACCATTCGGACTCACTCGAATTACGTGGTAAGGCACTGTGCTCAGTGGCAGGTTCTTGTCATAGAGCTGCAGTTCATTGAAGTTCACTAATACCGGATCATTAATCTTGAGTACCATTGGGTGTTCAAGGCTAATGCTCAGTCCACGCTTCGAAATATCTAAGGTGTGTCCGTTCGCCGCTGTGCCATCTTGTGATGTAAGTTGCAACGGTGACTTAAATTGGTATCTCGGCTCTTTACGACGAGTCTGAGAGTCAAAGTAGATGCTTTGAATATTGCCGACGACAGTACGCGGGTGACGGAAGCGGTTCAATTCACTGCTTGGAATGCGTGGCTTTTCACTCAGAAGATAGTCCGCCGCACTTTCGTGATCGCCAATCTCTTGCAAGATTCCGCAATGCGTCAGTTGAGCTGAGCTTTGAGCCAGCGTATCCGAGTGTTTAGCTAATGCTTGTCGCTCAGTGTCTGAAAGTTCGAAAACCGAGAACTTGAACGCCTTCCAACTTTTACGTTTGCCACCGATGTGCCAGAACAGCTGTCTTTGTTCACGAGAGGCTTCAGGCAGCATCATTGAATAGAACAAGGTCTTGTTTTGGTGTTCATGGGTAAAAGAGTAGATAACGTTACTGGTTCCCTTCACTCCTGGTTTCGCCAACAGGTTCATACGTTGCTCGTTGAACAGGGTACCCAGCGCTTGTTGATTTCGTTCGTCGTGCCAATATTGCCATAATGGATGGTTGTTATCCGTCAGTAGGGCAAGCTTTAGTTCGCTGCCGCTGAAAAACAGGGGTAGGTTACAAGTATGCTTTAGATAGGTATGTTCGATTCCTCGAGTACGAGTTCGAATAATCCTATCTTGATTCTCATGGCTGGTTTTCTTACTGGTGCTATTTAAAGACTCATCGAGTAAGCGAGCCACAATATTGTTGTCGCTTACCTTGATGGTTCTTAGAAATTTGACCGCGTTGTTCTCATAAGATTCGTCGATACCCAAAACACGAAATTCAACCGCTTGGTTAACATCGTTTTCTTGGGACTTTTCGATAAGCTCTGAGAACTTAACGCTGATGATCTCGCCGAGGTTGTATCGAAAGGCGCTCGGTACTTTGAACTTTGCACCCGACGGGGAGATATCAACCGTTACACCATGTAGGCTTTGCCCTTTCGATGTGGTGATCTCGACCTGCGAGCTAATCTTGAGTCTGTTCTCTTGGCGTTTTAAGTCGTAACCTAGGTTAATAGCTTCCGCTTCGTACGGGCTATTGGCGCTAGTAATGTCGTGGTTACCTTGAGAAGATGTTTTAACAACGCTCAGAGGCTGAGTTCGCGGAGTCATTACTAACTCCCATGCGCCTTCTGTGTAACCTTTAAACTTTTTCGTACCACGTTGATATGCGTTTAAAGCGATATCATCGAGCCAGTGCTTACGGCCATCGAGAGTGAACTGACGACACTCATTATCAATACGCCCGCGTAAATCAATGCTCTTTGTACACGGAGCCATGATACGATTCAGTTCCATTTTAACGAGCAGTTTTAGAGACGGAGATTCGCCTTCTGTCATTTGAGAAAGAAGGAATTCGAAATCTTCGGCGTGGTAGGCCGGGATAAGACGTTCTGCTACAGATAGAATTTCAGATTGCTGCATACTTTTCTTGTTAGAATGGACGGTGCATTTATGTTATCGACTAGTTTAAATCGATCTTTAAGTATAAGTGGTATGACTGCAACGTTTATTTTCACCCGTACGGTCAAATAAGTCACAAATTGACAACATCATTGTGTAACTGAGTAAATTATTGAGGTTTTATGGCTAAGGCAAAACGAGCTTATGTGTGTAATGACTGTGGTGCTGACTTTCCACGTTGGCAGGGGCAGTGCAACGCATGTGGTGCTTGGAACACGATTACAGAAGTTAGGTTAGCCGCTTCACCTCAAGTAGCGCGCAATGAAAGATTATCTGGTTATGCAGGTGCAGTAACAGAATCGAGCGTTCAGACATTATCTGAAATTAATCTACAAGAAGTACCACGCTTTAGTAGTGGCTTTAAAGAGCTAGACCGCGTACTTGGTGGTGGTGTCGTACCGGGTGCTGCGATCCTGATTGGTGGTAACCCGGGTGCCGGTAAATCAACGCTGCTATTACAAACCATGTGTCAGCTTTCTTCTCAATTACCGACTCTCTATGTAACCGGGGAAGAATCTCTGCAACAAGTCGCGATGCGTGCGTCTCGACTTGGATTGCCAAAAGAGCACCTAAAGATGCTCTCAGAAACGAACGTGGATAAGATTTGTCAGGTTGCAGAAAAAGAACAACCTAAGATCATGGTTATCGACTCGATCCAAGTTATGCACGTTGCGGATGTTCAATCTTCTCCGGGCAGTGTTGCACAGGTTCGTGAATCGGCAACCGCATTAACGCGCTACGCAAAACAGAATAACGTTGCTGTGTTCTTAGTTGGACACGTAACTAAAGACGGCACCTTAGCAGGGCCAAAAGTACTTGAGCACATTATTGACTGTTCTGTTTTATTAGATGGCGGAACCGATAGCCGTTTTAGAACGCTACGCAGCCACAAAAACCGTTTTGGTGCAGTGAATGAACTGGGTGTGTTTGCGATGACAGGGCAAGGGCTAAAAGAAGTCAGCAACCCATCCGCTATCTTCTTGTCTCGTGGTGAAGAAGAAACCTCGGGCAGTTCTGTCATGGTGGTGTGGGAAGGGACGCGTCCACTTCTTGTCGAAATCCAAGCGCTGGTGGATTATTCACAGCTGGCTAACCCACGTCGCGTCGCTGTCGGCCTAGAGCAAAACAGGCTTTCTTTGTTATTAGCGGTGCTGCATAAACACGGCGGCTTACAAATGGCTGACCAAGATGTGTTTGTGAATGTCGTCGGTGGTGTTAAAGTAACCGAAACCAGTGCTGATCTTGCGTTGGTGATGGCTCTACTTTCTAGTTTCAGAGACCGCGCATTACCAAAAGATGTGGTGGTATTTGGAGAAGTAGGCCTAGCGGGTGAGATTCGACCTGTACCGAGCGGACAAGAGCGTTTAAATGAAGCATTTAAACACGGCTTTAAGAAAGCGATTGTACCGGCGGCTAACATGCCTAAAGGTGGCATTCCAGGAATGCAGATCCACGGTGTGAAAAAATTATCGGAAGCAATTAATGCTTTTGATGAGTTGTAATTGAACTCACTTCAGCTACTCTATACAGCAGCAATTCAGCCTAACCTTAACGCCGATTAGGCTTTAGGTTAGCACTATAATTAACAATCATTTAGATTGTTACTACTGAGTGCCTTTTTCTATATGTTAGAAAAAGGCAAAGTTTTTTAGTCCCAAATGCATGCAAAGCTATCAGTCTTCACAGATTGTGATATACTCTGCGCGCATTTTATATCCTATTAACAGAGTAAGACAATGGCAGATTTATCGAAATACAGAAACATTGGTATTTTCGCGCACGTTGATGCGGGTAAAACAACTACCACTGAGCGTATCCTTAAGCTAACTGGTCAAATCCACAAGACTGGTGAAGTACATGATGGCGAATCAACGACTGACTTCATGGAACAGGAAGCTGAGCGCGGTATTACTATCCAATCAGCAGCTGTAAGCTGTTTTTGGAACGATCACCGTCTAAACGTTATCGATACTCCTGGACACGTTGACTTCACAGTTGAAGTATACCGTTCTCTTAAAGTTCTTGATGGCGGTATCGGTGTATTCTGTGGTTCTGGTGGTGTTGAACCTCAATCAGAAACTAACTGGCGCTACGCTAACGAATCAGAAGTATCTCGTCTGATCTTCGTTAACAAACTAGACCGTATGGGTGCAGACTTCTACAACGTTGTTGACCAAGTTAAAAACGTTCTAGGTGCAACTCCTCTAGTAATGGTTCTACCAATCGGCCGTGAAGACGAGTTCGTTGGTGTTGTAGACCTACTAAGCCGTAAAGCATACGTTTGGGATGACACTGGTCTTCCTGAAAACTACGAAATCACAGATGTTCCTGCGGACATGGTTGATGACGTTGAGCAATACCGTGAAGAGCTAATCGAAACTGCTGTAGAGCAAGACGATGACCTAATGGAAGCTTACATGGAAGGTGAAGAGCCTTCTATTGAAGACGTTAAGCGTTGTATCCGTAAAGGTACTCGTGATATCGCATTCTTCCCAACGTTCTGTGGTTCTGCGTTCAAGAACAAAGGTATGCAACTTATCCTTGATGCTGTAGTAGATTACCTACCAGCACCAACTGAAGTTGATCCTCAACCTCTAATGGATGAGAACGGCGAAGAAACTGGCGAACACGCTATCGTTTCTACAGATGAAACTTTCAAAGCGCTTGCATTCAAAATCATGGATGACCGCTTCGGTGCTCTAACTTTCGTTCGTATTTACTCTGGTAAACTGAACAAAGGTGACACGATTCTTAACTCATTCACTGGCAAGACAGAACGTGTTGGCCGTATGGTTGAGATGCAAGCTGATGACCGTAACGAACTAACTAGCGCACAAGCTGGTGACATCATTGCGATCGTTGGTATGAAGAACGTGCAAACTGGTCACACTCTATGTGATCCTAAGCACCAAGTAACGCTTGAGCCAATGGTATTCCCAACTCCAGTAATCTCAATCGCTGTATCTCCAAAAGATAAAGGCGGTTCTGAGAAAATGGGTATCGCGATCGGTAAAATGGTTGCAGAAGATCCATCTTTCCAAGTTGAGACTGACGAAGAGACTGGCGAAACTATCCTGAAAGGTATGGGTGAACTTCACCTAGACATCAAGGTAGATATCCTTAAGCGTACATACGGCGTTGACCTAACTGTAGGTGCTCCTCAAGTTGCTTACCGTGAAACTATCACTCAAGCAATTGAAGATAGCTACACGCACAAGAAGCAATCTGGTGGTTCTGGTCAATTCGGTAAGATCGATTACCGTATCAAACCAGGCGAAGCAGGTTCTGGCTTCAAGTTCAACTCTGTAGTTGTGGGCGGTAACGTTCCTAAAGAATTCTGGCCTGCAGTTGAGAAAGGCTTCGCATCTATGATGGAAAACGGCGTACTAGCTGGCTTCCCAACTCTAGACGTTGAAGTTGAACTTTTCGATGGTGGTTTCCACGCAGTCGATTCATCTGCTATCGCATTTGAAATCGCAGCGAAAGGCGCATTCCGTCAATCTATGCCTAAAGCTGGCGCGCAACTTCTTGAGCCAATCATGAACGTTGACGTGTTCACTCCAGACGATCACGTTGGTGATGTTATCGGTGACCTTAACCGTCGTCGTGGCATGATCAAAGATCAACAAGCTGGCGTTACTGGTGTTCGTATTAAAGCTGACGTACCTCTTTCTGAGATGTTCGGCTACATCGGTCACCTACGTACTATCACTTCTGGTCGTGGCCAATTCTCTATGGAATTCGCACAATACGCACCATGTCCAACTAACGTTGCTGACGAAGTGATTGCAAAAGTTAAAGCAGAAAAAGAAGCTGGTAAGTAATTAGCCCTTTTCTCAATTAGCTAAAAAAGCCCCGCAAGTGAAAGCTTGCGGGGCTTTTTATTGCTTGTAACATACTGCGAGATGCGAGATGCGAGATGCGAGATGCGAGATGCGAGATGCGAGATGCGAG